>NZ_SRUX01000179.1:0-333 GCF_004791545.1 Mesorhizobium sp. M4B.F.Ca.ET.214.01.1.1
GTTGATAGAAACCGTAGAGCCTTCGGTTACTTTATTATCTTTCCTTATCACTACTACTGGTAAATTCAAAACATTCGCTACTGCATTTGCTAGTGAGATACCTTTTGTAGCGATAGTTACAATCGCATCCAACTCTTGATCCATATAACGCGTTGCAATTAATTTTCCAACCTTATTCAATAAAGTAGGATTTCCCATTAAATCTGATAAGAATAAATAACCACCTGGTAAAAGTCTGTCCTTTTCTTGTAGAAGTTCGATGACTTCATCTACGACTTCACTTGCTTCTACTTTACTCATCTGTGGTTTATAAGTAACTCCACCACTTGCTCC
>NZ_SRUX01000180.1:0-333 GCF_004791545.1 Mesorhizobium sp. M4B.F.Ca.ET.214.01.1.1
GCTTAGATTGCGCCGAACGAGATCCTAGCGCTGCGCTGAGGCGAGGATTTCTGACGCGGAAACTGAGCGATTAATCTGGATGCAAGGAGATAATTACAACCAAACGGAGTGTTTGTCTGGGTCGAGCCGTGCCCGCACGAGCACTAGCGAACGCTCCGGTTAATATCTTTGTCAAACCGTCTGAACTCCAGCTTTGCCTCTGGAACTACTTCGCTACCGGAAGGCCTCTTTTCCAAGGGGGTCATCTGTCAGGCATCGCTCGCTCGCCACGGACGGAAGCCATTTTTTGTGGTCCTCGTTTTTGCAGCGCTAGTCTCGCCTGACCAGGTCAAC
>NZ_SRUX01000181.1:0-333 GCF_004791545.1 Mesorhizobium sp. M4B.F.Ca.ET.214.01.1.1
TTAAATTTTATATAATTGATCTAATAATCTGACCTATAAATCCAAAAATACCAATGATTAAACAGACAACGCCAGAGCTTACTAAACTTTGTTTTTTGCCGACACCTTCATTTTTAGGTGTGCGTTTATTTATGATGAGCAACACAATACCAACGATAATGAGTAATATTGAAACAATCCACATTTTGCGTCCCTCCTTACTTTTATCGATAAAATAATAATGCTTTTACTATATATTTACCCTGTTAACTACTAAAATTAACGCATTCCTTGTTCTTTACACATTATATGTGATGTGGCATCAAAAACCTATTTAAATATATTATAAATGAT
>NZ_SRUX01000182.1:0-333 GCF_004791545.1 Mesorhizobium sp. M4B.F.Ca.ET.214.01.1.1
GGAACTCGTTCGCGCCGTCGAAATCTTTCGCGTTCCGCTGGACTTTTTCACCGATCCGTTTCTGCTCGTCGGCGAAGGTAAGTTCTCCTGGCGTCAGAACGGCGTCATCGGTCGTGCCCTACTGGGTTACGAAGAAGACGCGGGCCGCGTGATCGCGGCATTCCGTACGCTCGCGCCACAAGTGGGCAGGGAAGCTCCGCTGCTGAGGTGCTCGCTCGGTCTTTCAAAAGAATCCAGCTACGAGGATGCATCGGCTGCGGGCGACCGGTTCGCCGGCAAATATAAGCTAGGAAACGTGCCGGCCGCTCCATGACCTCGGCGAGGCGAGCGGCA
>NZ_SRUX01000183.1:0-333 GCF_004791545.1 Mesorhizobium sp. M4B.F.Ca.ET.214.01.1.1
TCTGCAAATGATTTCCGTCATCATCCGCATCGTCCTGCGCTATGGCGCCGGCGTCCTCGTCGCACGCGGCCTTCTCGGCGCCGGCGATGCGGCGGCGCTGTCTGCCGATCCCGATATCCAGATGGCGCTCGAAACCGCCGTCGGCCTGGCGCTCAGCCTCGCCGCCGAGGCTTGGTATGCGCTCGCCCACAGATTCCACTGGTCGAAATGAGGTTACAAAATGGTCGAGGTCTTCACCGAACTGCTACGCCAGGCTTTGCCCTGGGTCATCGGCGCGCTGCTCCTTGTAGGCGCGCTCGCCGTGTGGTGGCTGGCATGACGGCGTTCCTGTCC
>NZ_SRUX01000184.1:0-332 GCF_004791545.1 Mesorhizobium sp. M4B.F.Ca.ET.214.01.1.1
AGGTTTTTTATTTATTTAAAAATTCATTTAGTGTAGAGTTATCACTTTCTTTTTCAATAAGATTCTCTATATTTTCATTGTCATTTTCTTTTGAACTTATAAATCCATCATCTATTAAACTTTCGATTCTATTTTCTACTTCTTTTAAGTTCCAACCTATTTTATTGATTTCTTTTTTGTAATCCATATATAATCTCCTTGGTTATTTATTTGTAATATAATCGAATGTATAACATAAATAGCAATAAAGATATTAAATTAATTTAAATATTAAAAAGCAGATCAAAGTTATAATAACTACCTATAAACTATATTCACCTATTTAGATTTAG
>NZ_SRUX01000185.1:0-330 GCF_004791545.1 Mesorhizobium sp. M4B.F.Ca.ET.214.01.1.1
AACGAATGCCCATCCGGCGCTGGTTAGGCTGGCTGATATTGTGGCTGGCCGGCAAAATAGGGCGGAAGGCCCAGAAGGTGAGGACGCATGATGAGCGTCGTCACCAAGGTGAACAACAGTCAGGTGGCAACCTGCGCGATTGATGGCTGCGCGAAGCCCGCTCGCGGACGTGGATGGTGCCTTGCTCATTACGGCCGATGGAGGCGAAATGGCGATCCTCTCGCAGGTCGGACGCCAAACGGCGATCCCCGTCGATATCTCGATGAGGTGGTGCTTGCCTACGAAGGCGACGAGTGCCTGATATGGCCATTTGCGAGATCGGAAGAGCAC
>NZ_SRUX01000186.1:0-330 GCF_004791545.1 Mesorhizobium sp. M4B.F.Ca.ET.214.01.1.1
GATGCTGACGGCCAATGCGATGCAAAGCTACGAGGGCGAGCTGGAGAAAGCGATCGTGTTGACGCTGTTCATCCCGCTGATCATGAGCTCCGGCGGCAATTCCGGCTCACAGGCTACCTCGTTGGTCATCCGGGCGCTGGCGTTGCGCGAGATCGGCCTTCGTGACTGGTGGCGGGTGGCGTTGCGCGAATTGCCCACCGGTCTCGTGCTCGGCGCCATTGGCTACACCCGCAAACAACTGATCGGGCGCGCAACCGAACTGGCCGTCTCGGTCGGCTTGCGGCCGGAGCACGTCGATCGCTATCCGCACGAGTTCTCGGGCGGCCAGCG
>NZ_SRUX01000187.1:0-330 GCF_004791545.1 Mesorhizobium sp. M4B.F.Ca.ET.214.01.1.1
CCGGCGGCTATGCCTTCGCGCGCTACCGCTTCCGCGGCAAGTCAGGCATGTTCCTCGGCCTGATGCTGACCCGCACCGTTCCCGGCATCGCCATGTCGCTGCCGCTCTTCTTCGTCTATGCGCGGCTCGGCATCATTGACACGCATTTCGGCATGATCCTAGTCTATGTGGCGCTGAACATCCCCTTTACCATCTGGCTGATCGACGGCTTCTTCCGCCAGGTGCCGAAGGATTTGGCCGAAGCCGCGCAAATTGACGGCTGCACGCGCTGGCAGGCCTTCTGGCAGGTCGAATTCCCGCTGGCGCGGCCCGGCATCGCCTCGGCCGCCA
>NZ_SRUX01000188.1:0-330 GCF_004791545.1 Mesorhizobium sp. M4B.F.Ca.ET.214.01.1.1
TTGAACAGCAGCGATGCGCCCTTGCCGCTCAGCCGGTCCAGCGTTAGGTTGGTAGCGACGTCGATATCGGCCACCACGCCGTCATTGATGTTCTGGTGCACGGTGACGACCCCGGCGCGGATGGCTTCGGCGGGTGTCTGCGGGTCGAAGCCCTGACCGGCAAGCCGAATGCATCCGCTGCCGCGCGAATAGACCCCGCTGACGATCTTGACCAGGGTGGACTTGCCAGCACCGTTGGCGCCCATCAGCACGGTCACCTCGCCGGCAAACAAGTCGACCGAGATGCCGCCAAGCACCTCGTTCTGGCCAAAGGATTTCCTCAGGCCTTCC
>NZ_SRUX01000018.1:0-170965 GCF_004791545.1 Mesorhizobium sp. M4B.F.Ca.ET.214.01.1.1
AGGCGTATGACGCTTGTCCGCTGCAGCGCCGCGCCAACCAATCCGCTTGGCGCTGCAGCGGACTCATAGGGGGAGAACTGTTACCTATGTATCCGGTCCATTCTGTTACCCATCTATCGGCTGGACACTGGCCGCAACCTCGTCGCCTTTCCTGAAACGTTAGCGATTGGCGAGACCGGCGATGAGAGCGCCCCTCTCCCCGTCACTATACGGGGAGAGGATGCCGGCAGGCAGGTGAGGGGCAGCGCCAACGCCTGAGGAATATCCGCTGGCCAGCTCAAATGCGCCGTACTCGCTCAAATACCCCCAACAAAGAAAAAGGCCCGCGAACCTTACGGTTCGCGGGCCTTCGTCAGCCGTAAACGAAGCGAAATCAGCTCTTCAGCTTGGCATTGCAGAGGCTGTAGAAGCCGCCGCCCTTCTGGATCCACCTGAGCCCATTCAGCGTGTTGGCGTCCTTGTTGGCGTAGTAGAGCTCGAGGCAGGTGTGCATGCGGCCCTTGCCCGGCGTCTCGCTGGCATACTTCTTGGAGATCGCCGTCGGGAACTTCACGCCCTTGGGAGCGGCAACGGTGGGCTTCTCGGGCTCGCTGGTGTAGGTCGCCTCGGTCGGAGCCGGCACCGTGTCGTCGTCGTCCGCGGCAGCGCCGCACTCTGCCTTGCGGAAGTCGTTCCACTTCATGCCGTTCAGCTTGTTGGCGGTCTTGGCCGCCTGATACTTGGCGCTGCAATCGGCCATGCTGAGGCCCTTGCCGCCTTCAGCGGCGGCGGCTTTGGTGGTTGCCTTGGCGGGTTCCGCCGCGGCGGTGGCGCCGGGGCCGCATTCGGCCTTGCGGAAGTCGTTCCACTTCATGCCGTTCAGCGTGCCGGCGGCCTTGGCGGCCTGGTATTTGGCGCTGCATTCCTTGGCGGTCAGGCCCTTGGCGGGTTCTTCGGTCGCGGCCGCCGCCTTGGTCGTCTTGGCGGGCTTGGCGTCGGCAGCAGCGGCGGTGGCACCGGCGCCGCACTCGGTCTTGCGGAAGTCGTTCCACTTCATGCCGTTCAACGTGCCGGCGGCCTTGGCGGCCTGGTATTTGGTGCTGCATTCCTTGGCGGTCAGGCCCTTGGCCGCGTTGTCGTCGGTGGCAGCGGCGGCCTTGGTGTCGGTCTTGGCCGCATCGCTCGCCTTCGCCGTCTTCTTGGCGGCTTTGGTCTCGGCGGTCGTTGCCGCCGCGTCGGTGCCGCATTCAGCCTTGCGGAACTGGTTCCATGTCTGGCCGTTAAGTGTTCCGGCGTCCTTGGCCGCGTTATACTTGGTGCTACACTCGGCCATGGTCAGCGCATTGGCCGGCGCCGCCAGGAACAGGGTTGCGACGGCTAATCCCGTCAAGGTTGCAAGTCGGTGGATGAGCATGGCGTTTTCTCCGTTGCTGCCGCCCATAGGTTGTCCCTTTGCGAAACCAATAGCCCTCAACGCCCGCCCGCGCCAGATGCCAGCGGCGCGGACACCCTCACAAACTGTGTTGCTCCCGATAAGGTGATGGAATCCTTGCGCTCAGATGCCCTCGAGCAAGGTCTGGCGGGCGATTCCGGACCCCATGGAGCTGCAACGCCTGGTCGTTCCCGCAAGAAGGACCGCCATGATAGACTGTCGAATCGCTTGCACGGCCCGCAACAATGATTTTCTAAGGAATGGTAATATATAATCACGAAATGTGATGTTCGGGTGCGGCTCAATTGTGGCAATACGAGCGGCTGAAAAACCGACGGGGATCAGGGAACGCATGGCAGGGCAGTATTTCGGCACCGACGGTATTCGCGGACGCGCCAACAAGTTTCCGATGACGGCGGAAGTCGCCATGAGGGTCGGCATGGCCGCCGGCCTTTCGTTCCAGCGCGGCAGCCATCGCCACCGTGTCGTGCTCGGCAAGGACACCCGGCTTTCCGGCTATATGATCGAAAACGCCATGGTCTCGGGCCTGTGCGCCGCCGGCATGGACGTGTTCCTGCTCGGTCCCATCCCGACGCCGGCCGTCGCCATGCTGGTGCGCTCGCTGCGCGCCGATATTGGGGTGATGATCTCGGCCTCGCACAACCCCTACTACGACAATGGCATCAAGCTGTTCGGCCCTGACGGCTACAAGCTCTCCGACGAGATCGAGGAGCGCATCGAGGGCATGCTGGACAAGGACATCGATCTGGCGCTTGCCGATTCCGACGGGCTGGGCCGCGCCAAGCGCGTCGACGGCGTGCATGACCGCTATATCGAATTCGCCAAGCGCACGCTGCCGCGCTCGATGTCGCTGTCGGGCCTGAGGATCGTCGTCGACTGCGCCAACGGCGCCGCCTACAAGGTGGCGCCCGAGGCGCTGTGGGAACTCGGCGCCGAGGTCGTGGCCATCAATGTCGAGCCCAATGGCTTCAACATCAACAAGGAATGCGGCTCGACCCATCCGGCCGGCCTGCAGAAGAAGGTGCATGAGGTGCGCGCCGATATCGGCATCGCGCTCGACGGCGACGCCGACCGGGTGGTGATCGTCGATGAGAACGGCACCATCGTCGACGGCGACCAGATCATGGCGCTGATCGCAGAGTCCTGGCACCAGAGCGGGCGGCTGGCCGGCGGCGGCGTCGTTTCGACGGTGATGTCCAATCTCGGCCTGGAACGCTTCCTCGGCGACATGAAGCTGCAGCTGCACCGCACCAAGGTCGGCGACCGCTATGTCGTCGAGCACATGCGCGCGCATGGGCTGAATGTCGGCGGCGAGCAGTCGGGCCACATCGTGCTCTCCGATTTCTCGACCACCGGCGACGGGCTGGTCTCGGCGCTGCAGGTGCTGGCCTGCATCAAGCGGCAGAACCGGCCGGTCAGCGAGCTGTCGAAGAAGTTCGAGCCGGTGCCGCAGCTTCTGAAGAATGTCCGCATCGCCGGCGGCAAGCCGCTCGAGGAAGCGCCGGTCAAGGCGGCGATCGAGGAGGCGCGCAACCGGCTTGGCAAGGCCGGGCGCCTGGTCATCCGCCCCTCCGGCACCGAGCCGCTGATCCGCGTCATGGCCGAGGGCGACGACCCGCAGCTGGTCGAGGCTGTCGTGAACGATCTCGTCGGCATCATTTCGGAAACCCGCAGCGCCGCCTGATCCGAGCGCGCACGGCCGCCGAATTCGCGAAGCCCGCCATCCGGCGGGCTTTTTTGCGCAATCGCCTCGGCAAGGCCGGGCCGGCCGGGCGAGCAGTTCGCTCTAAAATTGTATAGATTCGTAGTTAATCGGTACGGTTAAACGGCTTTTAACCTTTGCAATTCATTATCCACACCCGAGGTCAATCGCATTCGGGCGGATTCGTTGTTCCGAGGCTTCTTAGGGGTGACAAGCATGTTCAATACAGCAAGAATGGCACTGTTTGCCGCGCTGTTCGCGGGGGTGGCCGGACCGGCGCTTGCCGCCGATCTCGCGGAACCGCCAGTGGTCGAAGCGGCGCCGCCGCCGGTCACCTACGAGCAGCCCGTCGACGTCGGCGGCTGGTATATCCGCGGCGACATCGATTATCACTGGTCGCGTTTCGGCGGCGGCGACTATATCACCTATGGCGCGGCACCGCAGATCCCCGGCAGCTTCGACAGCGGCAAGCTGAAGGGCGCCTTCTCCGCCGGCGCCGGCGTCGGCTACCAGATCAACCAGCACTTCCGCACCGACCTGACGGGCGACTGGATGTTCGGCTCGAAGTTCCGCGGCTCGACCAGCGGCTTCTGTAACACGCCCGCTCCTGGCACGCCTTGCGTGTCGACCGACACCTCGTCCTATTCGGCGCTGCTGCTCCTGGCCAATGCCTATGTCGATATCGGCACCTGGCACGGCTTCACGCCCTATGTCGGCGCCGGTATCGGCGGTGCCTGGGTGAAGTGGGACACGCTGCACAACAGCGACGCCGACGGCGATTTCTTCCATCGCGGCGGCAAGGGCTGGCGCTTCGCCTATGCCCTTATGGCCGGCACGTCCTACTGCCTGACCGACCGCGTCAAGCTGGACGTCGGCTATCGCTACAGCCACATCAACGGCGGCAAGATGTTCGACTACGAGGCGACCAGCAACGTCGGCCCGGGCTACGACCGCGGCATCGACGTGCACGAAGTGCGCGGCGGCCTGCGCTACCAGTTCGGCAGGTCCGACTGCGCCCCGCCGCCGGAGCCTTATGTTCCGGAGCCGGAGCCGATCTACACCAAGTAAGCGCCTGAATATTCGAGAAGTTCCTCAGCCGCCCGACCTTGCCGGGCGGTTTTTCGTTTGCAAGAAAAGTCAGGTCGAAAGCTCTTCGAAATCAATTCGCTAACGCTCTGTTATCCTTAACCGGCACTTAACCACTATGGTTAACAATGCTCCTTGAAAAACGGTGCTGCGCTTGCGGCGCGCGCCAAGTTCGGGAGCCGGGGACATGGTATTCAAATCGCGTATTGCGCTGGCGCTGGCCGCCATCGTGCTGATGCCGGTGACGCAGGCGCTGCCGGCCGACTACGATCCGCCGATCTATGTCGACCAGGCGCCGGACTACGTGCCGGTCGAGGTCGGCTCGGGATGGTATCTGCGCGGCGATATCGGCTACGCGTTCAGCCATCCGTTCGAGCATCAGATCTCGGCGAGCGGAGCGACCAGCTTCACCAACGACAGCAGCCTGTTCACGGGCAGCATCGGCATGGGCTACCACCTCAATGACTTCCTCAGGGTCGAACTCAATGGCGGCATCCTGCCGACCAACAAGTTCGGCGACCACGCAGTGGTGCCGGACGGCTGCGCCGGCCACACCAATACGGTGACGATCGGGCCCGGCGGCGTCATCATCATCGGCACGGCCCCGGATACGGAAGACTGCGTGGCCACGAACCGCGCCACCAACAAGGGCTACAGCGTGATGGCCAATGGCTATGTCGACCTCGGCACCTATGTCGGCATCACGCCCTATGTCGGCGGCGGCATCGGCGTCGCCTACAACAAGTATTTCAAGACCCAGGGCGAGCGCAATTGCGTCGAGATCGCGCCGGATTCGTCGGGCGGCGGCGGCTTCACCTGCGATGATCCGGCGGGTTACCAGGGATCGGAGGATTCCGAAGCAAAATTCAACCTCGCCTATTCGATCGGCGCCGGGTTCTCCTATCAGGTGAGCAAGAACCTCTCGGTCGATCTCGGCTACGAGTACTTCTCGGTGCCGAGCGCCAAATACGTGGCCTTTGACAGCGGCGCCTTCAACATCCACAAGGGTATCGACTACCAGACGGTCAAGCTCGGGCTGCGCTACGATCTCTGGTAGGTCCGCCGGGGCAGGATTCTTGACGGCGGGTCCGTGGCCCGCCGTTTGCTTTTGCGGGCCGCTGCTTGCCGACTCAGCGCGAGTATCCCGCCAGCGACAAAAACTTTCCTCTTGACGCCGGAAGCCTGAACGCATATCGCCGTCCGTGGGCCACCCCTCCCCAACGAGGGGCCACTATCTGGAAGGATAGACCACGATGACGACGCTTACGAAGCCCGGACTCCGTCCGGCAAATCCCAATTTCTCCTCAGGTCCCTGCGCAAAACGTCCCGGCTGGTCGGTCGAGGCGCTGAAAGCTGCCGCGCTCGGGCGCTCGCACCGCGCCAAGATCGGCAAGAGCAAGCTCGAACAGGCGATCGAGCTGACGCGCGACATCCTCAAGGTTCCGGCCGACTACCGCATCGGCATCGTGCCGGCGTCCGACACCGGCGCGGTCGAGATGGCGGTTTGGTCGCTGCTCGGCGAGCGCGGCGTCGACATGGTCGCCTGGGAAAGCTTCGGCTCGGGCTGGGTCACCGACGTGGTCAAGCAGCTGAAGCTCGCCGACGTGCGCAAGTTCGAGGCCGGCTATGGCGCGCTGCCGGACCTGGCCGGCATCGATTTCGACCGCGACGTGGTCTTCACCTGGAACGGCACGACGTCGGGTGTGCGGGTGCCGAACGGCGATTTCATTCCCGCCGATCGCAAGGGTCTGACCATCTGCGACGCGACCTCGGCGGCCTTCGCGCAAAGGCTCGATTTCGCCAAGCTCGACGTCGTCACCTTCTCCTGGCAGAAAGTGCTGGGCGGCGAGGGCGCGCACGGCATGCTGATCCTGTCGCCGCGCGCCGTCGAGCGGTTGGAGACCTACAAGCCTTCGTGGCCGCTGCCGAAGATCTTCCGCCTCACCTCGGGCGGCAAGCTGATCGAGGGCATCTTCAAGGGCGAGACCATCAACACGCCGTCGATGCTGTGCGTGGAAGATTATCTCGACGCGCTTCATTGGGCGAAATCAATCGGTGGCCTCGACGCCCTGGTCGCCCGCGCCGACGCCAATGCGGCGGTGCTCGACCGGTTCGTCGCCAAATCATCCTGGCTCGGCCATCTCGCCGTCGACCCGGCGACGCGCTCGAACACCTCGGCGTGTTTTTCCTTCACAGATCCAGATGTCGCGGCGCTCGACGCCGACGGGCAAGCGGCTTTCGCCAAGGGGCTGGTCTCGGCGCTCGACAAGGACGGCGTCGCCTATGACATCGGCGCCTATCGCGATGCACCGCCTGGCCTGCGCATCTGGTGCGGCGCAACCGTCGAGACCGCCGACCTCGAGGCGCTGCTGCCTTGGCTCGACTGGGCCTTTGCCGCGCAGAAGGCGTCGCTGAAGGCAGCGGCCTGAGTTTCTGGCGGGCGGCCCGCAAAGGCCGCCCATTCCCAACCGGATCAATCTCATTCGAAGGAGGCCGCTATGGCGCCCCGCGTTCTCGTCTCAGACAAGCTTTCAACCACCGCAGTGCAGATCTTCAAGGATCGCGGCATCGAGGTCGACTATCTGCCCGATCTCGGCAAGGACAAGGAAAAGCTCGCCGAAGTCATCGGCCAGTATGATGGCCTCGCCATCCGGTCGGCCACCAAGGTCACCGAAAAGCTGATCAACGCCGCGACCAATCTCAAGGTCGTCGGCCGCGCCGGCATCGGCGTCGACAATGTCGACATCCCGGCGGCCAGCCGCAAGGGCATCATCGTGATGAACACGCCCTTCGGCAATTCGATCACCACCGCCGAGCACGCGGTCGCGATGATCTTCGCGCTCGCCCGCCAGATCCCGGAGGCCAATGCCTCGACGCATGCCGGCAAGTGGGAAAAGAACCGCTTCATGGGCATCGAGATCACCAGCAAGACGCTGGGCGTGATCGGCTGCGGCAATATCGGCTCGATCGTCGCCACGCGCGGCGTCGGGCTGAAGATGCATGTCATAGCCTTCGACCCGTTCCTGTCGGACAGCCGCGCAGAGGAGCTCGGCGTTCAAAAGGTCGAGCTCGACGAGCTTTTCGCGCGCGCCGACTTCATCACCCTGCACACGCCGCTGACCGACAAGACACGCAACATCATCGACGCGGCGGCGATCGCCAAGATGAAGACCGGCGTGCGCATCATCAACTGCGCCCGCGGCGGCCTGATCGTCGAGGCCGACCTGGTTGCGGCGCTGAAGAGCGGCAAGGTGGCGGGCGCCGGCATCGACGTGTTCGAGGTCGAGCCGGCCGAGAACAACGAACTGTTCGGCATGGAGAATGTCGTGGCGACGCCGCATCTCGGCGCCTCGACCACCGAGGCGCAGGAGAACGTCGCGCTGCAGGTGGCCGAGCAGATGTCCGACTACCTGATCAAGGGCGCCGTCTCCAACGCCATCAACATGCCCTCGATCACCGCCGAGGAAGCGCCGCGGCTGAAGCCCTTCGTCAAGCTCGCCGAGGTGCTCGGCGCCTTTGTCGGCCAGGTCACCGAGGATCCGATCAAGGAGGTCGAGATCCTGTTCGACGGCTCGACCGCGACCATGAACACGCGCGCTTTGATCAGCGCGGCCCTTGCCGGCCTGATCCGGCCGCAGGTCTCCGACGTCAACATGGTGTCGGCGCCGATCATGGTGAAGGAACGCGGCATCATCGTCGCCGAGGTCAAGCGCGACAAGTCGGGCGTCTTCGACGGCTACATCAAGCTGACCGTCACCACCGAGCACAGGACCCGGTCGGTCGCCGGCACCTGCTTCTCGGACGGCAAACCGCGCTTCATCCAGATCAAGGGCATCAATCTCGACGCCGAGGTCGGCCGCGACATGCTCTACACGACCAATGCCGACGCGCCCGGCATCATCGGCCTGCTCGGCACGGTCTGCGGTGAGAACGGCGTCAACATCGCCAACTTCCAGCTTGGCCGCAACCGGCCGGGTGGCGACGCCATCGCGCTGCTCTATCTCGACGCGCCGTTCCCGGAAACGGTCCTGGAGCAGGTGCGGGCGCACAAGTCGATCGACTCGGCGAAGCGCCTGCGGTTCGACGTCGGCGCCGACTGAACGAAGTCTCGCCGTTTGCATGACAGCGCCGCGCGTGCGATAGCCGCGCGGCGCTTGCATTTGTGCCGGCGTCGGCTTGGCGGGAGCGCCCGGGAGCAAAGCCGCGGCATCGCGCCCCGCTCGCCCGGGCAAATGGCGCGGCAGGCAAAATTCTTATGCCTTTGGCCGTTTTCGGCGGCAAAGAATGGTCGCGTTCGCCGGGTCTTGACGCTATAGAGGCCTGTCGTTTTCAAGCCGCAAGTCGGCATCTCAAGGGAAAAGCAACATGGCCAATGTGGTGGTCGTCGGCTCGCAGTGGGGCGACGAAGGCAAGGGCAAGATCGTCGACTGGCTGTCGGAGCGGGCCGACGTCGTCGTGCGCTTCCAGGGCGGCCACAATGCCGGCCACACGCTGGTCGTCGACGGCAAGGTCTACAAGCTGTCGCTGCTGCCCTCCGGCGTGGTGCGGCAGGGCAAGCTGTCGATCATCGGCAATGGCGTGGTCTTCGATCCGCACGCGTTCGTCGCCGAGGCGGCGAAACTGAAGGCGCAAGGCGTCGAGGTGACGCCGGACCGCCTGAAAATAGCCGAAAACACCGCGCTTATCCTGTCGCTGCACCGCGAGCTGGACGGATTCCGCGAGGACGCCGCCTCCAATTCCGGGACGAAGATTGGCACGACCCGCCGTGGCATCGGACCCGCTTACGAGGACAAGGTGGGCCGGCGCGCGGTCAGGGTGATGGATCTGGCGGATTTGGAAACGCTTCCCGTGAAGGTCGACAGGCTGCTGACGCATCACAATGCGCTGCGTCGCGGGCTCGGCCACCCGGAAGCGACGCATGAGGCGATCATGCAGGAGCTGACCTCGGTCGCCGGCGACATCCTGCCCTACATGGACCGGGTGTGGAAGGTTCTCGACGACCGTCGCCGCGCCGGCGAGCGCATCCTGTTCGAAGGCGCGCAGGGCACGCTGCTCGACATCGACCACGGCACCTATCCGTTCGTCACCTCGTCCAACACCGTCGCCGGCCAGGCGGCAGCCGGGTCGGGCGTCGGTCCGGGCGCCATCGGCTATGTGCTCGGCATCACCAAGGCCTACACGACGCGTGTCGGCGAAGGTCCGTTCCCGACCGAGCAGAAGAACGAGATCGGCGAGTTCCTCGGCACGCGCGGCCATGAATTCGGCGTCGTCACCGGCCGCAAGCGCCGCTGCGGCTGGTTCGACGCGGTGCTGGTGCGCCAGGCGGTGGCCGTCAACGGCATCAAGGGCATCGCGCTGACCAAGCTCGACGTGCTCGACGGGCTGGACGAGATCAAGGTCTGCACCGCCTACCGCCTCGATGGCGAGACGATCGACTATCTGCCGGCAAGCCAGGGCGCGCAGGCACGTGTCGAGCCGGTCTACGAGACGCTCGAAGGCTGGAAAGGCACCACCGCCGGCGCGCGCAGCTGGAACGATCTGCCGGCCCAGGCGGTCAAGTATGTCCGATACATCGAGGAGCTGATCGGCGCGCCGGTGGCGCTGCTTTCCACCAGCCCGGAGCGGGATGACACGATACTTGTGACCGATCCGTTTCAAGACTAGTTTCTCAGCCTTTCCAGGCATAGCGGCTGATTTGCGGGGGCCGGCCCGGGAACAAAATGCAGGTCCACTGAAGCATGGCAGATTTCATCACCGTTCTGAAAAAGACGATCGACAGTCTCAGCGAGAACACGCCGGAGATGCGGTCGAAGGTCTATGACAAGGCGCGGGCGACAATCGCCAAGAAGCTTGCGGACCACGTCCCGCCTTTGGCGCCGTCGGTCGCCGATCAGCAGAAGCGCACTCTCGAGGATGCCATTTCCAGCGTCGAACGGGGCTATGCCAAAAGCGCGCCGGCGGCCGATCCGCTGGCCGAGCTGGAGCACATCTTCTCCTCGATCGACCGCAACAAGAACCAGCCGAGCCATGTCCGGCAGCCTGTCGTCGCCAAACCCGAACCGGCCAGGCCGGAGCCCGCCAAGCCCGAACCGTTCCGGCCGGCGCCGCCCGTCGCCAAGACGGAGCCAGGCTGGCAGAAGGCGCCGCCAGCGCCGCCGCCATTCGAGACCGATGTCCCCCTGGCTGGCATGGACAGCTCGGTGCCGAACGACCAGGATGAGGTCTTCGACAACGACCAGGAGCCGGCGCCGGCCGAAACTTTCCAGCGGCTGCGCCCCGCCGCGCGCAAGCGCAGCTATGGCGGGCTCATCGCCGCGGCCGCCGTGCTCGTGGTGATCGGCGGCGGTGGCTACGGCATCTGGCTGAACAAGGACGCGTTCGGCTCGATGCTCGGTCTTGGCGGAGATAAGACCGTCACCACCGAGCCGCTGGTGAAGCCGGCCAAGCCTGCCGCCGACGCCGCGGCGGCGCCGCCGGCGGCGGGCGCCGGCGAACCGGCCGAGGCGACCAAGTTCACCCAGCGCCTGACGCCCGAGGGCAAGGAGACCGATCCCGGCCCGGCCGGCGGGCAAAGCGGCATTGGCGAAGGCGAATCCGTCGCTGCGCTGACGACACCGCCGTCAGCCGCTCCGCCGCCAGTCAGCCAGCCGGCAGCGGCTACCGCCGCACCCGCGGTTCCCGCGCCCGGTGCAACGCCGCCGGCCGATGCTGCCGCACCTGCCGCTCCCGCCGATGCTGCCGCACCCGCCGCGCCGGCTGATGCGGCCGCTGCGCCGCCAACACCGGCCGCCGGCGCACAGCCCGCGCCGGCAGCCGGCGCCGCACCGGCCGCTGGCGCTGCGCCAGCCGCACCGGCCGCCGCGCCGACTGAAACCGCGCTGCCGGTCGGCCAGAAGGCGATCTTCTATGAAGAGCGCACCAGCACCCAGCAGGGCTCGGCCGAGCCCGGCAACATCGTCTGGTCGCTGGTGCAGGAATCGCCTGGCGGCGACCTGCCGCCGGAACCGGCGATCCGCGCCGAAGCGACCATTCCGGGCAAGGACATCCAGCTGCGCATGACGATCAGGCGCAACACCGACCAGACGCTGCCGGCCAGCCACATCATCGAGATGATCTTCCTGACGCCGGAAGGGTTTGACGGCGGCGGCGTCGACAACATCCTGCGCATCGCCATGAAGAGCTCCGAACAGGATGCCGGCAGCCCGCTGATCGGCATCCCGGCCAAGATCGCAGACGGCTTCTTCCTTGTTGCTCTCAACGACACCAAGGCTGACGAGGACGCCAATCTGACGCTGCTCAGGGGCCAGGACTGGATCGACGTTCCGGTCGTCTACAAGACCGGACGCCGCGCCCTGCTCACCATGGAAAAGGGCATTCCCGGCGAGAAGGTGTTCGACGAGGCGCTGAAAGCCTGGCAGGCGAAAACGTCGGGATGAGGAAGGGCTGTCGTCGGCTCAGAAGCCTTGGAACAGCCTGGCGGCGAAGACGTCGTAGCGTGACATCAGAACTGCCGATGTTCTTTCAGCGGAACGCCATGCTTGTCGACATAGTCGTTCCAAGCATCCATGGTGGCGCGGTTCTCAAGCTTCCATAGTGGCGTTTTCTCGGCGGCGACCGCTTCGGCTATCCCGGCTTCGGCGGCTCGCGAGACGTTCACATTGAGCCCCTTCGCTTCCTTCATGATCTGTGAATCGATCGACAGATTTGCCGGCTGACGAACCGCGTTCGCGGCTATCTTGCGCATGATGGCCTCCGCAACATGCGTATATGCGCATTGTACGGTTACGGCAGCGAGGCGGCGTTGATTGCCGCTCACCCCTCCATCTCTTCCCGCAGCATCTCCAGCTCGAGCCACTCCTCTTCCAGCGCCGCGAGCGTTACCCGCTCCTTGTCGAGGGCGGCGATGGTCTTCTGGAACGAGGCCGGATCGCGCTCGTAGTAGGAGGGGTCGGCGATGTTGTTCTCCAGCCGGGATATCGAGGCGGTTACTGCCTCGATCTTCTTTGGCAGCGATTCCAGCGCGAATTTCTGCTTGAACGACAATTTCTTCGCCGGGCCTTTCGGCGCGGCCGTTTCAGATCTCGCTGCGGCGGGCGTTTCGCCGGCCTCCGCCCTTGGCCTTGCCTTGCGGTCTTCGAGCTTCGAGCCGCCGCGCTGCGCCAGCATGTCGGAATAGCCGCCGGCATATTCGATCCAACGGCCGCCGCCATCCGGTGCGATCACGCTGGTGACGGTGCGGTCGAGGAAATCGCGATCGTGGCTGACCAGGATGACGGTGCCGGCGAAGCCGGCCACCATTTCCTGCAGCAGCTCCAGGGTCTCCATGTCGAGGTCGTTGGTCGGTTCGTCGAGCACCAGCAGGTTGGCCGGCCTGGCCAGAACGCGGGCGAGCAGCAGGCGCGCCCGCTCGCCGCCCGAAAGCTCGCGCACCGGCGTGCGCGCCTGCTCCGGCTTGAACAGGAAGTCCTTCATGTAGGAGACGACATGGCGCTGCTCGCCATTGACGAGAAGGTTCTCGCCGCGCCCGTCGGTGAGGTAATGCGCCAGCGTCTCCTGCGGATCGACGGCCTCGCGCTTCTGGTCGAGCGTGGCGATCTCGAGATTGACGCCGAGCCGCACCGAACCGGCATCCGGCGCCAATTCGCCGGTCAGCATCTTCAAAAGCGTCGTCTTGCCGGCGCCGTTCGGCCCGACCAGGCCGACGCGGTCGCCGCGCTGGATGCGGGTGGAAAAACCCTTGACCACGGTGAGGTCGCCGAAGCTCTTTTCGATGCTCTTGGCCTCGATCACCAGCTTGCCGGACTCGGCGGCGTCGCTGGCCACCAGGGTGGCCGTGCCCTCGGCGCCGCGATGGCTGCGGAAACGCTGGCGCATGGTCTGCAACTCGCCGAGCCGTCGCATGTTGCGCTTGCGCCGTGCAGTCACGCCGTAGCGCAGCCAGTGCTCCTCGCGCACGATCTGGCGGCCGAGCTTGTGCTGCTCGCGCTCTTCCTCTTCCAGCACCTGGTCGCGCCACTCCTCGAAATGGCCAAAGCCCTTGTCCAGCCGCTTGGTCTGGCCGCGGTCGAGCCAGACGGTGGCGCGTGATACGCGCTCGAGGAAGCGGCGGTCGTGCGAGATCAGGATCACCGCCGAGGAGGTGCGGGCAAGGTCCTCCTCCAGCCATTCGATCACCGACAGATCGAGATGGTTGGTCGGCTCGTCCAGCAGCAGAATGTCGGGCTCCGGCGCCATGACGCGGGCAAGGGCGGCGCGCCGCGCCTCGCCGCCGGACAGGTCGTTCGGCCGCTCCTCGCCGGTGAGGCCGAGATGCTCCATCAGATAGGTGGCGCGGTAGGGATCGTCGGCCGGCCCGAGTCCCGCCTCGACATAGGCGCGCACATTGGCGAAGCCATCCATGTCGGGCATTTGCGGCAGGTAGCGCACCGTCGCCGAAGGCTGGCGGAACACCTCGCCGTCCTGCGGCTCGATCATGCCGGCGGCGATCTTGAGCAGCGTCGACTTGCCGGAGCCGTTGCGGCCGACCAGCGCGATCTTGTCCCCGGCGGATGCGCTGAGTGCCGCCCCGTCGAGCAGCGGCGTGCCGCCGAAGGTCAGTCTTATCCCGTCGAGATTGAGAAGAGGCGGGGCCATGTCAGCTTTCAGGAAGAGGATAGGGGTGAGCGAGCAGCAGCGCGCGGCCGTGGCCGAGAGCGACCTCAAGCCGCCCCTTGACCTCGTTGGATATAGTCAGCGACGAGCCGAACGCCACCTCGACATGGTCGAGCGGCCATTTGGCGCCGGTGACGCTGAAGCCGGAAAGATCGGAAAAGCCGAGCACTGAAACCAGCGTGCCGTCGGCATAGTCGAAGCCGGCCTTGCCCGGCAGAAGGGGGATGCCCTCCTGCGCGCCGCTGGTCAAAAGCACGCTGATGCCGGCCTCGGCCAGGCGGACGGCGAGCGCCAGATGCAGGAAGGCGTGGTCGGCACGCTTGCCGCCGAAGGCGCCGGCCAGCACCAGGCCGGTGGCGCCGCGCTCGAGGGCGGCAGCGATCGCCAGCTCGCCGTCCGTCTTGTCCTTCTCGGCCGGAAACACCTGGCGCGGCACGGCGGCCAGATCATGCGGCAAGTCCGCCGGCACGGAATCGAAATCGCCGACCCAGAGCTCGGGCGTCAGGCCCAGCATGCGGGCATGGCCGATGCCGCCGTCGGCGGCGATGACGCGCGCGCCGGCGAGCTGGCTGTCGAGCCTAGGCGTGCGGACGAGGTCGCCGCCAAGCAGGATGGTGAATGTGCCCATGGGCGTCGCCCTTATCAGCCTCGCCGGCGAAACGGAAGCGGCGCCTTGGAAACCCGGCAAACTTCCGCTTGCGCGGTGCCGTGGCCGGGCCTATGTGTCGAAACGCTCTAACGGGGTGCCGGACGCGGGTTTTCGCGGGCCGGCTGAGAGGCAATCGCCAACCCGCTGAACCTGATCCGGTTTGTACCGGCGGAGGGATTAGACGTTTCGGAACATCCGACGCCTCAATTCCTTTCAACACCAACGAAGGAGGCGCCGATGCGCACGCTCTTATCCCACCTTGTTCTGGCCACCGGCCTGGTTTCGCTTCTCGCGGGCCCTGCGGCCGCGAAGGACAAGCTCACCGTCTACACCTATGAAAGCTTCACCGCCGAGTGGGGGCCAGGCCCGGCGGTGAAGAAGGAATTCGAGGCCGAATGCGGCTGCGATCTCGAATTCGTCTCGGTCGCCGACGGCGTGGCGTTGCTCAACCGCGTCAAGCTGGAAGGCGCGGCGACCAAGGCCGACATCGTGCTCGGCCTCGACACCAACCTGACGGCGGAAGCCAAGGCGAGCGGCCTGTTCGCACCGCATGGCGGCGTGTCCGGCCTCAACGTCCCCGGCGACTGGAGCGACGACACGTTCGTGCCGTTCGACTACGGCTATTTCGCCGTCGTCTACGACACCGAAAAGCTTAAAGTCCCGCCGAAGAGCCTGAAGGAACTGGTCGAGGGCAGCGCCACCGACAAGATCGTCATCCAGGATCCGCGCACCTCGACGCCCGGCCTCGGCCTGCTGCTCTGGGTGAAGTCGGTCTATGGGGACAAGGCGCCGGAAGCCTGGGCCAAGCTCAAGCCCAAGGTGCTGACGGTGACGCCGGGCTGGAGCGAGGCCTATGGCCTGTTCACCAAGGGCGAGGCGCCGATGGTGCTGTCCTACACGACCTCGCCGGCCTATCACATGGTCGCGGAAAACACCGAGCGCTACCAGGCCGCGTCCTTCGAGGAGGGCGAATATCTGCAGATCGAGGTTGCCGGCATCACCACGACAGGGGCGAAGAACCCGCTGGCGGAAAAGTTCATCGCCTTCATGACCGGGCCGAAATTCCAGGATGTGATCCCCGAAACCAACTGGATGTTCCCGGCCGGCAAGACCGACAAGCCGCTCAATCCGGCCTTCGACAAACTGGTCAAGCCGACCAAGACCTTGCTGTTCAGCGCCGAAGAGGTCGCCGCCAACCGCAAGGCCTGGGTGGACGAATGGCTGGCGGCGATGAGCAAGTAGGTTTTTCGATGCTTGCGCCAAGCCACCCCCCGCAAGGGGGGAGAGATCACACAATCTTCGGAAGGGAGCCTTTGCCGCTGAGGACAGGCGCCGGCTCGGATGACTTGGCATCCTTCCTCTCCCCCGTCGATCGGGGGAGAGGTGGCGTGCGAAGCTCGACGGAGTGGGGGTCGACCTTGGCGCGCATCAAGACGATGCTTGCACGCGATCCTCTTTCCTGTGTCCGCTGCGGCGGTTTCCAGGTGGTTCCCCCACTCCGTCGCCGCTTCGCGGCGCCACCTCTCCCCCCTCCGGAGGGAGAGGAAAGCAGCCTCCGCGGGGGAGATGGCCGGCAGGACAGAGGGGGGCGCGAAGGAACTCGACGTTCATTGAGTTCGAGCCAACCAGCCATCCGGAGACTGGTGGTGCAGCGTGCAGCTCGCGCCTCGCTCTGACCCCCGTATCACCGCCGGCATCGCCGCGCTAGGCGCCATCACCTTGCTGATCGGCGGGGCGTTTGCCGGCCTTGTCATCGAAGGCGCGCATGATTTCTCCGGCGCCGCCTCGGCCTTCGATCCCTATCTGCTACGCGTCGTGCGCTTCACGCTGTGGCAGGCGCTGTTGTCGACGCTGCTTTCCGTCGTGCCGGCGCTGTTCGTCGCACGGGCGCTCGCCCGGCATCCGCGGTTTCCGGGCCGCGGGCTGATCCTGCAGCTCTTCGCCCTGCCGCTGGCGCTGCCGGCGATCGTTGCGGCGCTCGGGATCCTGGCGCTCTACGGCAGCGCCGGCTATTTCGCCGGCCTGCTCGGCGGTCGGGATTGGCCGGGCATCTACGGACTGTCCGGCATCCTCGTCGCCCATGTCTTCTTCAACCTGCCTTTGGCCACGCGCCTGTTCCTCGAGGCGCTGGGCACTGTGCCGGCCAATCACTGGCGGTTGGCAAGCCAGCTCGGCATGGGCGTCAGGCACGCCTTCCGGCTGATCGAGTGGCCGGCGCTGCGGGCGGCGCTGCCCGGCGTCGCCGGGCTGGTGTTCATGCTGTGCATCACCTCCTTCACCATCGTGCTGACGCTCGGCGGCGGGCCGGCCGCCACGACGCTGGAGGTCGCCATCTACCAGGCGCTGCGCTTCGATTTCGATCCGGCGCGGGCGGTGACGCTGACGCTGCTGCAGATCGCGCTGACCTTTGCCGTGGTGCTGGCGCTGACGCGGCTCGGCGCCAACACGGCCGGCGACGCCAACCTGCCGGTGGCGGCGCGTCGGTACCTTTCGGCGAGCCCCACGGAAACCTTGCTGAACGCGGCCCTGATCGTGCTCGCCCTGCTGTTCGTGGCCGGCCCGATGGCGGCGACGGTCGCGGCGGGCCTTGGCGCCGACCTTGGCCGGCTGGCCGGCGAGGGCGCGGTGCGACAGGCGACGCTGACCAGCGTGGTGCTGGCCTTCCTGTCGGCGTCGCTCGCGGTGACGATGTCGCTGGCGCTGATCGCGGCGCGCCGGGCGCTGGCCCTTAAACGCCGTGCCGGCCGCAAGACATTGCTGGAACATGCAGCGGATACCGGCGCCGGCTTCGTCCTCGTCGTGCCGCCCATCGTCGTCGGCGCCGGCTGGTTCCTGCTCTTGCGCACGGTCAGCGACGTCTTTGCCATTGCCCCGCTGATGGTCGTCACCGTCAACGCGGTGATGGCGATGCCCTTCGCCATCCGCGCGATCCGCCCCGCCTATGACGCGGCAAGCGAACGCCACGAAAGGCTCTGCCTGCTGCTCGGCATATCCGGCTGGAACCGGCTCAGCCTGATCGACTGGCCGTCGCTCAGGCGGCCGCTCGCCACCGGCTTCGCCTTCGCCATGGCGCTGTCGCTCGGCGATCTCGGCGTCATCGCGCTGTTCGGCAGCGATTCCGTGCAGACCTTGCCCTATCTTCTCTTGGCGCGCATGGGCAGCTATCGCACCGCCGACGCCGCCGGCCTGGCGCTGCTGCTCGGCCTCGTCTGCCTGGCGCTGGTGCTTGCCGCCGACCGGCTCGGGCGCGGGGAGAGATCATGATGCCGGCGAACGAAAGCAGGGCGAAAGGGGTGACGGTTCGGCTGGAGGACGTGTCATTCGACTATGGCGAAGCGCCGTTCCGTTTCGACGTCGGGTTCGCCGCCGCGAAGATCACCGCCATCATGGGGCCGAGCGGTTCGGGAAAGTCGACGCTGCTCAACCTTGTGGCCGGTTTCGAGGCGCCGCGTTCGGGGCGCGTGCTGATCGACGGCAGCGATGTCAGCGCCGCGCCGCCTTCGGCACGGCCGGTCTCGATGGTTTTCCAGGAGAACAATCTGTTCGCCCATCTTTCGGTGGAGCGCAATGTCGGGCTCGGCCGCTCGCCATCGCTCAGCCTCGGCGATGCCGACCATGCGGCGATTGCCGAGGCGCTGGCGCGTGTCGGCCTTGCCGGCAAGGAGAGGCGGCTGCCGCGCGAGCTTTCCGGCGGCGAGCGGCAGCGGGTTGCGCTGGCGCGTGTGCTGGTGCGCGACCGGCCGGTGCTCTTGCTCGACGAGCCGTTCGCCTCGCTCGGACCGGCGCTGCGCGACGACATGCTCGATCTGCTCGCCAACGTCCATACCGAACGGCAGATGACGGTGCTGTTTGTCACGCACCAGCCCGAGGACGCGCGCCGCATCGGCCAGGACGTGGTGTTCCTCGACAACCACACGGTCGCCGCGACAGGGACGGCGGCCGATTTCTTCGACGGCTCTGGACCGGACGCCTTCCGGCGCTATGTCGGAATGGAGGCGGCCAAAGGGTCGCGCCTCGACGACCGCGGATGAGGCGCTCGGGTCCTGTTCGATGCAGGCCGTTGCCTCAAAACCACAGTGCATTTTCGGGCGGCATGCATCGCCGCCGGATCATGGCATGTTGCCCGGAAGCGGACATAATTTGCGCTCAAACCGGGCTCGGGTGATGCAGCGTTTGCTTGCCTTGACTGGAGGAGTATGGCTAGGTCCGCCCATACTGGTCCGGCATGGGCCGTGATTTGCCCGCAAAGATTTGGAAAGGAAGCCGATCTGCCGACCGGCAAGCATAGAGTGCTGACGAAACCGCTGGCGCGTCTCCTCGCGTTGGCCGGCCTTGCCGTGGCGCTGGCCAGCTGCCAGATGTTCACGCCGCCGGATGTGCAGGAATCCGGTTTCCAGCCGTCCGACAAGCCGATCACCGTCGACAATGTCGTCGCCAACTCGAAGCTTGCCGAAATGGCGAAGGCGCAGCACCCGCGCATCCTTGCCACCTATGGCGGCGAATATTCCGATCCCAAGCTCGAGCGCATGGTCGCCAAGGTCGTCGGCAGCCTGACGGTGGTGTCGGCCAATCCGACCCAGACCTATCGCATCACCATCCTCAATTCGCCCAACGTCAATGCCTTCGCGCTGCCCGGCGGCTACCTCTATGTCACCCGCGGCCTGCTGGCGCTGGCCAATGATTCGTCCGAGCTCGCCGCCGTCATCGCGCACGAGATGGGCCATGTCACCGCCAATCACGGCCTGCAGCGCCAGCAGCTCGAAGCCGAGGAAGGCTTGGCGACCAAGGTGGTGTCGGACGTGCTGGGCGACAGTCCGACGGCCAAGGCGGCGCTCATCCGCGGCAAGCTGAGGCTCGCCCAGTTCTCGCGCAACCAGGAACTGCAGGCCGACGCCATCGGCATCAAGTCGATCGGCGAGGCGGGTTATGATCCCTATGCCGCCGGCCGCTTCCTGCAGTCGATGTCGGCCTATACCGATTTCCGCTCGATCAGCGGCGCCACCGATGCCAGCCTCGACTTCCTGGCCACGCATCCGAACACGCCGCAGCGCATCGAGCTTGCCCAGCGGCTTGCCCGCAACTTCGGCCCGCCGGGCATCGGCACGCGCGACCGCGACGCCTTCCTCGCCGGCATTGACGGGCTGCTCTACGGCGATACGCCGGAAGAGGGCTATGTGCGCGGCCAGACCTTCCTGCATCCGGGCCTCGGCGTGTCGTTCACGGTGCCCGACGGCTTCGTCATCGACAATTCGGCGGCGGCGGTGACGGCAACCGGCCCCGGCGACATGGCGATCCGCTTCGATGGCGTCTCGATCGACAAGTCGCGGGCGCTGACCGACTATATCCGCAGCGGCTGGGTGGCCGGCCTCGACGAGTCAAGCGTTCGCCAGGAAACCATCAATGGCAACGAGGTGGCCGTGGCGCATGCCGGCGCCGACGGCTGGCAGTTCGACATCGCTGTGATCCGCGCCGGCGGCCAGGTCTACCGGCTGCTGACGGCGGCACCTTCGGCCAGCACCGCGCTGGAGCCGGTGGCGCGCTCGGTCAGCGGCTCGTTCCGCATCCTGAGCGCTGCCGAGAAGGCGGCGCTGAAGCCGCTGCATATCCGCGTCGTCACAGTCCAGGCCGGGCAGACCATGGGCTCGCTCGCCGCGCAGATGGTCGGCGTCGACCGCAAGCTCGACCTGTTCAGGGTGCTCAACGCGCTATCGCCGGGCGCCGCCGTCTCGACCGGCGACAAGGTCAAGATCGTCACCGACAGATAGGCTGGGGCAGACAGAAGTCAGGCGGCGGTCGCCAGGAATTCAGGATTCTGCTCGACCAGCGCGACTTTCAGCTTTTCCATGGCGCGGGCCTCGATCTGACGGACGCGCTCCTTGGAGATGCCGAGCGCCTCGCCGAGCGCTTCCAGCGTCGCGCCCTCGTCGGTCAGCCGGCGCTCCTCGATGATCCTCAGCTCGCGCGCGTTGAGTGCGCCGAGCGCCGCCTTCAGCCACAGCGAGCGGCGTTCGATGTCGATCGTGTCGCCGACGACCTCGTCGGGCAGCGGATCGTCCGAAATCAGGAAATCCATGCGCTCGGCCGGACCGGAATCATCGCCAAGCGGCGCATTGAGCGAGCTGTCCGGAGCCGACAGGCGCGAATCCATCATCGCCACGTCGGCTTCCGGCACGCCGAGTGCCGCCGACACCTCGCGATAGAGCGAGGCGTTGGAAATCGGCTCGGCGCCGTTCGCCAGCCGGGCGCGCAAACGCCTGAGATTGAAGAACAGCGCCTTCTGCGCCGAGCTGGTGCCGCCGCGCACGATCGACCAGTTGCGCAGGATGTAGTCCTGCATCGAGGCGCGAATCCACCAGGTGGCATAGGTCGAGAAGCGCACTTCGCGTTCCGGCTCGAAACGGGCGGCTGCTTCCAGCAGGCCGACATGGCCCTCCTGGATCAGGTCGCCGAGCGGCAGGCCGTAGTGGCGGAACCGCGAGGCCATGGAGATGACCAGGCGCATATGGGCGACCGTGATGCGGTGCAGCGCGTGCTGGTCGTTGTCCTCCTTCCAGCGCAACGCCAGAAGATGCTCCTCCTCGCGCTCGAGATAAGGAGCCTTCATCGCCGCGCGGACCATGGTCCGTCCTGCCGTGTCGTCGATCATGCCGCGCTCCATTTTCCGATATCGCGGACATTCCGGTGTCCGGATACCATCCCTGGCGTCAGCGGCGGTTGAAATGGCGGCGCCGCGCCCTACAAAGCCAAGAACGTGCCATGCCGGGGAATGTTCCGCAGCGACGGCCGGGCGGCTTTGCGTTGTCTCGGACGACTCTAAACAGCAGGGAGCCTGCTTGCGGATCGGTTCTCGCATACGCTTGAGCATGTCATTCCTGGAATGCCAGATTTTTGAAATCTGGTTCCTTATTTTGCTCAGCCCTATCTGTCAGTTTCCGGCTCTCACAGACGCGCCGGGGCACCGGCCAAAAACGGGATCACAGAAAAATGAAATGGCTTAAGTCGCTCATCATCGCCGGGACGCTGCAGGCCCTGGCGGTCACCGCCGGCCATGCCGGCGCCAATCTCGACCAGATCAAGCAGGCCGGCGTCCTCAAGGTCGGCACGGAAGGCACCTACGCGCCCTTCACCTATCATGACACGTCCGGCGCGCTGGTCGGCTTCGACGTCGAGATCGCCAAGGCGATCGCCGACAAGCTCGGCGTCAAGGTCGAGTTCCTCGAAGGCAAATGGGACGGGCTGATCGCGGGCCTCGACGCCAACCGCTACGACGCCGTCATCAACGAGGTCGGCATCACCGACGCGCGCAAGGCCAAGTACGACTTCTCCGATCCCTACATCGCCTCCAAGGCGGTGCTGATCGTGCGCGGCGACAACACCGACATCAAGACCTTCGCCGATCTCAAGGGCAAGAAGTCGGCGCAGTCGCTGACCTCCAATTTCGGCAAGCTGGCCGAGACCAACGGCGCCGAACTGGTCGGCACCGACGGCTTCGACCAGTCGATCCAGCTTCTGCTCACCGGCCGCGCCGACGCCACCATCAACGACAGCCTGTCCTTCCTCGATTTCAAGAAGCACAAGCCCGACGCCAATGTGAAGATCGCCGCGCAGGAAGAGAATGCCGACTATTCCGGCGTCATCGTGCGCAAGGGCGATCCGGAGCTGGTCGCCGCGATCAACAAGGCGCTGGCCGACATCAAGGCGGACGGCACCTACAAGAAGATCGCCGACACCTATTTCGGCCAGGACGTTTCGCAGTAAGCCAGGCCGTCTTGCACTTCGATCCCGGCGGGCCGTCTTTGACGGCCCGCCGGTTTTCGCGTGATATGCACCGCGCAGCCCCTCGCCGGAGCCACCCGCCGCGACGCCGGAGGTGATGGACGGTTATCCAGGCTGCACCTCAAGGAGAGGGCCCCGTGCCGCACTGGCTGCAATTGATGCTGGAATCGCTGCCGACGCTGTTGTGGGCGGCCCTGATCTTCACCGTGCCGCTGACGCTTTTGTCGTTCGCCTTCGGGCTCGTCGCCGGGCTGGCCACGGCGCTGCTCAGGCTGTTCGGCCCCAAGCCCCTGGCGGCTGTGGCCCGCTTCTATGTCTGGATCTTCCGTGGAACGCCGCTCCTGGTGCAGCTCTTCCTGATCTTCTACGGCCTGCCCTCGGTCGGCATCCTGCTCGACGCCTTTCCCGCGGCGCTGATCGGCTTCACGCTCAATATCGGCGCCTACACGTCGGAGATCATCCGCGCCGTCATCGGCTCGGTGCCGAAAGGGCAGTGGGAGGCGTCCTATTCGATCGGCATGACCTGGAGCCAGGCGATGCGGCGCACGATTCTGCCGCAAGCAGGGCGCGTCGCCGTGCCGCCGCTGTCCAACACCTTCATCTCGCTGGTCAAGGATACCTCGCTGGCCGCAGCCATCACCGTGCCGGAGATGTTCCAGGCGGCGCAGCGCATCGTCGCCACCACCTACGAGCCCCTGATCCTCTATATCGAGGCGGCGGCGCTCTATCTGGTGATGAGCTCGGTGCTGTCGGCACTGCAGGCGCGGCTGGAGGTGCGTCTCAACCGTTACGGCGGCTTCCTGGAGGCGAACGCATGATCGGCCTCGACAAGATCGAGAAGCGGTTCGGCGACAACCTCGTGCTGAAGGGGGTCACCGTCAGCATCGAGGAAGGCAGCGTGACCGCGCTCGTCGGCCCGTCCGGCGGCGGCAAAAGCACGCTCCTGCGCTGCATCAACCTGCTGGAGATTCCGACCTCCGGCACGGTGCGGATCGGCGAGGAGACGCTGGAATTCCGCCCGGGCACCAAGGCGCACGCCAGGGACATCCAGCGCATTCGCCTGCAGACCGGCATGGTGTTCCAGAACTTCCAGCTGTTCCCGCATCGCACCGCGATCGAGAACGTCATGGAGGGGCTGGTGACGGTGCTGAGATGGCCGGAGGCGAGGGCGCGCGAGCACGCGCTGGCGCTGCTGGAGAAGGTCGGCATGGCGCACAAGGCCGATGCCTGGCCGGCGACGCTGTCGGGCGGACAGCAGCAGCGCGTGGCGATCGCCCGCGCGCTGGCGCCGTCGCCGAAGGTGCTGCTCTGCGACGAGCCGACCTCGGCGCTCGACCCGGAGCTGGCGCAGGAAGTGGTCGAGGTGCTCGGGCAGCTCGCCCGGGAGGGCACGACCATGGTGATGGCCACGCACGATCTGAGGCTCGCCTCCAAGATCGCGCAGGAGGTGGTGTTCCTCGATGCCGGCGTCGTCGTCGAGAAAGGCCCGGCCTCGGTCGTGTTCGACAGGCCGGAGCGCGAGCGGACGAAACGCTTCATCGCCTCGCTGCGGCAGGAGGAGGCTCAGAAGGGTAGCTGAGCCCCCTACCTCCCCCTTGTGGGGAGGTCGGACCGAAGGTCCGGGTGGGGGGTCGGCGCCGCACCCCCGCCCCGTGCTTCGCAGCGACCCTCCCCACAAGGGGGAGGGTAAAGTCCCAGCAACAAAAAACCCGGCGCGAGGCCGGGTTTTTCGTATTCTTGAGCGAAAAAGCTCAGGCAGCTTCTTCCTGCTCGGCTTCCTCGTTGTCGGCCTTGGCGCCACGCTTCGGGCCCTTGTTGAGGTTGACCTCGATGAGGCGAACCGCCTCGGTCTCCGACATGCGGTTGACGGCCGCGATCTCGCGGGCCATGCGGTCGAGCGCGGCCTCGTAAAGCTGGCGCTCGGAATAGGACTGCTCCGGCTGGTTGTCGGCGCGGTAGAGGTCGCGCACGACTTCCGAGATCGAGATCAGGTCGCCCGAATTGATCTTGGCATCATACTCCTGGGCGCGGCGCGACCACATGGTGCGCTTGATGCGGGCGCGACCCTGCACGACCTTCAGGGCGCGGTCGACATAGTCCTCTTCCGACAGCTTGCGCATGCCGATGGAGGTCGCCTTGGCGACCGGCACCTTGAGGCGCATCTTGTCCTTCTGGAAGTCGATGACGAACAGTTCCAGCTTGTGGCCGGCGACTTCCTGCTCGTCGATCGAGACGATCTGGCCGACGCCGTGCGCCGGGTAGACGATGAATTCGCCGGTCTTGAAACCGTGACGTGCTGCGCTGGACTTCTTCTGCGGGGTGATCGTTGCCATTACGCCCTGAACTCCTTGTTGTAGCGCCGGCATGGCGGCGCCGGCTGAAACTCGCGCGATCGGGGTCACCGACCGTTAGCCGCACAACAGATGAACCCATCCGGAAAAACTGGGGCCAGCCAACCGCACAATTGCGACCGCCTGCCCCAGATCGCTCTGGTCCGGATTGTGAAGTTCACCTTTCAGTGATTTGGGGCGTCTGCGCCATAAATCGACGTTGTGTCACCGGCATGTTTGGCTGATGTAGCACAAAAAGTCGGAAGAATCAAGGTTTTGCTGCATTCGCGAAGGCCGTGCGCCATCCCTGCCTGTCAAGACAGTTCCTGTTTCGCACCTGTTACGCAGCGTCATGCCGGCCGAACCGGCCGTGTCGCTTTTGATTTGCGCATGATCCTTTCCGAAAATCGAAAGCGATTTTCGGGGTCATGCGCTAGTCGCCTTCGCCGGGCTCGGCCGAGAAATATTTCTCGAATTTGCCAGCCTCGCCATCGAAGGTCTTGGCGTCGGCCGGCGGCTCTTTCTTGGCGGTGATGTTCGGCCACTTCTCGGCATATTCGGTGTTGACCTGCAGCCACTTCTCGAGCCCCGGCTCGGTGTCGGGCTTGATCGCGTCGGCCGGGCATTCCGGTTCGCAGACGCCGCAGTCGATACACTCGTCGGGGTGGATGACGAGCATGTTCTCGCCTTCGTAGAAACAGTCGACCGGACAGACCTCAATGCAGTCCATGTATTTGCATTTTATGCAATTGTCGGTCACGACATAGGTCATCGTAGGCTCCGTGACGTCCCGTTTTTGCTGGGCTTTTTGGTGAGGTAACGCCTTTGCCGGCCGCTGGCAAGGGCGGCCGTCCCCGGCGCCGCCGGCGTGCCCGGAAAGGATTTTCCAGACGGCCCACCGGACAAGGCCGGTCTTGTCTCAATCCTCTCTCAATCCTCGCCGAGCAGCCGGTCGGTTTCCCGCCGTTCTTTCTTGGTCGGGCGACCGCTGCCAGCTTCGCGCAGCGCCGGAATGGCGTCCGGAACCGCCTCGCCCTTCGGCGTGGGCTGTGGCGACATGTCCTCATAGAGCAGGCGGGCCTCCTCGGCGGGGCCGCGCCTGGCGCCGGCGCCGAGCACCTTCCAGACCAGGATGCGTCGGTCCAGAGTGAGGGTCAGGACGTCGCCGAGGCGGACAATATCGGAGGCCTGCGCTGCTTTGTCGCTGTTGATGCGCACGCGGCCAGCGACCACGAGCTTGGCCGCCAGCGAGCGCGATTTCACCGCGCGCGAGAAGAACAGCCATTTGTCGATGCGCTGGCGGGCATCGGTAACCATCGTACCCGCGGGCTACTTCTTCAGCTGGTCGCGCAAGGCGGCGAGCTTGGCAAAGGGCGAGTCCGGATCGAAGCGCGCCGGCCGCTCCTCGCGCGGCTTGGCCTGGAAGGCAGGCTTGCCGGCCTGCGCGCCGCCCTTGCCGTCCTGCCTGCCGCCTTTCCAGTCGGACCTGCCGTCGCGGCGGTCGGGACGTTCGCCTTGCGGCCTGCCCTCGCGGCGTTCGCCTGCCTCGCCTTGCGGTCTCGGCTTGAACTTGGAGCGGTCGAAGCGAGGCTTGCCGTCGCGCTGATCGCGGCGTCCTTCCTGGGCCCCGCCCGGCTGCCCGCCGGCGGCGTCAGCCTGGCCCTCGCGCGCGGCCTGACCGTTGCGCGGGCGATTGTCCCTGCGGTTGTCGTGGCGATGGCGCGGGCGCTGGTCGAAGCGGCCCTGCCGCCACAGAAGGATGGGCTTCGGCTCCTCGGCCTCGGCGGCCGCCTCGCTGGAGGCGGCTTCCGGCGTCGCGGCAGGCGCGGCGGACACCGCTTCGGCCGCCAGCGACTCCTCGGTTACCGGCTCTGCGGCGACGGCGTCAACTTCGGCTTCTGCCTGCGGCTCGACTGCCGGAGCAGTATCCGCAGGCTGCTCGGTGACGGCTTCCGCGGCGAGTGGGGCCTCTTCCGCGACCGGCTCGGCAACCATCTCGATGACGGGTTCGGCCGAAACTTCAACCATGACATCCGACGCCACAACGGCATCCGGGCCAGGTTCGGAACCCTCGGCCGGTGTTTCGACGCCGGCTTCGGCAGACGCCGCTTCGGCCGCGGCGGCCAGCTCGGCCTTTGCCGCTTCCTCGGCCGCAAGCTTGGCGGCGGCGGCTTCGCGCGCGGCATTGTCCTGCGCTTCGAGCCGCGCCTTGACCTCGGCGGCCGGCTTCGGCTCGGCGCGGTAGCCGAGGCCCTTCAGGATCTCTTCCATATCGTCGGCGGTGGCGCCGAGGATCGACATCATCGGCGGCGTCACCATGAAGGCGTGGCCGTCATAGGCGCCGTCGGGACGCTGGCCGAGGCCGGGCTTCCAGTTGGTGGCGGGACGGATCAGGTCGGCCAGCCGCTCAAGGATGTCGACGCGAACGGCGCGGCGGCCGAGATTGCGATAGCCGGCGAGCTTGTAGAAGCTCTTGTCGAAGGCGGGATCGATGACCACCGAGGTGCGGCCCGACGCCAGCGCATGAACGACGTCGCCAAAGCCGGGCTTGTCCTTGCCGTCGTTCTTCAGCGCCCACAGCAGCGTCACCAGCCCGGCCGGCGCCGGCTTGATCAATGCCGGCAAGAAGACGTGATAGGCGCCGAAGCGCACGCCCAGCCGGCGCAGCGCGGCGCGGCCCTCCTGGTCGAGCGACTTCATCTCCTCGGCGATGTCGCGGCGGTTGATGAGGCCGAAATGCTCGACGAGCTGGAAGGCGATGCCGCGGCCGATGCCGGTGAGTTGCTCGGCATTCTTGAGGTCGACCAGGGGCTTCAGCAGCGACTCGATCTGGAAATTGACGAAGCGCTCGGCGCGCGCCGCCACCTTGTCGCGGGCCGGACCGGTGAGCTGCTCGTCGGCCAGCAGCACGAGGCGCGGCTTCAGCGGCTCGTCGCCGGCAACCAGCGTTCCGATCGGCGCGCCGATCCAGCGTAGCGTGCCGTCCGAGCCAAGCGCGAGATCGCCATTGGCGCAGGCGCCGAAGCGCTCGGCGCGTGTCTCGAATTCCGCGGCAAGCGCCTTCTGGGCGGCCGTGCGCACGGCCTTGGCATCCTCGCCGCCGGCGCTCTGGTCGGCGGTGAAGCGGAACCCCTGCAACTCGCCGACATGATGGCCTTCGACGAGGACGGTTCCGGTTGGGCTGATTTCGGCTTCAGGCATGGTATTTTCTCTAAGGCGCCGCATGAGGACGGAAGTCCTGCGGTCTACGAAGCGTTTCGTCAACCGCTCATGCAGCGCATCCGACAATCTGTCTTCGATTTCGCGCGTCTTTTCCTGCCAGTGTGCCTGATCGGCCAGCCAGCCAGGGCGGTTGGCGACGAAAGTCCATGTGCGGATCTGGGCAATGCGGTGCGACAGCGTGTCGATGTCGCCGTCGGTCGTGTCGGCGCGGCGCACCTGCTCGGCCATGTAGTTCTCGTCGACATGGCCATGTCGGGCCAGGTCCATGTAGATCGAGGCGATCAAGTCTGCATGCTGGGCCGGCGCGATCTTGCGGTAGTCGGGCAGGGCGCAGGCCTCCCAGAACAGCGCGACGCGCTTGGCGTCGGTGGCGAGCGCGCGGATAGCCTCGTCGCGCGACAGATGCTCCAGCGCCTGCGCGTCCACCGCCGGCAGGGCGCGCGTCAGGCCCTCGACCGGGGCGTTGGTCTCGATCGAGCGCTTCAGCGCGTCGAGGCTGGCGAAGTCGAAATCGGCGGTGCGCCACTGCATCACCTTCACCGGATCGAAATCGTGGCCCTCGATCTTCTTGATCAGCTCCTCGTCCAGCGGATCGACCTGACCGGTGACGCCGAAGGTGCCGTCGCGCAAATGCCGGCCGGCGCGGCCGGCGATCTGGCCGAGCTCGGCGGCGGTCAGGTTGCGGTACTGGTAGCCGTCGAACTTGCGGTTCTGGGCGAAGGCGACATGGTCGAGGTCGAGGTTCAATCCCATGCCGATGGCGTCGGTGGCGACGAGATAGTCGACATCGCCGGCCTGGAACAGCGCCACCTGGGCGTTGCGGGTGCGCGGCGACAGCGCGCCGAGCACGACGGCCGCGCCGCCCTGCTGGCGGCGGATCAGTTCGGCAATGGCATAGACCTCGTCGGCGGAGAAGGCGACGATCGCCGTGCGCCTGGGCAGGCGGGTGAGCTTCTTCGAACCGGCATAGGCAAGGTGCGACAGCCTGGGCCGCGTCACCACCGAGACGCCTTTCAGGAGGCGCTGAAGTATGCCGTGCATGGTGGCCGCGCCCAACAGCAGCGTCTCCTGGCGGCCACGCAGATGCAGGATGCGGTCGGTGAAGATGTGGCCGCGCTCGAGATCGCCGGCAAGCTGCACCTCGTCGATGGCGACGAAGGCGGCATCGGTCTCGCGCGGCATAGCTTCCACTGTGCAGACCGAATATCTGGCGCCCGGCGGCTGGATCTTCTCCTCGCCGGTGATCAGCGCCACCTTGTGGGCGCCGACCTTCTCGCAGACGCGCGAATAGACCTCGCGCGCCAGGAGCCTGAGCGGCAGGCCGATGACGCCGCTCTCATGCGCCACCATGCGCTCGATGGCGAGGTGGGTCTTGCCGGTGTTGGTGGGCCCAAGCACAGCCGTCACGTCACGGCCGGAAAGGATCAACGGCTGAGGATGTTTCGGCTGGACGTTCATCGGCCCGGAAATAGACTCTCTGCCGCTCGTTGTCGGGAGCACGCCAGCGATGGCGCGTGTGACAGGCGACACATAAGGACTTCATGCGCGAAGCGAAAGCGGAATGTTCCGCGGTCAGTCTCCCTGACTCCATATGAGGGTCCGAAATGCGGTCTCGGTTAATGGTTGGAACGAGTCTGGAACGAATCGGCGACGAATCACTGACTCGCCGAGATTCAGGTTTTGTTCACGGCTACATGTGGGTTTTTCGACGGCGAGTCTCACCACATGCTGAATCTCTTGATTGGCCCGATTCATGCAAGGCGAACGCGAGTCGCGCGGCGCCGTTAACCTTTGCCGATCGGCGACGGACCCTGATCTTCCGGCCTTGCCCAAGATTATGAAATTCTTGACTTTTCCTAACGCGCGTTAACCTTTTGGGGCGGATTTTCGGTCCTCGGCGTTAACGTTCCGGCCAAAGCCGGAACGAATCGGCGACGAATCAGCGATGACGGTGTTTTCCCGGTTTGTTCACCCCAACATGTTGTGTCGTGGCAAAGTTTTCCACCGAGAATCCACAGGGTTGCGAACAGCTTTTGCACAGGCTCCGTGACGGCCGTTAACTTTTGCGTGCCGGATCGGGGCAGGGCGTCGCGCGGGAGACGCCGCGGGGGCGGCAACGGCAACAAAAAACGGGCCGGTCTCCCGGCCCGTTTGTCAGATCGCTGTCTCGGAATTTCGGACCCGAACGCGTCGCGTCTTCAGGCGAATTGGCGGGCCTCAGGCGAAATACTGGCCGCCATTGGCACTGATGGTCGAACCGGTGATGAAGCCGGCTTCGTCGGAGGCGAGGAAGACGACGCAGCGCGCGACCTCTTCCGGCTCACCGAGCCGGCCGACGGGGATCTGCGGGATGATGCGCTCGTTGAGCACCTTCTCGTCGATCGCCTTGACCATCTCGGTGGCGATGTAGCCGGGGCAGATGACGTTGACGGTGATGCCGGCGCGGGCGCCCTCCTGGGCCAGCGCCTTCGAGAAGCCGATATCGCCGGCCTTGGCGGCGGAATAGTTGACCTGGCCGGCCTGGCCCTTCTGGCCGTTGATCGAGGAGATGGTGATGACGCGGCCGAACTTGCGGTCACGCATGCCGCCCCACAGCGGATGCGTCATGTTGAAGACGCCGGACAGATTGGTGTCGATGACCTCTTTCCACTGCTCGCGCGTCAGCTTGTGGAACATGGCGTCGCGGGTGATGCCGGCATTGTTGACGAGCACCGAAACCGGGCCGAGATCGGCCTCGACCTGCTTGATGCCGGCAGCGCAGGCGTCATAGTCGGCAACCGACCATTTGTAGACCGGGATGCCGGTCTCGGCCTTGAACTTCGCGGCCGCCTCGTCATTGCCGGCATAGTTGGCCGCAACCGAATAGCCGGCCTTTTTCAGAGCGATCGATATTGCCGCGCCGATGCCGCGCGATCCGCCCGTGACGATTGCTACCTTGCTCATGTGGTCCTCCCTTTAAATCGTCAGCGAATAGAGAGCAGCGAAGCGAATAGGATCTGTCGTCCCGGCGCGCGACGCTTTTCTTCTTTATTCGCTACTCCCTTTTCGCTATTCGCTGAGCTCAGAGCGCTTCGACGCACATGGCGACGCCCATGCCGCCGCCGATGCACAGCGTGGCAAGACCCTTCTTGGCGCCACGGCGGCGCATCTCGAAGACCAGCGTGTTGAAGACGCGGGCGCCGGAGGCGCCGATCGGGTGACCGATGGCGATGGCGCCGCCATTGACGTTGACGATCGACGGATCCCAGCCCATGCCCTTGTTGACGGCGCAGGCCTGCGCCGCGAAAGCCTCGTTGGCCTCGACAAGGTCGAGGTCCTTGACCGACCAGCCTGCCTTCTCCAGCGCCCGCTTCGAGGCCGGGATCGGGCCGGTTCCCATGATCGCCGGATCGACGCCGGCGGTCGCCCAGGAGGCGATGCGGACCAGCGGGGTGATGCCGCGGCGGGCGGCTTCGGCCTCGCTCATCAGCAGCGCGCCGGCAGCGCCGTCGTTGATGCCGGAGGCATTGGCGGCGGTGACCGTGCCGTCCTTGTCAAAAGCGGGCCTAAGCTTGGTCATGGCGTCGAGCGTCGCGCCGTGGCGGATATATTCGTCCTGGTCAACGATCGTATCGCCCTTCTTGCCCTTGATGGTGAAGGCGACGATCTCGTCCTTGAACTTGCCGGCCTTCTGCGCGGCCTCGGCCTTGTTCTGCGAAGCCAGCGCGAACTCGTCCTGGTCGTCGCGGGTGATCTGGAACTGGCGCGCGACATTCTCAGCGGTGTTGCCCATGTGATAGCCGTTGAAGGCATCCCACAGCCCGTCCTTGATCATGGTGTCGATCATCTTGTAGTCGCCCATCTTGACGCCGGCGCGCAGATGCTGGGCATGCGCCGAGAGCGACATCGATTCCTGACCGCCGGCGACGATCACCTTGGCATCGCCGGTGGCGATCTGCTGCATGCCGAGCGCGATTGCGCGCAAGCCCGAGCCGCAGACCTGATTGAGGCCCCAGGCAGTGGTCTCCTTGGGAAGGCCGGCGTTGATCGAAGCCTGGCGGGCCGGGTTCTGGCCCTGGGCAGCGGTCAGCACCTGGCCGAGGATGACCTCGTCGACTTCGGAAGGCTCGACGTTGGCGCGCGCGAGCAATTCCCTGATCACGACAGCGCCGAGTTCATGTGCCGGGGTGGCGGCGAAGCTGCCGTTGAAGGAGCCGACTGCTGTGCGCGCGGCACTGGCGACAACGATGCCATTGGATGCGGACATTTTCTTCTCCAGACTTCGAGGTGTGGTGTTTTTGGGTGTCGTTGAGGAACTTTCTTGCCCTTTCCCGGTGCCAAGTCAAACCGGAAATGGGCATGCCGGCCATGCGCGGCAAGCAGGCCTGCGCCGGCCAGGGCGGCGGTCCTCGCTTCGCTGCGCAGCATATTCCGGCCGCCGTGCAGCATTAATCGATCTTGCACTGCACAAACCGCTTGGAATTGTGACGCTTTTGCGCATATCCTTGACAGGGCGCAATCGTTACCGGCTGCTTACTCAAATGCGCCGGTGTCCGGGGAGGATACTGATGGCCGCAAAAGACGACCCGATCGTCATCAAGAAATATGCCAACCGCCGACTCTACAACACCGGCACCAGCACCTATGTGACGCTGGAAGACCTCGCCGACATGGTCAAGAAGGGCGAGGAATTCACCGTCCAGGACGCCAAGACCGGCGACGACATAACGCATCCGGTGCTGACCCAGATCATTTTCGAGCTGGAGAACAAGGATGGGCAGAACATGCTGCCGATCCCGTTCCTGCGCCAGCTGATCGCCTTCTACGGCGACCAGATGCAGATGATCGTGCCGAGCTTCCTCGAGCAGTCGATGATCGCCTTCTCCAAGGAGCAGGAGCGTTTTCGCGAACAGATGAAGGGCGCGTTCGGCAAGTCGCCGATGGACATGATGAAGATGTCGACGCCGATGAAGGCGCTGGAGGACCAGACGCGCCGCAACATGGAGATGTTCCAGAACGCCATGCGCATGTTCACGCCGTTTCCGTCGGCGACCTCGAATGGCACTGCGCCTGCTCCGGCCGAGCCGGTGAAAAAGGAAGCGCCGGAAAAGTCCGATGACCTCCAGGAACTGAAGGAACAGATCGCGGCCATGCAGCGCAAGCTCGACACGATGTCGTGACCGGCACGTTGCCAGGCGAAGCCGGCCTGACCTGAATCTCAACAAGCCCTGGAGCGACGCGCCCCAGGGCTCGGCTTTGATAAGCACCAGTTCCGCTAAATCCCGACGGGCCTGTCGTAGCGGGCGCGGGGCCGGATCAGGCGGTTGCTCACGACCTGCTCGACGGCATGCGCGGCCGAGCCGACGCTGCGCCCGAGCGCGAACAGCCGGAACGGCGCGTCGGGCGGCAGATGCAGCTGGCGCGTTATCGCGGCCAACGCGAAGTCGATGTTCGGACGCGCCCCCGTTGCGCCGAGAACGGCCTCGCCGAGGCGGGACATACAGCCATCGATCTCGACATCGGCCAACAACGCCTCCGCCCTTGGGTCGCCCTCCGGATAGAGTGGATGGCCAAAGCCGGGCAGCGGCCGGTCGTGGCCAAGCCAGCGCTCGACCGCCGCATCGGCTCCCAGCCGTTCGGCGTCCTCGACCAGATTGAGCAAGGCCTCGCCGGCGCCGCCATGGCGCGGTCCGGACAGGGTGGCAAGACCGGCAAGCAGGCAGGCGGCAACCGACGCGCCGGTGGACGCGGCGACCCGCGTGGCGAAGGTCGAGGCGTTCAACTCGTGATCGGCGAGCAGCACCAATGCCCTGCGTATCAAATTGGCGCCGGCAGCGCCGACCGACCAGCCGCGCGCCAATCTCTCATGCACGGCGCCGTTTCCCGCGGCCGTGCCGAGCGCCTCGGCCAGGGCCGCGATGGCGTCGGCGGCGTCGCGGTAGAGCATGGCTGGCCCGCGTCCCAGCGAAGGCCGGCCTTCGGCAGCCAGCTCAGCCAGCGTTACGAATGCCGCATGGCGACCGCTTTCGCGCGCGTCACGGCGGCCGGGCGAGGCAAACGACACCGGGACGTCCGCTGCCCAGAGCAGGCTTGCCGTCTCCTCCAGCGTGGCCGCGCTGGAGAGCGTCACAGCATCCTTTCCGCGATAGAAAAGGCCGCCATGCTGGATGGTCGAGATCGAGGTGGCAAAAGCCGGCTCGCCCCAGTCGATGGCGCTTTCTGCGATCGCTCGCGGGCTTCGGCCGCGCGCGCGGCGGGTGGCGAGGGCGGCGATGTCGTCGGCGCGATACTGGCTGCGGCGCGGATCGGCTGCGTCCGGACGCATGCCAATACGGCCCCGGCTGACATAGGCATAGAGCGTCTGCGGCCGCACCTTGAGCCGTTCCAGCGCCTCCTCACGCGTCAGCCATTCGGACATGTTGTTTGTCATGCAGCCGATTGCTTGGATATATTGATTCACTTGATCAAGATTGATGCCTCGAACTTGCACCATTAATTCAAGTCCGTAAATGGCGAAGGAGACGGACATGGCAAACGGGCTCGATGATGTGGTGGCGGCGGAAACCGTGCTTTCCGATGTCGACGGCCTCGGCGGCCGGCTGACGATCCGTGGCCATTCGCTGCCGGAACTGGCCGGCCGCTGGCGCTATCCGCAAGTGGCGCGCCTGTTGCTCGACGGCTTCTTCGACGACCTTCCCGGCGATGCTGAACTGGCCGGGGCGATCGGCCGGGCGCGGGTCGAGGTGTTCCAGCGGCTGCAGCCGATTTTTCCGACGCTGGCCGCGCACGATGTCTACAGCGGCATGCGTGCCGGCATCGCCTTGCTGCCTGATGGCGGGACGCTGGCGGATGCGCTCCGGCTGATCGCCGCGCCAGCGGTACTGACACCGGCCTTGCTGCGGGCAAAACGGGGCGACAAAGCGGTCGCGCCGGACAAGGGTGCCGATCATGCCGCCGACATGCTGCGGATGCTGAGCGGCAAGGCGGATTCACCCGACCTGGCCAGGGCGCTCGACACCTATCTGGTCACCGTCTGCGACCATGGCCTCAACGCCTCGACTTTTGCTACCCGCGTCGTCGCCTCGACCCAGGCCGGGCTGACCTCGGCGATCCTGGCCGGGCTCGGCGCGCTCAAGGGGCCGCTGCATGGCGGCGCGCCCGGACCGGTCATCGAAATGCTGGACGCGATCGAGGCGAGCGGCGACGCCGCCGGCTGGCTGCGCGACGAGATCGTGCATGGCGAGCGCATCATGGGCTTTGGCCACCGTATCTACCGGGTGCGCGATCCGCGCGCCGACGTGCTGAAGGCGGTGGTGCGGCAGCTGGGCGGCAAGGGTGGAACCGGCCGCCGGCTGACCTTCGCCGAAGAGGTCGAGCAGGCAGCGCTCGAGGTGCTGCGGGTTGCCAAGCCGCAGCGCTCGATCCAGACCAATGTCGAATTCTACACCGCGCTGCTGCTTGAGGCGGCGGGCTTTCCCGCTGAGGCGTTCTCCAATGTCTTCGCCGCGGGCCGCATCGCCGGCTGGATCGCCCATGCGCGCGAGCAGCAGACGACCGGGCGGCTGATCCGGCCGCAGTCGCGCTATGTCGGGCCGGTGCCGGATCTCGTCGCCTGAGGTCGCTCTCCGCCTTCAGGCGGAGAATCTCGCTCATGAGCGAAATTTCATGTGATCACGCGAGCGTGTTCGTGTTCTTGCCTTGGTCAGGACTTATATGCTGCACTGCAACATAGGTCCGCCGCGGCCGCGCCGACCCGATTCCCGGGCCGGATGAGGCTGCTGCACCCAACGACAGGAACGCCATGACGACGAACGGCAAGGCGGAGGAAAACAAGAAGATCAACGTCGCGCTGCAGGGGGGCGGCTCGCACGGCGCCTTTTCCTGGGGCGTGCTCGACCGCCTGCTGGAGGACGGGCGGCTGGAGATTTCTGCGGTGTCCGGCACCAGCGCCGGCGCCATGAACGCGGTGGCGCTGGCCGACGGCTTCGTCCGTGGCGGCGTCGAAGGCGCTCGCAAGAAGCTCGACGATTTCTGGCGCGCGGTGGCGCGGAAAGGCCGCTTCAGCCCGGTGCAGCGCATGCCGTGGGACGTCGCCTGGGGCAACTGGTCGATCGAGAACACGCCGGGCTATGTCTTCTTCGACACGATGTCGCGGGTGTTTTCCCCTTATGTCGCCAACCCGCTCGGCCTCAATCCGCTGCGCGACGTGGTCAAGCAGGAGATCGACTTCGCCAATGTGCGCGCCTGCAAGTCGGTGGAGCTGTTCATCTCGGCGACCAATGTCGAGACCGGGCAGTTGCGCGTCTTTTCCGATGGCGAGATCGACCTCGACACGGTGATGGCCTCGGCCTGCCTGCCGCAATTGTTCCGCGCCGTCGAGATCAAGGGCGTGCCCTACTGGGATGGCGGCTATGGCGGCAATCCGGCGCTCTATCCGTTCTTCAAGACGACTGCCACCGAGGACGTGCTTCTGGTGCAGATCAATCCGGTGGTGCGCGAGGGCACGCCGAAGAGCGCCAACGAAATCCAGAACCGCATCGACGAGATCACCTTCAACGCCGGGCTGTTGCGCGAATTCCGCTCGATCGCCTTCGTCAAGGAATTGATCGCCGCCGGCCGGCTGCCGCATGGCGAGTACCGCGACATCCGCATGCATCGCATCGATGCCGACGAGGCGTTCAAGGATCTGTCGGCGTCGTCCAAGGTCAATGCCGAATGGGCCTTCCTCGCCTATCTGCGCGATCTTGGCCGAAGTGCCGCCAGCGACTGGCTGGAGGAGAACTACGACGCCGTCGGCAAGCGGCCGACGCTCGATCTCTCCGGCGAACTCGACGACGGCTACCGGCCAGTGCGCGGCCCGGCGCCGGGCCGGCGGGTCAAGGAGTTTCTCGCCATACGCAGGAAGCCCGAGCAGGCGCGGCGCGGAGCCTAGCGCAACCGGGGCACCTCAACCCTTCCGCAGCACCAGGTCGATCACCCTGATCAGTGCGGCGGCGGCCTGCCGCTGCTCGTCCGGATTGCTGATGCGCGTCTTCATGCCCTCCAGCCCGTCGAGCAGCATGTCGGCGAGCAGCCGCGCCGAAAGTCCCTTGGCGGCGAGGGCGACGCCGTTGCCTTTCGCTTCGCCCTCTATGGCCCTGGCAATGTGCTCGACAAGGCCGCCGCGCCAGCAGCCGACGAGGTCGGCGACGCTCGACTTCATGTCGAGCAGTTCGGCGCCGTGCGGGGAGGCGTGCACGGCGCCTATCATCGAGATCAGCGCGGCGTCGACGGCGCGCATCATGCGTTCGGCGAAGGCGCCGCCGCCTTCGAGCTCGCTCTTTGCCTGTTCGACCGAACGGCCGAGCAGCATCAGGGCGATGGCGCGGAAAATGTCGGTCTTGTTCCTGAACAGCAGATAGAGCGCCGGCCGCGACATGTCGGCGGCGCGCGCGATGTCGTCCATGGTGGTGCGCGAAAAGCCATAGGCGAGGAACACCTTCATCGCGCCCTCCAGAATGCGGGCGCGCTTGGGGTCGACGGCAATGTCCTCGGCTTCGATCATGGCGGCAAGTCTATCCTGTATGAACTCTATTGACAAAATGACGGATTTTGTCAAGTTGTATGAAGACGAAGTGGCCGAGACCTGCCATTTCGCTTCTGGCTGTGGACGACAACGAAGGGTATCCCCATGCGCCTCACCGTCGATGGACAATCGTTCGACATCGATGCCGATCCTGAAATGCCGCTGTTGTGGGCATTGCGCGATCTCGTCGGCAAGACGGGCCCGAAATTCGGCTGCGGCATCGCCGCTTGCGGCGCCTGCACCGTGCATGTCGACGGCCAGCCGGTGCGCTCCTGCTCGCTGCCGGTCGGCGGAGTCAGCGGCGCGATCACCACGATCGAAGGCATCAGCGCCGGCGGCAAGCTGCATCCGGTGCAGCAGGCCTGGCTCGAGGAGCAGGTGGCGCAATGCGGCTACTGCCAGGCCGGCCAGATCATGAGCGCGGTGGCATTGCTCGAGGAGGTGGCGGATCCGAGCGACGACGACATCGACAACGCCATGGGCGGCAACCTCTGCCGCTGCGGCACCTATCCGAAGATCCGCGCGGCGATCAAGAAAGCCGCGGCGCTGAAGACGGCGGGGCTCTGATCATGGCCAGCATCGGAAAGATCGCCCGCCGCACCTTCCTCATCGGCGCCGCCGCCGTCGCCGGCGGTGTCGCCGTCGGCTACTATTACTACCGCAAGCCCTTCGCGAACCCGCTCGAGGCCGATCTCGGCAAGGGCGAGGCGACCTTCAATCCTTATGTGAAGATCGGCGCCGACAACGCCATCACCATCGTCGCGCCGCGCGCCGAGATGGGGCAAGGCGTGTCGACGACGCTTGCCGCCATGGTCGCCGAGGAGCTCGATGTCGGTCTCGACCAGGTCAAGGTCGAGCATGGCCCGGCCTCCTATGCCTATTACAACGCGGCGATCCTGCAGGAGGGCGGTCCATTCGCCTTCTTCGACGAGAGCATGACGGCGGAAGCGGTGCGTTCCGGCCTCGGCGTCGTCGGGAAGCTGCTCGCTTTGCAAGGCACGGGCGGCTCGTCCTCGATGCGCGACGGCTTCGACAAGATGCGGCAGGCGGGCGCTGCCGCAAGGCAGATGCTGATCGCGGCGGCGGCGCAGAAGCTCGGCGTTTCCGCCGGCGAGCTGGAAACCGCCAGCGGCACGGTCCTGCACAAAGCGTCGGGAAAATCGGTCACCTATGGCGAAGTCGCCGCCTCAGCCAGCACCATGCCGCCGCCAGCCGAGGTCAGGCTCAAGGACAAGGCCGACTGGAAGCTGCTCGGCAAGCCGCAGAAGCGCGTCGACATGCTGGCCAAGGTCACCGGCGCGCCGATCTTCGGCATCGATGTCAGGCTGCCGGAGATGCTCTACGGCACGGTGAAGATGAGCCCGCGCTTCTGGTCGAAGCCGGTGAGCGCCGACCTCTCCAAGGCGGGAAAAATGCCGGGCGTGGTCAAGATCGTGCCGATCGAGACCAGCTACGGCCATGGCTTCGGCGTCATCGCCGAAAACACCTGGGCGGCATTCAGGGCCGCCGAGGCGATCGAGGCCAAATGGGCCGACCCCGAATATCCGCTGGACAGCGCCGCCATCGACGCGGCGCTGAAACAGGCGCTCACCACCAAGGGCTCGGCATTGCGCAACGACGGCGATGTCGACACCGCCTTCGCCGACGCGCCACGCGAAAAGATCGTCGAGGCCGACTATGCGGTGCCGTACCTGGCGCACGCGACGATGGAGCCGATGAACGCCACGGCGCGGCTGAAGGACGGCGCCCTCGACATCTGGTGCGGCAACCAGGCGCCGACGCTGGTGCGCCAGCTCTGCGCCAACGCGGTCGGCATCGAGCAGGACAAGGTCACGGTGCACACAACCTTCCTCGGCGGTGGCTTCGGCCGGCGCGTCGAGATGGACTATGCGCTGTGCGCGGCGCTGATGGCCAGGGAAGCCGGCGGTCGTCCGGTCAAGGTGACCTGGACGCGCGAGGAGGACATGCGCCACGACGCCTACCGCCCCGCGGCAATCGGCAGGTTCCAGGCGCGGCTCGGCGACGATGGCCTGCCGGTCGCGGTCGACATGAAAATGTCGTCGCCATCGGTGATCGCCAGCACCTTGCGGCGGCTGTTCCCCTCGCTGTCGGCGATGGGACCGGACAAGACCATCGTCGACGGCGCCTACGACCAGCCCTACACGATCCCGAACTACCGGGTGAGCGGCATCGCCGCGCCCGTCTCGATCCCCGTCGGCTCGTGGCGTTCGGTCGGCAGCTCGATCAATGGCTTCTTCCATGAAGGCTTCATGGACGAGATCGCGGCCGCCGGGAAAACCGACCCGGTCGAACTGCGCAAGAAGCTGATGGCCGCCTATCCGTCGGCGGTGAAGGTGGTCGAGGCAGTCGCCGGGATGGCGAAATGGGGCGAGGCGCTGCCGGCCGGCAAGGCCAAGGGCATAGCCTTCACGCTGTCCTTCGGCAGTTGGGTCGGCGAGATCGTGCAGGTCGCGGACACGTCGGCCGGCATCCGCATCGAGAAGGTGTGGATCGCTGCCGATGTCGGCACCGCGCTCGATCCGGACATCATCAAGGCGCAGCTCATCTCCGGCGCCATCTACGGCCTGTCGGCGGCGATGGGCCAGGAAATCACCTTCGCCGACGGCATGGTCGAGCAGTCGAACTTCCACGATTTCGACGCCATGCGCATCTTCCAGGCCCCGGTGTTCGAGGTGGCGGTGCTGGAGAATTTCCACAAGATGGGCGGCGTCGGCGAGGTCGGCACGCCGCCGGCCGCTCCGGCGCTCGCCAATGCCATCTTCGCGCTGACCGGCAAGCGCATCCGTAGGTTGCCGCTGTCGAAAGAGGTGACCTTCGCATGAGGAAGCTTCTCATCATGCTGACGCCTGCTGCCATCATGTTGCTGGCGGCGCCTTTTGCAACCGCGCGGGAGTCCCAGCAACCAGCCCCAGCAGCAGTCGACACGGCCAAGGGCCTGCCCGAATGGGACAAGGTCTATGCGGTGTTCTCGCATCCACGCTGCGCCGACTGCCATGTCGCCGACGATCGGCCGCGCTGGTCCGGCGCTCATTATGGCGGCACGCGCGTGCATGGCTTCAATGTCCAGCGCGGCGCCGACGGCTCCGGCTTCGGCAATCCCGGTCTGCGTTGCACGACGTGCCATTTCTCTAGCAATTCCAAGGCATTGCACGGGCCGCCGGGGGCCGAGAACTGGCATCTGGCGCCGGCCGAGATGGTCTGGTTCGGAAAGTCCTCGGCCGAAATCTGCGCCCAGATCAAGGACCCCGCTCGCAATGGCGGGCGCAGCCTGCAGGATGTCGCGCTGCATGTTCGCGACGACAAACTGGTTGCCTGGGGCTGGGCCCCGGGAGCGGATCGTGAGCCGGCGCCAGGCTCGGCGGAGGAGACATACACAGCGATCGAGAACTGGATGGCGGCGGGCGCGCCCTGTCCGGCAGCGCAATAATCCATCAAAGTTTCTGACTATTTTGCGTTGCAACTTTGAGGTAGAAGCGGCGCCTCGCCTATCACGGCAAATTGAATAGGGCCTTGCGCGCACCCATATCGGCGACGCGCCCGCATCTGAAAGAAGCGGCCTGGCCGAACCCCGCAGTGGAAACGACGACGATGCCGAAAATCAGGTTTCACAAGCTTGCAGCCATTGTTGTGCTTATCGGATTCGCAGCCTGGATGGGAACGGGTGAATTCTCGTCCGTGGGCAGCGCCGCCGCCGACAAGCCGAAGGCAGAAGACGCCTCGAAGGCTACGCAGCCGGAGGCCGCCAAGCCGAAAGCCCCTGAGGCCGAGGCGAAGGCGCCGCTGCGCACCGTCGCGGTGGTGACACCGCCGCGCAAGACCTATGCGCGCGCCATCCGCATCTCCGGGCTGACCGAAGCCGACAAGCGGGCGGTGCTGGCGACGCGCGTCGCCGGCGTCATCGACCAGCTGCCGGTCAAGCAGGGCCAGCGCGTCAAGACCGGCGACCTGGTGCTGATGCTGGCGGCCGAGGAGAAGATCTCCAACGTCGACAACGCCAAGCAGCTTCTGGTGCAGCGCCAGGCCGAGCTGGAAGCGGCCCTGCGGCTGATGAAGACCGGCAATCTGCCGGCGCTGCAGCTCGACACCGCGCGCTCGAACCTGACGTCCGCGCAATCGCAGCTGGAGACCGCGCAAGCCGAACTCGACCGCAACGAGGTCAAGGCGCCGTTCGATGGCGTCATCGACCGCGTTCCGGTGGAACTGGGCAGCTCGGTGATGCAGGGCGGTGAGGTGGCGACCATCCTGAAGCTCGACCCGGTGATAGCGCGCGGCGAGGTCAGCGAGCGCGACCTGCGCTACATCAAGATCGGCGACGAGGCCAATGTGCGCCTTGTGAACGACCAGAAAGTCACCGGCACGGTGCGCTACATCAGCCGCGACGCCTCATCGCAGACCCGCACCTTCCGTGTCGAAGTGGCGATCCCCAATGCCGATGGCGCCATCCCCGCCGGCATGACGGCCGAAATCACGCTCAGCGCGCAGCCGACCGACGCGGTCATGCTGCCGCGTTCGGTGGTGACGCTCGGCGACAAGGGCGACCTCGGCATCCGCGCCGTCGGCAAGGACAACAAGGTGGCGTTCTACCCGATCGATCTCGTCGACGACACGCCGAACGGCCTGGTGCTGGGCGGCATTCCGGGTGACGCGCGCATCATCGTCGCCGGCCAGGAGCTGGTTAAGGAAGGCGACGCGGTCAAGCCGGTCGAGGCCGACCAGGCTACGATCAACAAGCTGATCGGCGAAGCCACCTCCGGGACGCAGTAGCGCAGTCCGACGTCGGGCGCGCCCGGCGTCGGCCAATTCGCTACTCCTCGAAGACAACAGCAGGCATAAGTCATGGATATCGTCAGACTCGCCATCCACAACGCCCGCCTCACAATATCCGCGCTGCTGTTCCTGCTCGTGGCGGGCTGGGTCGCCTATCAGTCGACACCGAAGGAAGCGGAGCCGGACGTTCCGATTCCGATGATGTATATCAGCCTGATCTATCAGGGCATCTCGCCGGAGGATTCCGAGCGTCTTCTTCTGCGTCCGATGGAAAGCAAGCTGAAGAGCCTGAAAGGCCTCAAGGAGATGCGTTCGGCCGCCTTCCAGGGCGGCGGCTATGTGCTGGTCGAGTTCCAGCCGCAGACCAATCTGGCGACGGCGCTGCAGGACACGCGCAGCAAGGTGCAGGACGCCAAGGCCGACCTGCCGCAGGCCGCCGAGGAGCCGACCGTCAACGAGGTCAACGTCTCGGAATTCCCGGTCCTTGTCGTGACGCTGTCGGGCGACGTGCCGGAGCGCGTGCTGACGGCGGCGGCGCGCGAATTGCGCGACCGCATCGAGGAAGTGCCCGGCGTGCTCGAAGGCTCGCTGCAGGGCGCGCGCGACGATCTGGTCGAAGTCGTCATCGACCCGGTCAAACTGTCCTCCTACGGGCTGCAGCTCGACCAGGTGATGCAAGGCGTCGGCGCCTCCAACAGCCTGGTCGCGGCCGGCAATCTCGAAGGCTCGGAAGGCAAATACGCGGTCAAGGTGCCGTCGCTGATCGAGACGCCGGAGGATGTCGCCAACCTGCCGGTCGTCGCCACGCCGAATGCCGTGGTGCAGGCCAAGGACATCGCCACCATCCGCTCCACCTTCAAGGACGCCGAGACGGTGACGCGCCTCGACGGCAAGCCGGCCATCGCCATCGAGGTGAAGAAGCGCATCGGCGCCAATCTGATCGACACCCTGAACCATGTCAGGGAAATGTCCGACAGCTTCATCAAGACTATGCCGGAAGGCATGCATGTCACCTACACGCAGGACAAGTCGGTCTTCGTCAACCAGCTGCTCGGCGACCTGCAGAACCACGTCATGATCGCCGTCATCCTGGTGTTCATCGTCATCCTCTATGCGCTGTCTGGCCGCGCCTCGCTGCTCATCGGGCTGGCCATTCCGTCGTCCTTCCTGATCGGCATCCTGCTGCTCGCCATGATGGGCTACACGATCAACATGATCGTGCTGTTCAGCCTCATCCTGGCGGTCGGCATGCTGGTCGATGATGCCATCATCGTCACCGAATTCGCCGAACGGCGCATGAGCGAAGGCATGCCGAAGGCGGATGCCTTCGCGCTGGCCGCAAGGCGCATGGCCGGTCCGGTCATCGCCGCGACGATGACGCGCATCGCCGCCTTCTCGCCGCTTTTGTTCTGGCCGGGCATCATCGGCGACTTCATGAAATACATGCCGATCACGCTGATCGTGACGCTGTCGGCCTCGATGCTCTATGCGCTGGTGTTCGCGCCGACGCTGGGCGCCATCTTCGCCAAGGCGCCCAAGCATCATGAGGACGAGAACCGCGACGGCTGGTACATGGCGCTGGTCAAGCAGGCGGTACGCTTCCCCATCACCGTGATCCTGCTCACCGTCGGCCTGCTGGTCGGCGTCGGCTTCGCCTATTCGAAATACGGTGCCGGCGTCGAATTCTTCCCCAGCGTCGAGCCGGATTACGGCCTGCTCTACGTGCATGCGCGCGGCAACCTTTCGCTGGCCGAAATGGACGCCGCCACCAAGGAAGCGGAAAACCGGCTGCTCGGCTGGCCGGGGGTGAAGTCGGTCTATACGCGCGCCGGCAAGACGCAAGGCGGCGGCCAGGACATTCCTGAGGATGTCGTGGGCGTCATCCAGTACGAGTTCGTCGACTGGCGCGAGCGCAAGTCGGCCAACCAGATCCTCAGCGACCTGCGCGGCGTCATGGCCGGCATTCCCGGCGTCGATGTCGAGGTGCGCGTGCCGGAGGCCGGCCCGCCGACCGGCAAGCCGATCCAGATCAGGCTTTCGGCCGCCGATCCCAAGGGGCTCGACGACAAGGCGCGCGCGGTGGCGGCGCGGATCGCCAAGATTCCCAACGTCATCGACATATCGGACGGCCTGCCGCCGCCGGGCGTCGACTGGGCGCTCGAGGTCGACCGCGCCAAGGCGGCGCAATACGGCATCAGCCCGACCTCGGTCGGCACGGTGGTGCAACTGGTCACCAATGGCCTGAAGCTCTCGGAATACCGGCCCGCCGGGGCGGACGACGCCGTCGACATAAGGCTGCGCCTGCCCGAGGACCGGCGCACGCTGTCGACGCTGGATGAGCTGAGGGTACAGACCTCGCAAGGCTCGGTGCCGATCTCGAACTTCGTCGTGCGCAAGCCCGAGCCGACGGTCGGCATCCTCAACCGCATCGACGGCGCGCGCACGGTGGTGGTGCAAGCCAATGTCAGCGCCGGCGCGCAGGTCGCGGCGGTGCAGCAGGAAGTGACCAAGGCCGTCTCCGAGATGGAGCTGGGCAGTGGCATCCGCTGGAAGCTCGCCGGCTCCAACGAGGACAGCGCCGAGGCCGGCGCCTTCCTCAGCAAGGCCTTCGGCGCGGCGATCTTCCTGATCTTCCTGGTGCTGCTCATGCAGTTCAACAAGTTCACCAGCGTCTGGCTGGTGCTGTCCTGCGTGGTCATGGCGACGGTCGGCGTCTTCCTCGGGCTGCTTCTGACGGGCGAAGCCTTCGGCATCGTCATGTCCGGCATCGGCGTCATCGCGCTCGCCGGCGTGGTGGTGAACAACAACATCGTGCTGATCGACACTTACGACCGGTTGCGCGAGGAAGGCTGGGACAAGATGGACGCGGTGCTGCAGACCTGCCGCGAGCGCGCCCGTCCGGTGGTGCTGACGGCGGTGTCGGCGATCCTCGGCGTCTTGCCGATCGCCTTCGGCCTCGGCCTCGAGATCTTCCATCACGAGACGACGATCAACGCGCCGTCGACGCAGTGGTGGATCTCGCTGTCGTCAGCGATCGTCTTTGGCCTGTCCTTCGCCACCTTGCTGACGCTGGTGGTGACGCCATCAATGCTGATGGTGTTCACGCGCAGCAAGGACAGTCGCTTCAACGCGTTTTCCCGGCGGCTGTTCGGTCGCGGCAAGGGCAAGGTTTCAACGACTGTCCCAGGCGACGATGCGGGCGCCGAGCCGGCCGTCGCCTTCCAGAAAGCCGCCGAATAAGTCAGCTCAACCAGGAAGATAAAGGCCGCCCGGGGAACAACCGGGCGGCCTTTTGCATTGTCCCAGCATAACTTCACCTCACGGCGAGGGCTTTCTCATGACGGTCAGCACACTTCTCGTCATCATTCTCATCCTCATCCTGATCGGCGCCGTGCCGGCATGGCCGCATTCGCGCTCCTGGGGCTATGGCCCTTCGGGCATCGTCGGCGTCATCCTGGTGGTGCTTTTGATCCTGTTGTTGATGGGCAGAATCTGATCCCTTATGCGACCGAGCCTCCTCGGAGGCCCGGTCGTCGTCGGCCGCAGTCAGGCGGCCTCGCGCGAAGCGGGAGCGACGGCAATGCCGATATCCCGCATGGCCTCCTTCACCGCCTGATCGAGAGCGGTGTGCGGGATTTCGCCGATGATCTTCTCCAGCCGTGTCGAGACCAGCTGGTGCTCCTCGAAACGAAGGTAGGACATCGAGACGATCTCACGCCACATCGCCACGAACGGGCTGCCGGCGCGCAGCACCCACCACGGCATTAAGCCGAGCTTCAGCTTGCGCCCGAGCGCATGCTCGGCCGCGGCCTTGATATCGAGGTCGGTGACGGCATGGCCGGGGAAGTTGAGCGCCTCGTAGAAGCCGAGCTTGTCGAGATTGCGCGCCAGGCCGACGAAAGCCGCTGCGAAATCCGGCAGATAGGCCCATTCGTGGGCGAGATCGGCCGGACCGGGCGCCGTGTAGATGCCCTTCGCCATCTTGGCGGCGACGACCAGATCGAACCAGGAACCGCTGCCGGTGCCGCCGAAGAAGTCGCCCGCCCTGAGCAGAATGGTGCGCACGCGGCCGGCCTCGGCCTCGCGGCGAAACAGATACTCCATGGCGACGCGGATGCGGCCCTTCTCGGTCGTCGGCCGGAATGGCGTGTCTTCCGTGATTACGCGAGGCATCGGCGAGCCGTAATTGTAGACGGTGCCGGGGAACAAATGCAGCGCGCCGTTGGCGCCGCAGGCGGCCATGACATTCTCGGCCATCGGCAGGCATTTGCCCCAGTCGGTGTAGATCGGGTTGAGGCCGTTGAAGATGATGTCGACGCCTTGCGTTGCGCGGATCAGCGAGCCGCGGTCGAGCGCATCGCCGGCTATCGCCGCGGCGCCCTTGAGCTCGGCCGGCACCTTGCCGCTGCGGGTGACGGCGCGGACGTCGAAGCCGGCGTGGATGAAGGCCTTGCCGACGACGCGGCCGAGCCGGCCGTTGGCGCCGAGGATTGCGATCTTGGTCATTTCTCGTCTCCGTGTTTGCGTTAGACCCTCAATCTGGGGCTTTCGCAAATGAATGGAAATTGACTGAAGTTGACGCTCTGATATTCACAAATGAATGGCAGAAATCGACTGGAACCTGATCAAGAGTTTCGTCGCCGTGGCGGAGACCGGCAGCCTGTCGGCCGCCGCGCGAAAGCTTGCGGCGAGCCAGCCGACACTTGGCCGCCACATCGCCGAGCTCGAGCAGGCGCTCGGCGTGACGCTGTTCCGTCGCGGCCGCAGCGGCTACGCGCTGACCGAGGCCGGCAGCGTGCTCTACGAGCGCGGCCGCGCGGTGAGCGAGCAGGCGAGCGCCTTTTCGCTGCTGGCGCTGGGGTCGGTCGAAGCGATCGAGGGCACGGTGCGCATCGCCGCCAGCGAGGTGGTGGCGGCCTATGTGCTGCCGGAGATCACGGCGCGACTTGGTGTCGAGGAACCGGGCATCGAAGTCGAGATCGTCGCCTCGAACCAGGTCGAGAACCTGTTGCGCCGGGATGCCGATATCGCCATCCGCATGGTCAAGCCGGCGCAGAACGAGCTTGTGGCGCGCAAAGTCGCCGACATTCCGCTCTGCGCCTGCGCGGCCAAATCCTATCTCGGCAGGGCCGGCCGCCCGCTGGAGCCCGCCGACCTTGCCGGCCATGCGCTGATCGGCTTCGATCGCAGCGACGAGATGATCCGAGGCTTTGCCGGGTACGGCATTCCGGTCAGCCGCAGCAGCTTTCGCTTAAGGACCGACAATCAGATCGTTTTGTGGGAGGCGGTGCGGGCCGGTAATGGCATCGGCCTTGGCCAGCGTCCGCTGACCGAGCGCGATCCGCTGGTGGAGATCGTGCTGCCACAGCTTCCACTGCCGGTGCTGCCGGTGTGGCTGGCCATGCATCGCGACGTGCGCAGCAGCGTGCGCATCCGCCGCGTCGCGGACTTCCTCTACGAGGAGCTGAAGCGCTATTCGGCCGGCGCCGGCTAGCGCATGATGCCGAAAAGTGTGAAGCGGTTTTCGGACGACATCATGCTCTATTTCTCTTATCTCAGAGCCGGATGGATTTCAGGTCGATCCGACCTGAAATCCATCCGGCTCGGGAGCGAACTCGGCGCGGTGAGCAAGCCCGGCCATCAACAGGACGACGATCAACAGCCCCGACAGGGCGACAAAGATCGGGCCGAAGCTCGAATGCTCGGCGACGAAGCCGATCGCCGACGGCGCCACCAGTATGCCGGAATAGCCCATGGTGGTGACGACGCTCATGCCGGTGCCGGAAGACATGCCTTCCTGGTTGCCGCCGGCCGAGAAGATGATCGGCACCATGTTGGCGATGCCGAAGCCGCAAAAGGCAAAGGCGGCAATCGCAAGCCAGGGCGATGGCGACAGGCCGGCCACCAGCATGCCGGCGGCGGCGACAAGGGCCGAGCCGCGCAGCGTCGCCACCGCGCCGAAGCGGTTGCGCACGCCGTCGCCGAGGAAGCGCATCAATGCCATGACGCCCGAAAAGGCCGCGTAAGCAAGGCCGGCGATGGCAAGGTCGGCGCCGAGCTCCTGCTGCAGGTAGAGCGCCGCCCAGTCGAGCACCGCGCCCTCGGAGACCATCGTCAGCAGCGCCATCAGCCCGACCAGATAAACCACGGGGTGGGCCGGCAGCGAGAATTTCTGGTGCTCGGCGGCCTCGGGCTTGTCCTCAACAATGAGGTAGCCGACAGCGAGCGCGATTACCGCGAAGGCGAGCACCGTCACCACCGTGGCATGGGCGAAATGGCCGTAGTTCTGGATGGCGAAGCCGCCCAGCGCGCCGCCGGCGAAACCGCCAAGGCTCCAGAAGCCGTGCGAGGACGACATGATGGCGCGGGAGAGCCTTCTTTCCACCGCCACCGCGTTGGCGTTCATGGCGACGTCCATGCCGCCGATCGAGCCGCCGAAGATGAACATGGCGATGGCCGCCAGCGGCACATTGGGGGCGAGCGCAACGGCCAGCAGGCCGAAGCTGCCGCACAGGCCGAACCAGCGCAGCACGGCGCGGGAGCCATGCCTGGAGATCAGATGGCCGCACCAGGTCATCGCCGTCACCGCGCCGGCGCCGAACAGGAGGATCAGCAGGCCGAGCGTGAATTTCGAGATGTCCAGCCGGGTCAGGAACACCGGGATCTGTGGTGCCCAGCTGCCGGTCAGAAAGCCGTTGGCGAGGAAGATGCCGGCCACTGCCCAGCGTCCGCGCGTCGCGGCTTGCATCGTGATGTGCACGCTCATGATGTGAAGTACGCCGGTGGATTTGCGCAGAAAATTAGATCGATTCAATTCATAGTCAAGCGCTTAGCAGGCGGAAGTGCTTGGGCCAAAGCGGCGACATCGGGTTGGTTCACAGCGTCAACGACAACTCGTGGACAGGCCATCCGCATGCCGGCGCATGTGGCTGCAGGCTGACCGCCAAGTCAGCCAAGGACAGTTATCAAGACATTCGACTCTTGAGAAAATCGGTTATCACACCAGCCGTGATCGCTGGATGCTCCTCCGGGAAGAAGTGTCCTCCCGTCATCGCCCTTCCCTGTACATCGACCGCCCACCGGCGCCAGAGAGCCAAGGGACCCCCAGCATCGTCGTACCAGCTCGCCAGGGCGCCGCTTTCGCTCCAAAGGGCGAGCAGAGGGCAATTGATGCGCCGGCCAGCACCGAGATCTGCAGCGTCGTTCTCGCGGTCGATACTGGCCGCTGCGCGATATTCCTCGCAGATTGCATGGATATGGCCAGGATCGCTCAGGGCGGCAACATAGGTCTCTCGAACCCAGTCGGGAAAAACGTCTCGCGGTGTTCCCCACTCACCAAGCGCATTGTCCACGACTGCGTCGGGCGCGGAGAAAATCAGGCGCTCTGGAAGAGGAGATGGTTGCGCGAGAAGCGAAAACGGCCAGAAAGCCAAGGCAAGGCGCGCGTCAGCGCGATCCCACACGTCGAAAGTTGGCACAACGTCCAACACCGCGACGTGAGATACCCATGCGGGATGGTCAAGCGCGGCCCGATAGGCAACTCTGCCTCCTCGGTCGTGGCCGACTATGGCGAAGCGATCATGGCCGGCGGATCGCATGGCTTCCACCAGCGTCGTGGCGATCTCGCGCTTCGACATAGCGTCTCTCAAGCGCTCGTCTGGACAATTGCTTCGCCCGTATCCGGGCAGGTCGGCCGCAATCACCTTATATTCGCCCGCCAACAATGGGGCGATCTCGCGCCACATCAGGTTCGTCTCTGGAAAGCCGTGCAGGAGAAGTACGGGAAACCCGTCGCCACCTTCGTAAACGAAAATTGCGCCGCGCTCGCCTTCAACCACGCGGCTTGTGAAGCCGGGAATCTCTGTCGTATCTGTCATCATGACTTTAGAACGGCAACGAGCCGCTAAAGTTCATGGCGGGTCAGCCGAACGAACGTCGTCGCCTTTGAACACAGCACCAGATTCGCTAGTGATCCTTCGGCCGCCTTGCCTCGAACTCGGCCTTTTTGGCCTCCGACGCCTCGGTCTGGTGGAGCGCCTGCCATTCGGCATAGGGCATGCCGTAGACGATCTCGCGCGACTCGTCCTTGGAGAGCGCGACGCCCTCGGCCTCGGCCGCGTCGCGATACCAGTTGGAAAGGCAGTTGCGGCAGAAGCCGGCAAGGTTCATCAGGTCGATGTTCTGCACGTCGCCGCGCTGGCGCAGGTGGTCGATCAGCCGGCGGAAGGCGGCGGCCTCGAAATCGCGCTTCTGCTCGTCGCTGAGTTCGGTCATGTCATGCACTCCTTGGGCCCTTCTCAGGCCCTATGATACCGGCCCGGTGCGCGAGCCGAACATCTTCACCCGATGTATATCGGGACGGCCATCGATCGCGTCAACGATCGGCGCCAACCGCTCGGCCCAGGCGAGGGCGCCCTCGCGCCCGGCGATCAGATCCTGGCGGATCTCGAGCAGCGCGTGGGCAAAGCCGTTGACGATGGCGTGCCGGAACATGGTGTCGCCGCGCAGCGCGCCGTCATAGGGTTCGTTGTCGCCGACCACGAGGTTCTTGTCCTCGGCCAGCATGTCGATCAGCGGTCGCGCCACCCGGTCGTCCAGGTCCCACAATATGCCGACATGCCAGGGTCGCCGGATGCCTTGCATTACCGGCGTAAAGGAATGGATTGAGAAGATGAAGGGCGCCTTGGCGGAAGCCTCGGCCACCGAGGCGATCATGGCGCCGACGGCGTCGTGATAGGGCCGGTAGAAGCGGTCGAGCCGTCGCTCGCGCTCTTCCTCGGCCATGGGATAGTTTCCGGGCACGATGGTGCCGTCATAGAGCTGGCGGATCAGGGTCGGGTCGTCTTCGCCGCGATTGGGATCGATCAAAAGCCGCGAGAAATTGGCCAGCACCGCCGGCACGCCGAGCGTCGCCGCCAGTTCGCGCGTCACCGTCTCGACGCCGATGTCGTAGGCGATGTGGCGCTCGAACTCGCTCGCCGGCAGGCCGAGGCTGCCATACTCTTCCGGCAGCGCGCGGCGGGCATGATCGCCAAGCAGAACGATGCCTCGCTTGCGGTCGCCTTCGACAATATCGAAAGGCGCGAAAACTGTGGATCGGGTCATCGGCTGGAAATGGTCTGGTCGCTGGCTTCCCGGCAGGGTGGTAACGTCATTCCACGAAGAGGACGCTGGCGCAATGCCGTTGTTTGGCCACGGTTTCTGCGAAGAATCCAACGCATGGCGGCAAATCGCGCCTGGGGCCTTTCTAAATCGATTGGAATTGAACAAAACGGCGCGTTGACATGCGCCCGGAGTTTGCCGAAAAGGGGCGTCGAGAGATGCAGATGTCGTTCTTGAGGGGTTTCAGGATGGGTTCCGCCGGCAGGCCGCGCATGCGCCGCGCCTTCGCCTTGCCGATCCTGACCGTCGCCACCGGGCTCACAGCCATGGTCGCGGCGTCGCCCGCCCGGGCCGATTTCCGCGTCTGCAACGCCACCCAGAACCTGGTCGGCGTCGGCATCGGCTACCGCGCCAAGGCCGGCTGGATCACCGAGGGCTGGTGGCACATCGAAGGGTCGAGCTGCAAGACGCTGATCGAGGGTCCGCTGTCATCAAGGTTTTACTATCTTTATGCAGAAGACGCCGAGCGCGGCGGGCGCTGGGACGGCCCGATCAACATGTGCGTGGCCGAAAAAGAGTTCAAGATCGCCGGCGTAACCGATTGCGTCGCCCGGGGCTTCCAACGCGCCGGATTTCAGGAATATGACACGGGCGAGCAGGCAAGCTGGATGGTCCAGCTGACCGACGAGCCCGCAACGGGAGGCGCACCAGCGGCCCCCGCCCCGGGAACAAACAGTCAATGAGACGTAACCGTAAGGTCAAGATCCTCGCCACCATCGGTCCGGCTTCCTCGTCGGAGGAGATGCTGAAAAAGCTTTTCGAAGCCGGCGCCGATGTCTTCCGCATCAATATGAGCCATACCGACCACGATTTGATGCGCACGCTGGTCGGGCGCATCCGCGCGGTCGAGGAAACGGTCGGCCGTCCGATCGGCATTCTCGCCGACCTGCAAGGGCCGAAGCTCAGGGTCGGCAAGTTCGCCAATGGCAAGGAGACGCTCAGCGTCGGCCAGACCTTCACGCTCGACAACAATCCGGAGCCGGGCACGTCGAGCAGGGTCTATCTGCCGCATCCGGAAATCCTGAGTTCGGTCGAGGCCGGCCATCGTCTTTTGATCGACGACGGCAAGCTGGAGCTCAGGGCGGTGAAGAGCGACGGCAAGTCGATCACCTGCACCGTCGTCGCCGGCACCACGATTTCCGACAAGAAGGGCGTCAGCCTGCCCGACACCGACCTGCCGGTCGGCGCGCTGACCGAGAAGGACCGCGCCGATCTCGACGCGGTGCTCGCGGCAAGCGTCGACTGGGTGGCGCTGTCCTTCGTGCAGCGGCCGGAAGATCTCGCCGAAGCGCGCAAGATCGCGCGCGGCCGGGCGCTGATCATGGCCAAGATCGAGAAGCCGCAGGCGGTTACCCGCCTAGCGGAGATCATCGAACTGTCGGACGCGCTGATGGTCGCGCGCGGCGACCTTGGCGTCGAGATGCCGCTCGAGGCGGTGCCCGGCATCCAGAAGCAGATCACGCGTGCGGCGCGCCGCGCCGGGAAGCCGGTGGTGATCGCAACGCAGATGCTGGAATCGATGATCACCGCGCCGGTGCCGACCCGCGCCGAGGTGTCTGACGTGTCGATCGCCGTGTTCGAGGGCGCCGACGCCATCATGCTTTCGGCCGAATCCGCGGCCGGCGCCTATCCGGTCGAGGCCGTGGCGATGATGAACCGCATCGCCACCAAGGTCGAAACCGACCCGACCTATGCCGGCATCATCAACGCGCAGCGCTCAGAACCGGAAGCGACGGGCGCCGATGCGATATCGCTCGCCGCTCGCGAAATCGCCGAAACGCTGAAACTGTCGGCGATCGTCACCTATACGGCCTCCGGCACGACCGGCCTGCGCGCCGCGCGCGAGCGACCGCAAGTGCCGATCGTGGCGCTGTCGCCGATCCTCAACACGGCGCGGCGGCTGTCGCTTTTGTGGGGCACGCATTGCGTGGTGTCGCCCGATGCCGTCGACCTCGACGACATGGTCGACCGCGCCTGCCGCATCGCGATCGACGAGGGCTTCGGCAAGCCGGGCGACCGCGTCATCATCACCGCGGGCGTGCCGCTGAGGACGCCGGGCTCGACCAACATGCTGCGCATCGCCTATGTCGGGTCGGAGACGCAGGCCAGCCGCACCTAGCTCCTGGGCTTAGTCCGCTGCAGTTCCGAGCGCTCTTGCCGCACCTTCGGCGTGATCGACACGCCGCAGGAAGTGGCGCGCGCGAGGGATGGGATCATGCAGATACTGATCCGGCCCGCGCATCTTGCGCCGGTTGAGTTCGGCGGTGTCGAGCAGATCGAAGTCGACCCTTTCGAGCGCGCAGTGCCAACCGGCGCTGTGCGCGGCCCATCCTCTTTTGTGGTGCACCAGAAGCCGCTCGCGCCGGGAATAGCCATGGTAGTCGAAGGCGATCACGCCGTTCGTCACATAGATGTGGTTTCCCGAAAAGCCTTCGCCCGGAATGATCCGCTCGCCGTAAAATCTCCCTTGGGAGGATGACCGAGGAAAGTGCCCGCAAGGATGTGGCAGGCGCCGTAGCCAAAGAAAATGCGGTCCGGCAGTGCCCAGAATTTTTCGGGGTTTTTCTTGATGCCGTGCTTCAGGACATACATCAGGTCGGCGCCAGCTCGGCGTCGGGCACCGTGATGTCGGGACATTGTCCCTGGTTGTAGGCATCGTCGGCAAGCCGCGCCTCGACCCTCCTCGCCATCGCCTGCAGGTCGATGCTCTTGCCGGCGGTCTTCTCGATGGCGCCGACGACGAGATCCGGCGCGATCCAGTCGGGTTTGTGGCCGAGATTGTGTACCCAGACCAGCTCGGCGCCGGGGATATCGCGGGCAAGGCCGGTCGAATGGATGGTGGCGTAGACCACCTTGTCGTGGTCACCGGAAATGATGACGGTCGGCGCCTTTATGTCATGGTAGTGCGGCGAAGCGTCGAGCGCGTAGCTGTAGAGCCCAGCCACATCGGCGGCGTTGGCGCGAAAGGCGCCTGGCCGCAGCACCAGGGGAATCGAGGCGGCGGCGACGTAGCCGTCCGGCGCCTTGTTGGGAGAAAAGACGCAGGCCGTGGCGGCATCGATGCGCAGCGCTCCGGCCGGATAGGCTAGCGTCTCGGAAAACAGCGGGCCGATCAGCGGAATGGCCGTCAGATTGTAGTACCAGGCCGTCGCCCCGCCCGGCCAGGGATGGCTGGCGGGCGACAGGAAGACGAGGCCCAGCGTCTTGTCCGGATGCTTGCGGGCAAAGGCGGTGGCGACCGCGCCGCCGAAGGAGTGGCCGACGACGATCGCCTTTTTCATGCCAAGCTGATCCATCAGCGCGGCGATGGTGTCGGCCTGCGCCGGCAAGGTCTCGTTGTCGCCGCGCTCCGACCAGCCAAAGCCGGGCCGGTCTAGAAACAGCATCTCGGCCCGGCCTTCGAGCAGCGGCCGCAGCGGCAGCATCTGATCCTTGAGATTGGCGCTCGCGCCGTGGATGAAGACGATCGGCGGCAGCTCCGCATTGGCCGGCGCCGGAACATGGACATAATGGATGCGCGCGCCGCCGATGTCGGCGAAGTCGCCGACCGGCAGGTTGCGGCGCTCGATCAGCCAGGCACCGGCGCGGGTGACGCCGACAAAGGCAAGGACGAGCGCGAGGAAGAAGGCAAACGCAGCGTAGATGAGGTTCATGCGGAAGAAATACGAGCCGGAGAGAAATTAGTTTTGGTAGGGGAGTAGGGGAGTAGGGGAGTAGGGGAGTAGGGGAGTGTGTTCCATGAAGCACTGCCTACTGCCTTACTCCCCTATTCCCCTACTCCCTTATCAGATGCCTTCGCCGGCAAGCTCTTCCGACAGCGTGCCGACCTGGTCCTGGGCGCTGCGCATCATCGGGTAGATGGCGAGCACCTTCTGCCAGGCTTCCAGCGCCGACTGCTTGTGGCCGGTTTCGGCCATGATCTGCGCCAGGCCGGACAGGGCGCCGAAATGGCGCGGCTCGAGATGCAGCGTGTGGTCGATGTCGGACATCGACTTGCCGTAGTTCTTCATCATGAAATGCAGCGTGGCGCGCCGGTTCCAGCCTTCGGCATAGGTCGGCTGCAAGGTCACCACCTGGTCGAGGAAATCGAGCGCGACGTCGTATTTCTGGTCTTCCATCGCCTTTTGCGACCATTGCATCATCAGGTCGATCGAGGCGCTGCCGGATTGCGACCATTCGCTCCAGATGCGCTGGGCAATGCGCTCGGCGGCCTTTTCATTGCGCTCGCGCTTCAGGTCGGTGAACAACTGGTCGAGGCGGGCTTGCTTGGTCACAGCCACAGGCGGCGCGGCCGGATCATTCGCCCAAGCGGGCGCCAAAGCGGCCGGCAGGACAGCGCCGGACAGGCAAAGGGTCGCGAGGAATGCAAAACGAATCCGCATCGCCGGAATCTAATCCCGGACGGCGGATCGGCAAAGTGATTTTAGCGTGAAGGGGCCGGCAAGCCGGCAATACCATCATAGACGCGCGGCGTGGTCTCTATGTGCATGTCGTTGTCCCAAAACCGCTTGGCACCTTTGGGCGACATGCACTAAGCCGCGCGCAAGGCTCAGCCCTGGCGCGCCTTGTAACGCGGGGCGGTCTTGTTGATGATGTAGATGCGACCCTTGCGACGAACCAGCTGGTTGTCGCGGTGACGCGCCTTCAGCGCCTTGAGCGAATTCTTGATCTTCATGGTCTTGCCTGTTCGGTCGGGGCCCGCTGCCGGGCCGAATTTTAAAGGCGCGCCCGAAAAAGCGCGCCTCTGAACTTGCGTGGCTCATAAACGAGGAGCCTTGCCCGTGTCAACCGCAAGCGTGCTTTATGGCCGGCTGAAATCGCGGGCAATCAAATGTTCGCCATCTTCGCTGCGTGGCATTGCGCAGCCGGGGTCGGGCTGGAATGGTGCCGTCGCCTCGCAAGATGATTTGGAGACGCACATGCGCCTGATGGTTCTATCCACCTGTCTTGCCGTGCTGGCGGCGGCCCCGGCCGCGCGGGCGCAGGAATGCGACCGCAACGACGACAGCCAGCAGATGATGAATATCTGCGCCGATGCCGACTACCAGGCGGCCGACGCCAAGCTCAATGCAACCTACAAGGGTCTTGTCGGCGATGGCGACGAGAAGTCCAACAAATTGCTGCAGGCGGCGCAGCGCGCCTGGATCACGTTCCGCGACGCGGAATGCGCCTATTCCGCCGCGGACAGCGAGGGCGGCTCCATCTACCCGATGGAGGTCTCGCAATGCCTGACGGAGCTGACCAATGAGCGCGTCAAACAGCTCACGTCCGGCCGCAACTGCCAGGAAGGCGACGCGAGCTGCGCCAGCCCGGACGAGGACGAAGACCAGGACATGCAGTAAGCCGGTGCTCAGCTTCGACGGCTGATCCGCGTGAAATGGCCCATCTTGCGGCCGGCGCGCGCCTCGGCCTTGCCGTAGAGATGCAACATCAGGTCGGGCTCGGCGAGCAAGGCCGGAACGCGGCTGACATCTTCGCCGATCAGGTTTTCCATGACGCAGTCCGAGTGGCGGCCGGGCGTGCCCAGCGGCAGGCCGGCAACGGCGCGGATATGCTGCTCGAACTGCGAGACCGTCGCGGCGGCCTCCGTCCAGTGGCCGGAATTGTGGACGCGCGGCGCCATCTCGTTGGCGATCAGCGAGCCGTCGGCGAGCACGAAGAACTCGACGCCGATGACGCCGACATAGTCGAGCGCCGCCAGCACCTTTGCCACCGCGGCCTGGGCGGCGGCCGCCGTTTCATGGCTGATCCCGGCCGGCAAGGTCGAAGTGTGCAGGATGCCGTCGCGATGGACATTCTCGGCCGGATCGTAGGCGGCGATGCTGCCGTCAAGGCCGCGCCCGGCGATCACCGATATCTCGCGCTCGAAGGCGACGAAGGATTCGAGGATCAGCGGCACATTGCCCATCGCCTCGCAGGTGCCGGAAAAGCCGCCGGTGTCCATGTTGCGGAAGACGCGCTGGCCCTTGCCGTCATAGCCCAGGCGCCGGGTCTTCAGGATGCCGCTGCCGCCGAATTCCTTCAGCGCGGCCGTCAGTTCGGCATCGTTGTCGATCGCGCGGAAATCGGCGGTCGAAATGCCGACGCCGTTGAGAAACTTCTTCTCGGCCAGCCGGTCCTGCGCCACTTCGAGGGCGCGCGCCGGCGGGTAGACCGGCACCTTGGCGGCCAGCGTGCTGGCGGCGGCCACCGGCACGTTCTCGAATTCGTAGGTGACGACGGCGCTGGCCGCGGCGAGTTCGGCGAGGGCCGCTGCATCGTCATAGGCGGCTGTTATCTGGCGGTTGGCGACCTGGGCCGCCGGGCAATCGGCCTGCGGTTCGAGCACCACGGTGCGATAGCCGAGACGGGCCGCGGCCATCGCCAGCATGCGGCCGAGCTGGCCGCCGCCGATGATGCCGATGGTCGATCCCGCAGGCAGGCTCATGGCGCGTCCGTCGGTTCGGCGGCAACCTTGGCGGTCTGGGCGGCGCGCCACGCGTCCAGCCGGGCGGCGAGCCGGTCGTCGTTCAGCGCCAGCACGGCGGCGGCGAGAAGAGCGGCATTCGCGGCACCCGCCTTGCCGATGGCGAGCGTGCCGACCGGAATGCCGGCCGGCATCTGGACGATGGAGAGCAGCGAATCCTGGCCGGACAGCGCCTTCGATTCCACCGGCACGCCGAAGACGGGAAGCGGCGTCATCGCCGCCGTCATGCCGGGCAGGTGCGCGGCGCCGCCGGCGCCGGCGATGATCACCTTGTAGCCGGCCGCCTTGGCGCCCTTGGCGAAATCATAGAGCCGGTCGGGCGTGCGGTGGGCGGAGACGATCAGCCGCTTGTGCGGAATGCCCAACGCCTCCAGTGTTTCGGCGGCGTGACGCATCGTCGCCCAGTCGGACTGGCTGCCCATGATGATGGCGACGTCGGCACGCTGATCGGTCAAAGTTTTCGCTCCCGGCGGCAAAGGCGCGCCTTAGCGGAATTCGCCGGCAACGGCAAGGACGCGCCAGCATCGCGAGGCCGGCGGCCATAAATCGGCTTACACGGCCGCCTTGCGGAAGCGGGCGACGAAGTCGTCGAGTTCGGGCCGCTCCATGTCCGAGATCGCCCAGTAGGAGAAGGCCCCGTCGCTCCAGTGGACCAGCGAGAAGCCGCCGGACGATAGGTCCTCGGGCTGGCTGACACTGCCACCCTGCTGCGGTTCGGCGACCAGCGTGATCAGGTGTTCGCGATGGCGATAGACCAATGCCGGCACGGGCCGGTCGGCGATCACTTCGACCCGGCCGCCGATCAGCGCATAGCCGTCCTGCGCGAGGTCGGGCGCCGGGGGCGACACGCCGATGCGGGCGTCGAGCCACGGCTTCACGGTGTGGCGGTCGGACGAAACGATGTCGATCGGGCTGGCGGCGAGCAGGCTGCGGCGATGGCCGCTGGCGACCGCCGCGGCAAAGCTGTCGGACGCGCCGTTGAACATCAGCCATTGCGTTGCGCCGCTGGCCAGCACCGCGCTGATCACAATCGACGCCGCCAGCGCCCGCCAATCGAACGAGCCAAAAAGGCGTGTCTTTGACGATGGCCGAGTCTGGAAGGGACGCGTCCCGGTTTCTCGCCTCTGGCCTCCGCCAGCGCCCGCAATCAATCTTGGTAGCGCCGGCGACGCACCCCGCTGCGGCTCCGCCGACTCGGCGGGCGCCTGCTGTTCGATGCCCGCCATGCCGATCGCCGCGATGCGGGCCCGAAAGGCATCGCTGACATCGGGACGCGGCAAGCGGCTGACCGCCGCTTGCAACGCGACGATGCGGGCATGCTCGGCGGCAAGCGCCGGGTCGGCGGCGATGCGCCGCTCCACGGCCAACGCCGCTGCCGCATCAAGTTCGCCATCCACCAGGGCATGGATCATCAGCCTGATACCTTCCGGATCGTTGGGCAGTCCGTCGTCATGTCCGGTCATGGCGCTCTCCCCAGTTCAGACACAAGCAGGCCGCGGGCGCGCGCCAGCCGCGACATCACGGTGCCGATCGGCACGCCGAGCATGGCCGCTATCTCGCGGTAGCTCAGGCCATTGATGTCGCGCAGCACCAGCGTCTCGCGGAACGGCTGCGCCAGTGCCGCTATCGCCGCCCCAAGTGCCGCCGTATCGGCCTTGGCGATGAGGCTCGCCTCGAGACCATTGTCATCCGGCAGGCCGGCGCCATGCGCCGCCGCCATCTCGTCGAGATCGCCGAGGTCGCCGACGGCGATCGTGCCGCGCGGCCGGTTGCGCGACATCCAGCTGTAGGCGGTGTTGCGCACGATTGTCAGCAGCCAGGCGCGGGCGTTGCCGCCGGCGTAGCCGGCAATGCCGGCATGCGCCTTGAGGCAGGCTTCCTGCACCACATCCTCGGCGTCTGCGGCGTTGCCGGTCAGCCAGCGGGCGAGCGCAAGCGCGTCGCCGAGATGGGGCAGCACCACCGCGCCGAAGCGCTCGGCCAGGGCCTTTTCGCTCAACACCGCACCATTGTCCGGCACTCTGGGCTGGGTCCGCCGCGCGCCTTCAGGGGGCGACGGTGATCCTGCCCTGCATGTGCGGGTGAAGCCCGCAGAAATAGGCAAAGTCGCCTGCTTTGGTGAAGGTGAATTCATATGTGTCACCGGTGTCAAGCGCCTTGGAGCGGAAGGAGGAATCGTTGGCGACGACCAGATGCGGGATGTCGTCGTCGTTGCGGAAGGTCACAGTGGTGCCGGGCTTGATCGTCAGCACCGGCGGCGTGAAGGCGAAGTTCTCGATCTTGACCATCGGCGCGTCCGCCGCGCTGAGCGGCTGGGAGGTCGCCGCGGTCAGGGCGAAGGCGGTCAGCATAGCGGCCATGTGCCGGGCCGGAAGGCGTATGCAGATCATGGTGGGCTCCTTTGCCGTTCAGGCGTCGGCCAGCGTCGAATCGATGATGGCGAGGTCCTGGCCGCCTTGCTTGACCATGACCCGGCTGGTGCCGAGCAGGCTGCGCAACTGGCCGGCCGGCACCGTCATCGGTCCGGGCGAGGCAGCGGTGCCGGGCGCCGGCTGCGGAAAAGCGGTCGAGCGCGCGGTGTGGAAGGTGACGTTGCCTTCCACCTTCTGCATGATCTGATGGATGTGGCCGTTGAGCACGGTGACCGAGCCGAAGCGCTTGAGCAGGCCGAGTGCTTGCGCCGCGTCGTCGGTGCCCCAGCCCCATTCTGGATAGACCGCCCACAGCGGAATATGGGCGAAGACGACGACCGGCGTCGAGGCGCTGACGGCCTTCAAATCGTCCGCCAGCCAGGCGAGTTGCTCGGCACCGAGGTTGCCGAGCCCGCCGGCTTTCAAGTTGACGACATTGACGAGGGCCACGAAATGCACGCCGTTCTGGTCGAACGAGTACCAGCCGGCACCTTTCGTGCCCTTGCCGTAGCGTTCGAGATAGGCCTGGCCGTTGCCCTCGTCGATCAGGTCATGCTCACCCGGGACGTAGTGCACGTCGAAGCCGGCGCCGCCGATGATCTGGGCGGCATTGTCGAACTGCGCCGGCTTGGAAAGATGGGTGATGTCGCCGGTGTGGATCAGGAAGGCGGGCTTTTGCGGCAACGCCTGGATCTTGCCCATCGCTTCCTTCAGCGTGTCGATGGCATGAGGATTGGCCGCTTTGTCGAAGCCGATATGGCTGTCGGAGATCTGCAGGAAGGTGAAGCCGGTGGCCATGGCCTCGGCGGCTTGAGCAGCCCCGAGCAGGTTGAGCGATACGGGCACGCCGCCCGAAATCGTCCACAGCACGCCGGTGCCGGCCCAGATCATGCATTCCAGCGCATGGCGGCGGCTGATGCCGTCGCCGCCGTCGTCATCGTGGTGATGGGTCATGTCGGTCTCCTCAACGCCCGAAGCGGCGTATGTCGAGGAGACCCATCATGCCGGCGGTTTATTCCCGCCCGGCGAAAACCCGGCCGTTCACACTGTCGTGATCGCGAATGCTAGTCCGGCCAGCGCAAGGCACCGGCTGAATCCTTGCGCGCCACCTTCATGGCGTCCGCCGGGCGGTCCTTGGCGGCCAGCACGGCGCGCAGGCGCTCGGCGACGATCTCGGCCTCGCCCGGATGGAGATTGCACGGATCGAGGAAGAAATGGCCGCGCTCGACCTCGTGGTTGCGCACGATGATCGGCGGTGAGCCGACGGCCAGCGCCGAGGCGAGGCCGGCGGCGGTGAAGCGGCTTTCGGGCGCGACGAATATCTGCAGGCGATCGAGCGGATTGGCGGTCGGATCGGGGATGATGCGCGCGACGATGCCGGGCAGGCCCTGCAGCGCGTCCTTCCACAGGTTGAGCGCCGCTTCCTCGCGCTTGCGGATGCCGGCATGGTCGCGCTTCTCCCACGCTTCCAGCGCGGCAATGGTGCCGGCGATGCTTTCCTTGCCGACCTTCATGGCGCGCGCCACGCCACGGTTCTGCAGATAGGCGGCGCGCACCAGGTCCTTGCGGCCGGTGACGATGCCGCTGGTCGGGCCGGAGAGGAATTTGTGGCCGCTGTAGACGACGATGTCGGCGCCGCGGGCGAGGAAGCTGCGCAGATCATATTCCGAGGCGGCGTCGACGATCACCGGCACGCCCTTGGCATGGCAGATCTCGCAGAACTCCTCCAGCGACAGCATGCCGTACTGCACGGTGTGATGGGCGACGACGTAGAGGGCGGCCGCCGTGCGCTCGTTGATCGCCTCGCGCACATGATAGTCCTGCGTGACGCTGACGGTGCCGGCCGGCACGACCCTGGCGCCGGCCAGCCGGATCGACTGGTCGATCGGCGCGCCGTAGTTGACGATGTGGCCGAGCTGGATGACGACCTCCGACTTCAGCCCTTCCGTATCGTCTGGCAGCCGCTCGATCGCCAGAAGGTTGGTGCCGGTCATCGCGCCGGCGATCGCCATGGTGATGCCTGAGGCGCAGCAGGCGGTGATGAATCCGGCCTCGCCGCCCGTCAGCCGCGCGACGACCGTGCTGGCAGCGCGCTGCAGGTCGTCCATCTCCACCCATTGCGAGGCGATCTCCGCCATTGCCGCGATCGCTTCCGGAACGATGATCGAGGCACCGAGCGTCGTCATCGTGCCGGAGACGTTGATGATCGGTCGCAGGCCGAGCCGTTCGCGGATTGTCATGTTGGAGATCGTCATCTTCTGGAATCCCGTATTGAAAAGACCTCAGGCGGCGATTTCGACCACCGCCTCGATTTCGACCGTGATGTTGCCCGGCAGCGAGCCGACGCCGATCGCAGAGCGGGCATGTCCGCCGATCTTATCAAAGACGTCGGCGAAAAGATCGGAGCAGCCATTGACCACCTTGGGGTGGTCGCTGAAGGTCGGCGTGGCGTTGACGAAGCCGAGCAGTTTCACCACGCGCACGATGCGGCCGAGGTCGCCGGCAGCGGCATGCATGACGGCAAGCAGGTTGAGGCCGGTGAGGCGGGCGTGCTCGTAGGCTTCCTCCACCGTCACGTCCTCGCCCACCTTGCCGGTGCACAGCGTGCCGTCGGCGCGCAACGGCCCCTGGCCGGAGAGGAAGATCAGCCGGCCGCTCTCGGCATGGGTGACGAAGTTGGCGATGGGCGTCGGCGGCTCGGGCAGCTTCAGGCCGAGTTCGGCGAGCCGGATATAGGGCGTCATGTAGTCTCCTTGCGGCTTCTCTTTGTTCTACGCAACTCCGGACGGAAAACCGCTTGCACTTTTCCTGGAGTTGCTTGGGTCGCCGCCCGATGTCAGAAATGCGAGGCGCGGAACCGCGCCAGGAAGCTGCGGAGACGCTCGTTGGTGGTCTCCGCCGCCAGGATCTCCTTCGGCGGGCCGACGGCACTGACCCCGCCATCGGCCATGAAGACGATGCGGCTGGACGCATCGCGGGCGAAAGCCATTTCATGCGTCACCATCAGCATGGTCATGCCGTCCTCGGCGAGGCTGCGCACGACGGCCAAGACCTCGCCGACCAGTTCCGGATCGAGCGCCGAGGTGATCTCGTCGAGAAGCAGGATCTTCGGCTCCATGGCGACCGCTCGCGCGATACCGACGCGCTGCTGCTGGCCGCCGGACAGCTCGGCCGGCAGGCTGTCGGCCTTGTGCGCAAGGCCAACGCGGCCGAGCCAGTGTTCGGCGATCGAGCGCGCCTCGGCCGCGCTCTTGCCGCGCACCTTGGTGAGGCCGAGCATGATGTTGCCGGCCGCCGTCAGATGCGGGAACAGGTTGAAGCCCTGGAACACCATGCCGGTCTCGGCGCGCATGCTGGCCAAGTCGCGCTCGCTGCGGCGCTGGCGCGTTGCGGCGTCGCGGTAGCCGACCTCCCTGCCGTCGATGCGGATCGAGCCGCTGTCGTAGCTTTCGAGGAAGTTGACGCAGCGCAGCAGCGTGGTCTTGCCGCTGCCTGACGGCCCGATGACCGTCACCACCTCGCCGCGCGTTACCTCGAGGCTGACGGAGCGCAGCACCGCGACGGCGCCGAAGGCCTTGGACACATCGCGGACTTCGAGCAGCGCGGGACGGGCGTTTGAGGCGTCGGACATCATGCTATTCCCGAATGAAGGAGAAGCGTCGCTCCAGCCGACGGCTGGCCAGCGAAAGCGCGTAATTGACGGCGAAGTAGACCAGCGCGCCGAGGATATAGAGCGGCATCGCCTCGTAGGTGCGGCCGATGACCTGGTTGATCGCCTGCATCAGGTCGGTGATGCCGAGCAGCGAGACCAGCGCGCTGCCCTTGACCGCGTCGGTGACGCCATTGATCCAGGGCGGCAGGAAGCGCCTGAAGGCCTGCGGAAAGATGACGTAGGTCAGCCGCTGGCGAAAGGTCAGCCCGATCGCCATCGCTGCTTCGGACTGGCCCTTGGGGATCGAGCCGACGGCGCCGCGCACATACTCGACCACCTGCGCCGTCTTGAACAGCGTCAGCGCCAGCACCGCGGCCCAGAAGGACTGCAGATGAAGCCCGACCGCCGGCATGCCGTAATAGACGAAGAACATCAGCACCAGGATCGGGATGCCACGGATGGTGTCGCTGAAGATGCGCACCGCCCAGCGCAGTGGGGCGGGGCCATAGACCAGGCCGACGCCCAACAGGACACCGGCGATGAGCGAAAGCACCACGACCAGCAGCGACACCCACAGGGTGATGGCGAAGCCTTGGGCGAGGAACGGGACGGCGTAGAGGATCTGGCTCAACATGTCAGCGCGCCGCCCTGAACCGGCGCTCGACGAGCCTGAGCGCGAAAAGCAGCGCATAGCCGGTGACCAGGTACATCGCGGTGGTGACCAGGTAGACCTCGACGATGCGGAAGGTGTTGAAGTTGATCCACTGCGCGCCGTAGGTGAGTTCGGGCACCGAGATGACCGAGGCGATCGAGGTGTCCTTGAACAACGAGATGAAGGTGTTGGAGAGCGCCGGCAGCGTGATGCGCAGCATCGTCGGCAGGCGCACATGGAGCAGCCGCTGCCAGGGCGTGAGGCCGATCGCCTTGCCGGCATCCAACTGGCCGCGCGGCACGGCCTCGAGGCCGGAGCGGAACACCTCGACCAGATAGGCGCCGCTATAGACCGACAGCGTGAGCACGAACGAGGTCGGCGCGCTGTAGGCGATGTCGATCACCGTCGGCAGGCCGTAGAAGACCAGATAGACGAGCAGGATCAGCGGTACGTTGCGGATGAACTCGACATAGGCGGCGATGATTGCCCGCACCGTGCGTCCGGCCGAAACGTACCAGACCGCCAGCACCAGCCCGATGACGATGCCGATGGCGATCGAGATCACGGCAAGCTCGAGGCTGAGCAGCAGCCCGCCCCAGAGCTTGTCGAAATGGCGCCAGATCAGGTTGAAGTTGAGCGCGTAGCCCATTTGCTGCAGCCCTCAAGACTTCCGCCGCGGCGCGAACAGGTCGCGCCGCGCTGGAAGAGAATGGAAGGGCGCGCCAGGCGCCCTTTCTGCGAACGGCATCAGATGACCGGGAAGCCCGGATGACGCGCCGGCGGCTCCAGCCCGAAATAGTCCTTAAACGCCGCGTCGTAGAGCGCGGTTTCGTGGCCGAACATGGCGATGGTGAAGGTCTGGTTGACGTAGGTCAGCCAGTCGAGATCGCCTTGCCGGAGTGCCGCGCCGTAGAGCATCGAGTACCAGCTCTTGCCGGCGTCGAAATATTTGTCGGGATTGCGCGAGGCGAGCCAGCGCACCGTGGAAAGATCGACGGCGGCGGCGTCGACGCGCTTGGATTCCAGCGCCTGCAGCACATTGGCCTGGGTGTCGATCTGCATCACCTGAGCATCTGGCAGGGCGAAATGGACCGAGGTCTCGGCATCGACGTTCTGCAGGATGGAAATGCGGGTCGCCGAGCCGGCGGCGAGCAGCTTGTCGAAGGTCTTGTTCTCGGCCGAAGGAAGCGTCAGCAGGGCGACGCCTTCGACGTAGTAGGGCCGCGAGAAGTTGATCAGCTGCGAGCGCTGCGCCGTCATGGTCATGAACTGGATTGTGATGTCGACCTTGTTGGTGGTCACGTTGGGAATGCGCTGCGCCGGGTCCTGCATGACGAACTCGACCTTGGTCGGGTCGTCGAACAGGCCCTTGGCCAGGATCCGGCCCATGGTGATGTCCATGCCGACAAGCTCGCCGGCATCGTTCTCGAAGTGCCAGGGCGCGTTGGTGCTGCCGGTGCCGACGATCAGCTTGCCGCGATCGAGCACGGTGCGCAGCAGGCTGTCGGGCGCCGCCTGAGCCGCCGCCTTCTTGGCGTCGACCGTTGCGGCCGCGGCTACCACGCCGGCCGTTGCCAACCCCGCCATTCCCAGTTTCAGAAAATCACGTCTTTTGGATGTGTCGTTCACGGCGACCTCCTTTCGTGTTGTGTTCCCCAGTGGACGAGCGATACACGCGTCGGTGATCGACAAGGCGATTGTCTCTTACAAGAGACGCGTGTATCCTGTACAAGACAATACTAACACCAGGAATCGACAATGCAAGATGGCGAAACTCTCGCGGAGTGGCAGACCGGAACGGACGAAGAGAAGCCCGCGAACTCACGCGAGAAGGGCCTCAACCGGGTGCTGCACATTCTGGACTTCCTGCACGCCACCCAGCGCGCGATCGGCATAGGCGAGCTGGCCAAGGGGGTGAATGCGCCGCGATCGACGACCTACACGCTGGTGCGCGAGCTGGTCGACGCCGGGCTGCTGGAGCTGGCCGGCGACGGCAACCGGGTCTATTTCGGCAAGAAGCTCTACCTCTATGGAATGGCCTACATGCGCGGCAACGACATGCTGCGGCGCGGGCGGCAGGAGGTCGACACGCTTTCGCACGAGACCGGCGAGACGTCCGAATTGTGCATGCTGCAGAGCGGCCGCTACACGATCATCCATTCCAGTCCCGGCACGAGGCCGTTCCGCATCAGCTCGGCCACCGGCCTGCAGATACCGCTCCCCTGGACCGCTTCCGGCAGGCTGCTGCTTGCGGGCTTCGACCGGGACCGGATCGAAGCCATGGTATCCGAGGCCGACCTCATCCTGCCGGATGGCCGCAAGCTCAAGCTCGACGATTTCATCGACGACATCGGCAAGGCGCGGGCCACCGGCTATTGCGTGACCTCCGGGCTCGTCGACGCCTACACCAAGTGCCTGGCAGCGCCGGTTTTTTCGGCGCCGGGCAAGGTCGAGGCAACGATGTGCCTTGTCGTTCCGATAGACACATCCGAGGAGCGGACAGCCGAACTCATCGCTCTGCTGCGCGAGCGCGCGGCACGGCTGTCGATCGCGGCGTGAGCCTATCGGGCTGGGACGCCCGGTCGCGCGTCAGGCGATGATGTCGGGGATGATGCGGTCTTCCAGCGCCATCAGCCGGTCCTTGAGGAAGAGTTTCTTCTTCTTCATGCGCTGAATCTGCAGGGGGTCGCAGCCGGTGGCGATCATCGCATTGATGGCGGCGTCGAAATCGGCGTGTTCCTGCTTCAGGCGGGAAAATTCGAGCCGGATCTCGGCCTGTTCCTGTTCGGACATTCTCTACCGTCTGCACGTCTGCGGCGCCCAAGAGATGGGCCTGATTGGGCGGGGCCGGTGGGATTTTGCAACCGGCGGGCCGCTCATATCACATTTCACATTGTCGTGGAATGCTACCACGCGGCATTCGACATCGAGATCGGTTGGTGGCAGAGTGTCATCGTGCTGTCACAGATGCGGACTGGCGGTGGGCGCATTTTGGCGGCTGCAATCGAGGAAAATCATGAAAGGGAGAACCAATCATGTCTCTTGCATCCCATCTTGATGAGTTGCAGCGGAAACACGGTGACATCGAGCGCGAGATCACCGATGCGATGAACCATCCGTCGGTCGACGACCTCGAAATCGTGAATCTCAAGCGGCGCAAGCTGGCAATCAAGGACGAGATTGAAAAGCTGAAGGCGAAACCGACGACGCACTGACGCTCCTTTAACAAAGCCGCGCCGCCTTCGGTGCGATCATCTCTCCGGTGGCAGCCTGTCGCCGGAGATGTTTCCTTCTTTAGCCCAATAAAGGTTCCCACGGCTTCAGGCATGCGGATCGCGTGCCTCGGGTGCCGTATATCGGACCGTTCTCGCCATTCATCTCGGCATGCGGGTGGCCGGCAGTCGGCCAACGCGGTGCGCGACGGCCGCATCGCCGCCCCGCCAATTTGCCGCTTCCGCTTGGACGTTGCCATTGACAAGCCATCTTTGCTCCTCCACCTCATGCCCGGACCCTTGAGCACGCTTTGCTCTGAGCAAAAGGCAGCCGGCATGACCGGATATTTTTCCTCTCCCTTCCCGCGCCGGACATCGGTCGGCGTTTCCGTCGGCGGCGTGGTCGTCGGTGGCGGCGCGCCGGTCGTCGTGCAGTCGATGACCAACACCGACACCGCCGACATCGACCAGACCGTCGCCCAGGTCGCGGCGCTGCACCGCGCCGGCTCCGAGATCGTGCGCATCACCGTCGATCGCGACGAAAGTGCCGCCGCCGTGCCGGCCATCCGCGACCGGCTGGCGCGGCTCGGCATCAATGTGCCGCTGGTCGGCGATTTCCACTATATCGGCCACAAGCTGCTCGCCGATCATCCCGCCTGCGCCGAGGCGCTGGCCAAATACCGCATCAATCCCGGCAATGTCGGCTTCAAAGACAAGAAGGACAGGCAGTTCGCGGCGATCGTCGAAATGGCGATCAAATACGACAAGCCGGTGCGCATCGGCGTCAACTGGGGCTCGCTCGACCAGGAGCTGCTGACGCGACTGATGGACGAGAACCAGACCCGGGGCTTTCCGCTGACCGCGCAGGAGGTGACGCGCGAGGCGATCGTGCAGTCGGCGATCCTGTCGGCCGAAATGGCCGAGGAGATCGGCCTTGGCCGCGACAAGATCATCCTGTCGGCCAAGGTCAGCGGCGTGCAGGACCTGATCGCCGTCTACGCCGAGCTTGCCACCCGCTCCAACCATGCGCTGCATCTCGGCCTGACCGAGGCCGGCATGGGCACCAAGGGCATCGTTGCCTCGTCCGCCGCCATGGGCATCCTTCTGCAGCAAGGCATCGGCGACACCATCCGCATCTCGCTGACGCCGGAGCCGAACGGCGACCGCACCCGCGAGGTGCAGGTGTCGCAGGAACTGCTGCAGACGATGGGCTTTCGCCAGTTCGTGCCGATCGTCGCGGCCTGCCCCGGCTGCGGCCGCACGACGTCCACCGTATTCCAGGAACTGGCCCAGAACATTCAGGCCGACCTGCGCAAGAACATGCCGGTGTGGCGCGAAAAGTATCCCGGCGTGGAAAACCTCAAGGTCGCGGTGATGGGCTGCATCGTCAACGGTCCGGGCGAATCCAAGCATGCCGATATCGGCATTTCGCTGCCCGGCACCGGCGAGACGCCGACGGCGCCGATATTCGTCGACGGCAAGAAGGCGGCGACCTTGCGCGGCCCGTCGATCGCCCAGGATTTCGAGAAGATGGTCGCCGACTATATCGAGCAGCGCTACGGACGCGGCAAGGCAGCGGCAGAGTAGATCCGATGCGGCGTTTCCTCAGGGCGACGCTGATCCTGTTGTGCGGGGCAGGCTGGGTGACCATCGCTCAAGCCGATCCGCCGCCGTCGGCCAAGCAGCGACTCATCGGCAAGGTCTGCAATCTGATCGAGGCGCATGCCGTCGGCAACGGCCTGCCCAAGGACTTCTTCGCCCGGCTGATCTGGAAGGAAAGCCGCTTCGATCCCAATGCGGTGAGCCCCGTCGGCGCCGAGGGCATTGCCCAGTTCATGCCGGGCACGGCCAAGATGCGGGGACTGGCCAACCCCTTCGACATCGAGCAGGCGATTCCCGCCTCCGCGAAATACCTCGCCGAGATGAAGGTCAGCTATGGCAATCTCGGCCTTGCGGCCGCCGCCTACAATGCCGGCGAGAACCGTGTGTCGCGCTGGCTCGGCTCCGGCGGTTTCCTGCCGATGGAGACCGAGAGCTATGTCTTCGACGTCATGGGCGAGCCGGTCGACAAATTCTCGGATGGTTCCTATGCCGGCAATATCGAGCCGCTCGACGCCAAGGCAAGCTTCGCCGTCGCCTGCCGCAAGCTGCCGGTGATCATGTCGCAGACCGTTGCCATGGCCTCGATCAACGTGAAGCCCTGGGGCGTGCAGGTGGCCGGCAATTTCCGCCGCAGCGCCGCGGTCGGCCAATGGCTTAGGGTCAGGAGCCGTTTCCCGGCCCTGCTTTCCAACCACGATCCGGTGGTCAGCCGGGTGCGTACGCCGATCGGCCGGCGCGGCATCTACGCGGTCCGGATCGGCGCCGACAGCCGGGGCGAGGCGAATGGCATCTGCCAGAAACTGCACGGCGTCGGCGGCGCCTGCCTGGTGGTGCGCAACCGATAGCCGGCCTTCAAAGAAGATATGAGACGCTAGCGGGAAGGAATTCGACGGGCGATCGTTGCGACCAGTTCCTCAACGGCGATCACGCCGTCTTCACCGCCACCGTCTCGCTGAGCCAGGTGCCGATCTTGCTGCCGAGGCGGTCGGGCGAGATCGGCTTCGGCAGATAGTCGTCCATGCCGGCCTCGATGCACTTTTCGCGGTCGCCCTTCAGCGCGTGCGCGGTGACGCCGATGATCGGCGTGTGGTTGCCGCTCTGCCGTTCGATCTGGCGGATGGCGCCGGTCGCCTCGTAGCCGTTCATCTCGGGCATGGAGACATCCATCAGGATCAGCCTTGGCCGCAGCGCCTTGTACATCTCGACGGCCGTGCGGCCATTGCCGGCGATGCGGTAGCTGAGGCCGAGACCGTTGAGGATCTGGCCGAAGACCAGCTGGTTCACGTCATTGTCCTCGGCGATCAGGATGTCGATCGGGCCGTTCGCGGCGGCAGCCGGTTCCGGTGCGGCGGGCGCCGGCATGGCCGGACCGCGGATGACGGTGAAGGCGGGTGCGGGCGCTGCTTGCGGGGCGACCGCCTCGCGGACGAAGCGTGCCTTGCCGACCTGCGAGCGCGCCTTCTGGATGACCGAGATGACGGTGCCGAGCAGGACGGCCGAGCGCGCCGGCTTGGTCAGATGCGCGGCAATGCCGAAATCGATGACCATCTTGCCGAAATCGACCTGGTCGACCGAGGTCAGGATGACCACCGGGATTGCGGACATGCGGCTGTCGGCGGCAATCGCCTTGGCGACGTCGGCGCCGTTCATGCCCGGCATTTGATAGTCGAGGATGATGCAGTCTACGGCGGCGCCGAGCTGGCTGGCGCGATCGAGGAAGGCAAGGCCGACGGCGCCGCTTTCGGCGGCGGCGCAGTCGAAGCTCCAGCTTCGCAACTGCTCCAGCAGAATCTCGCGGTTGACCGGGTTGTCGTCGATGACCAGCACGCGGGCGCCGGTGACGTCGACCGGCACGATCTCGTCGCGCGAGTCCTGGCTGTGCGCCGGCAGCGGCACGGCGAACCAGAACACCGAGCCGCGTCCGATCTCGCTCTCGACGCCGATCTTGCCGCCCATCAGGTCGACAAGGCGGGCGGCGATCGCCAGGCCGAGGCCGGTGCCCTCATGACGGCGCGTCGAGGAGCCGTCGACCTGCGCGAACTTCTCGAACACGTTCTGCAGCTTCTCGGCCGGAATGCCGATGCCAGTGTCCTCGACACGCACCTTGAGCTGGACGACGCCGTCCGTCACCTCGCCGCCGACATCGACCAGCACGTGGCCCTTCTCGGTGAACTTCACCGCGTTGCCGACCAGGTTGGTGACGATCTGGCGGAAGCGCCCGGCATCGCCGACGACGAAGGACGGCAGGCGCGGATCGACACGGACGATGAGCTCGATGTTCTTCTCGGCGACCCGCGCCGACACCAGCGTGGCCACATCCTCGACCGCTTCCGCCAGGCGGAAGGGCGCCGGGTCGAGCATCATCTGCCCGGCATTGATCTTGGAGAAGTCGAGGATGTCGTTGATGATGGTGAGTAGCGCGTTGCCGGATTTGACGATGACGTCGGTGAAGGTCTTCTGGCGCGTCGTCAGTTCGGTCTTGGCCAGAAGCTCGGCCATGCCGAGCACGCCGTTCATCGGCGTGCGGATCTCGTGGCTCATATTGGCCAGGAATTCCGACTTGGCGCGGTCGGCCGCCTCGGCCTTGAACAGCGAGGCGGCGGTCTCGGCGAAGGCGCGGCGGATCGCCTTTTCCATCGGCCTGAAGACCCAGAAGGCGACGATGGCGAGCACGGCGAACAACAGCCCGCTCGCCCACAGAAGCAGCCTGTCGCTGGCGGCGTCGGCCAGATGGCGCTCATTGTCCATCGCGGTGCGGACGCGAACCAGCATCGGCTGGGCAAACAGGTCGTTCTGGTTGCGGATCTCGCGGTAGCTCCATTCATCGACCTTCTGCGCCACCGACATCAGATTGAAGTTGCGCACCATGTCGCGTGCCGACCAGAACAGGTCGCCGTTGACGGACGTGGAATCGAGGTCGTTGAGGGTGCTCTTCGACAGGCGCGGTCTGATGGCGGCTAGCTGGGCGGTCAAGGCCTCGATCTCGCCGGAGAGCCGCTCGGAATGGCCGCGCGCCGACGCCACCAGCCCATCGCGCGTCTCGGCGCGCCAGGCGGTGCCGGTGGTCTCGGCGAAATTGGTGGCGTTGCGCAGATCGCGGCCGAAAATGACCAGATTGCTGCTCAGCGCGTCCACGTTGTGACGGAAAGAATTGACCCGGTTGAGCGCGAACATGACCGCGGTGGAGGCCAGCGCGAAAATCAGCAATCCCGAGAGATAACGGACCCGGATCGACCGGATGAAGGAAGAATATTCCGGCATGCGCAACCCCAACACATACGCATAATTTTAATTGTCGGGATTACGCTTGATTTACATTAAGATTTCGTTCGCGCGGCAGTCGCCGCGCAGTTTGCTGAGGACGTCAAAATGCGGGCATTGCGCTTTTCGGCGATCGGCTTCGCTTCTGTGCTGCTGTCGACCTTCGCCTGGTGGGTCGCCGCCCCAAGTGGCGCGGCGGCAGCCACGACCACGAACCTCCATGAATTGTGCCGACAGGTGAAGAACGACGACACGATCCGCCCCTATTCGCACGATCTCTACGACGGCACGGCCAAGGCTTTCAAAAAGCTGTTTCCGGACGCCAAAGCCGCGCCGCAGGAGTCCGAATTGCAGGCACAGGCCAGCTATCGCTGCATGAACGGCAAGGTGCTGGTCTGCTTCGTCGGCGCCACCTGCCTTGCGCCAGGATGAACGCCGCGCGCGACAATCCCGGCGCGGATGGATTCTGCAACGCCAACCCGAATGACGACGTCGTGCCGGCCTTCGCGACCGGCCACGACGCCGCCTATTCCTACAAATGCCGGAACGGCAAGGCGGAGGTCACCGGCAATCCGTGGCAGCTCGACAAGCGCGGTTTTGCCGCCAAGCTGTGGACCGTGCTTCCCGGCAACTGAAGCCGGCTAAACGGAAAGCATCACCTTGATCGCGCGGCGCTCGTCCATGGCGCGGTAGCCTTCGGCGACGTCCGCCAGCGGGAGCTGCAGGTCGAAGACCTTGCCGGGCTTGATCCTGCCCTTGAGCACGCGATCCATCAGGTCGGGCAGGAAGCGGCGGACCGGCGCCGGGCCGCCGAGCATGCGCTTCTGGCCGAAGAACAGGCGCTGTCCGTCCAGGGAAACGTCATGCGGCACGCCGACATAGCCGATGGTGCCGCCGGGTCGCGAGACGGCCAACGCCTGGTCGAAGGATTCGGCCGTGCCGACGCATTCCAGCACCGAGTCGGCGCCGACGCCTCTGGTAAGGTCCTTGATGCGCGCCACGCCTTCCTCGCCGCGCTCGGCCACGATGTCGGTGGCGCCGAACTCGCGTGCGAGTCTCTGGCGGCTTGCGTGGCGGCTCATGGCGATGATGCGCTCCGCGCCCATCTCCCTCGCCGCAAGAACGCCCATCAGGCCGACGGCGCCGTCACCGACCACGACCACGGTCGATCCTTGCCGCACCTCGGCCGCGTCGGCCGCATACCAGCCGGTGCCGAGCACGTCCGAGACGGCCAAGAGGTCAGGCACCAGTTCGGCCGGTGGAACCTCCGCGGTAGCCACCAGCGTGCCGTCGGCCTGCGCCACGCGGGCGTAAGGCGCTTGCGCGCCCGACATGAACTCGCGCTGCACGCAGGAAGACTGGAAGCCGAAGCGGCAATGCGGGCAGGTGTTGTCGGAGAGGCAGAACGAGCCGACGACGAACTGGCCGGGGCGGACGTTACGCACCTCTGCGCCGACCTCGACGACGATGCCGCAATATTCGTGGCCCATGTGCATCGGGCCGTCCACCGGCTGCAGCCCGCGATAGGGCCACAGATCCGAACCGCAGATGCAACTCGCCGACAGCTTGATAATGGCGTCCGTCGGGTGAAGGATTTTCGGATCGGCGACCTCCTCGCAGCGGATGTCGCCGGGCTTGTGGAGAACGGTTGCGAGCATTTTTCTTCCTTTCGTTCGATCGGGATCAGGCGCCGTAATCGGCGTCGCTGACATGTTCCAGCCAGTCCACGGTCTTGCCGTCCCTGGGCTCCTGGACCGCGATGTGGACCATCGCGGTGTTGGGCGACGCGCCGTGCCAGTGTTTTTCGTCGGGCGCGAACCAGACGACATCGCCCGGCCGGATCTCTTCGACCGGACCGCCTTCGCGCTGCACACGGCCGAAGCCGGAGACGACGATCAGCGTCTGTCCCAGCGGATGCGTGTGCCATGCGGTGCGGGCGCCCGGCTCGAAGGTCACCTGAGCGCCCTGCACCCGCGCGGCATCGAAGGGATTGAAGAGCGAATCGATACGGACCGTGCCGGTGAACCAGTCCGAGGGGCCGTTGGCGGAGGGTCTCGTGCCGGCGCGAATAATGTCCATGGTGATCTCTCGTCTGATGCGTTCAATGTGGGCGGCCGCAGGGCGGTTGAGGGATCTTCGACCCAGTCGGCCGAGCCCGACCGGCGCGCCGGAGAGCCTCCTGCGCCGACTTGCGGGGAACATATTGCGGTCGACCTCGTTCGAATAGGCGATATAATCCGCATGGACTTATCGAGATCTGATATAAATCTGGTACAAGGAAGCGATGCAGCGCGACGGCATGAAGGATCTGCTCTGGTTCGTGGCGGTTGCGCGCGAGCGCAGCTTCACCAGGGCGGCGGCGAAGCTCGGAACCTCGCAGTCGACGCTCAGCCACACGATCAAGGAGCTGGAAGCGCGGCTGGGTGTTCGGCTGCTGACGCGCACGACGCGAAGCGTCGCGCCGACCGATGCGGGCGAGCGGCTCTACCAGTCGCTCGTGCCGCGTTTCGAAGAGATCGAAGCTGACCTCGCAAGCCTGGTGGCCTTTCGCGACAAGCCGTCGGGAACGGTCCGCATCACGCTCTCCGACCATGCGCTGCAGTCGACCGTCTGGCCAAAGCTCGAGCCGATGCTGCGCGACTATCCCGACCTCAATGTCGAGCTCTATAGCGACAACGGCATGCGCAACATCGTCGAGGAGCGCTTCGATGCCGGCGTGCGGCTCGGCGAGAGCATCGACAAGGACATGATCGCGGTGCGGATCGGCCCGGACTGGCGGCTGGTGGCCGTCGCCTCGCCAGACTATTTCGCTCGCCGCCCGGTGCCCAGGACGCCGCAGGATCTGGTCGCGCACGACTGCATCAACCTGCGGCTGACGACGTTCGGGGGCCTCTATACGTGGGAATTCGCCAAGGACGGCCGCGACCTCAGGGTCCGGGTGGAGGGCCAACTCACCTTCAACTCGACCATCCCGATGGTCGACGCCGCGATCAGCGGCTCAGGCATCGCCTATGTGCCGGAAAGCCTTGTCAGCCGCCACATCGCCGAGGGACGGCTGACGCTGGTGCTCGGCGACTGGAGCCCGCCCTTCGCCGGCTATCATCTCTACTATCCGAGTCGGCGGCAGCTCTCGCCGGCATTGGCGGTGATCGTCGAGGCGCTGCGGCACCGGAGCTGAGGGGCAGGAGCGCTTGTTGGCCAAATCAGCCGCTGCCCGCCGTCGATGGTCTCGCCGGTCATGAACTCGCGCGGTCGACCCTTTCGGGTCATTGCCGCTCAGATCCGCGAGCGCACTTCGCCAGGGGACAGGCCGGCGAGGGTCTCCGCCGGTCAGCCGTCGCGGGTCGCCATCAATGCAGAGGCGATCCGCCAAGGTGCGCGCGTTTCGGGACTGGCTGTTAGCGAGATAGCGCCGTAGCGGGAGCGGGGCCGCGGCGATCGGCAGGATATCCGGCCGGAATTGTCGCATATGTCTCGGGCCGCGCTTTTGTTTGCGATTGCACCGCATCCGTGCAAGATTCACACCATGCCGGGAACGCAGACGGTCCCCGCTGGGTGATCCCCGGCCATGCATTTTTGACGGGCGACATGGCCAAAGAACCAAGCAAGAAGCCAGGCAGTTCGGGAAGCGGCACGCGGGCAAACCGAACGCACGCCGCCGAGGAAGACGGCATTGAACGCCGCCCGAACGACGCGATTCCCGTCGTCGGGATCGGCGCCTCGGCAGGCGGCATCGAGGCGCTGGGCAGCTTCTTCGATGCCATGTCGGCCGACAGTGGTTGCGCCTTCGTCGTGGTGCTGCATCTCGACCCAAAGCGCGAAAGCGAGATGGCCCGGATTTTGAGCGGCCGCACCAGGATGCCGGTGGTGCAGGTCGAGGACGGCATGGCGATCGCCCCCGACCATGTCTATGTGATCGCCCCCGATACCGACCTCAAACTGGTGAAGGGCGGTTTGAAGGTATCGAAGCCGTCGCAGCCTCGCGGCCAGCGGCATCCGGTCGATGTCTTGTTTGCCTCGATCGCCACCGAGCAGCGCGAGCGTTCGGTGGCGATCGTGCTTTCCGGCACCGGCAGCAATGGCACGGAAGGATTGAAGGAGATCCGGGCCGAAGGCGGCATGAGCCTGGTCCAGGCGCCGGAGACGGCCAAGTTCGACGGCATGCCACGCAGCGCGATCGCCGCCGGCCTTGCCGACCACGTGCTGGCCCCGGAAAAGATGCCGGCGACGCTGCTCGCCTATGTCCATCATGGCTATGTCTCCGCCCCGGCCGAGGTCGAGCCGGTCGTCCCGAGGGGCGAAGCAACGATCGAGGACGTTCTGGAGATCCTGCGCGCCCGCGACGGACACGATTTCAGCAGCTACAAGCGCAACACGCTCAGGCGGCGCGTCCATCGTCGCATGGGACTGCGGAACATCGAGAAACTTGCCGATTACCTCGACGACCTGCGAACCAGTTCGGAAGAGGTGACCATGGTGGTCGCCGATCTGATGATCAGCGTCACCGGCTTCTTCCGCGACGCCGAGGCATGGAAGGCGCTGGGCGAGCTGGTGATCGCGCCTCTCGTAGCTGAGCGGGCGAGTGGCGAGTCGGTGCGTGTCTGGGTGCCCGCCTGCGCTACGGGCGAGGAAGCCTATTCGGTAGCCATGCTGATTGCCGAGCATGCGGAAGCCGCCGGCAAGCGCTTCGACCTGAAGGTGTTCGCCACGGACGCCCAGGAAGGCAATTTGCGCAAGGCGCGCGACGGCATCTACCCGACGGCGGCGCTGGCGGGTTTTCCGCCAGAGCGGGTCCGCCGCTTCTTCGAAAGGCTCGAAGGGTCCTTTCAGGTCAGCAAGGACCTTCGCGACATGGTGGTGTTCGCCGCGCAGAACCTGCTGCGCGATCCGCCGTTCTCGCGATTGGACATCATTTCGTGCCGCAATTTCCTGATTTACCTGGAACCGGAGGCGCAGCAACGCGTCCTCGGCCAGTTTCATTTCGCCTTGCGTCCCGATGGGCACCTGTTTCTCGGCAATGCCGAGACAATCGGGCGGCATGACGATCTGTTCGAAACAGTTTCGAAGAAGTGGCGGATATACCGCCGGCTCGGGCCTACGCGGCACGACCTCATCGACTATCGGCTGCCGCGCGGAGCGATCGGAACCGGCGCAGGGGCCGCCGCGCCGCCGCCCATGCCAGCGGAAAATGCCTCCGCACCTGTCGTCGACATTGCGCGCCGCGCCTTGCTGGAACGCTACGCTCCGGCCTCGGTGCTGATCGACCAGAAGGGGCGTGTCGTCTACTTCCACGGAACGACGCGCGACTATCTGGAACAGCCATCCGGGGAGCCGACCAGGGACATTCTGGCCATGGCGCGGGACGGGCTGGCGATCAACCTTCGCAGCGCGATACGCGACGCCTTGAAGAGCGACAAGAGCGTCACCGTCCAGGGCCGCCTGCACAGGAGCGGGTCGACGGATGTCGCCATGACAGTGGTGCCGCTGGCGGCTCAACCGCATGGCGGCAGATTCGCCCTGGTGAGCTTCGAGCCGGCTGCGCCAGCTGGCGAGTCCAGGCAGCCGCCCGTTCGCGAAGATGCCAGCGAAACATCCTCCGGCGAGCGCGCGCTCCAGGAGGAGCTGGTTTCGATGCGCGCCGAGTTGCGCAACACCATCGAACATCTGGAGACCGCCAACGAGGAATTGAAGGCCTCGAACGAGGAAGCGACCTCGATGAACGAGGAGCTTCAGTCCACCAACGAAGAACTGGAAACCTCCAAGGAGGAGCTGCAGTCCTTCAACGAGGAACTGAACACCGTCAACAGCCAGCTCCAGCACAAGATCGCGGAGCTGGAGCGCAGTTCGAACGACCTCAACAATCTGCTGGCAGGGTCGGAGACGGCGACGTTGTTCCTCGACAACAAGCTGGCGATCAACTGGTTCGCGCCGGCGACAAAGGAACTTTTCGATCTGGTGACATCGGACGTCGGCCGGCCGATCGCCCACTTCGCCCGGAAATTCTCCGACGACAAGCTTTTGTCGGACGCCGAGACGGTGCTGAGGAAACTCACCACCATCGAGGCCGAGGTCCCGAGCGATGCGGGGCGCTGGTATCTGCGGCGCATGCTTCCCTACCGGACGCGCGACAATCACATCGCCGGCGTCGTGATCACCTTCAACGACATCACCGAACAGGGCAGCCGCCGAGGCGGTCAACGAGGCGAGGATCTATGCCGAGGCGATCGTCGGCACGGTGCGGCAGCCCTTGCTGGTCCTGAACGCCGAACTTCACGTCCAGTCGGCCAATGCGGCTTTCTATGAGCTGTTCAGGGTTGCGGCGAAGGACACCCTAGGCAGCCTGCTGTACGGTCTCGGCAATGGACAATGGGACATCCCCGCGCTGCGAACGCTTCTCGACGAGGTGCTGTCGAAAAATCAGGAGGTGACTGACTACGAGGTAGAGCATGAATTTCGCGATATCGGGCGGCGCTCCATGCTGCTCAATGCCCGCAAACTGTCCCAGGCAGCCGGACGCGAGGAGCTTATCCTGCTCGCCATCGAGGACATTACCGAGCGCAGGCAGTCGGAAAGACATCGCAAAACGCTCATGTCCGAACTCAACCACCGCGTCAAAAATACGCTGGCGGTGGTCCAGTCCATCGCTTCCCAGACCCTCGGCCACGCCTCGACGCTGGACGAAGCGCGGGAAGCGTTCGGCGCGCGGCTCATCAATCTCGCAAACGCGCAGAACATCTTGACGCGCGAAAACTGGCAGAGCGCGGATCTCGGCGACATCGTCTCCGATACGGTCAAGCCGCATGCGGGCGGAGAAAACCGCTTCCGGATCGAAGGTCCCCCCGTCCGGCTGGCGCCAGGCGCGGCGCTTGCAGTCTCCATGGCACTGCACGAACTCACCACCAACGCCGCCAAGTACGGCGCATTGTCGTCCGAGGAAGGCGATGTCGTGATCGTGTGGCAGGTAGAAGGCGAGAATGCCGATCGCCGGCTCGTCCTGCATTGGCAAGAGAGCGGCGGCCCTCCGGTTGCCAAACCGAAGAACAAGGGCTTCGGTTCGCGCCTGATAGAACGCGCCCTGGCGTCGGAACTCGGCGGCGAAGTGCGCGTTGACTACGCGTCGACTGGAATTGTGTGTACAATGATTGCCCCGCTACCCGCCGGGCAGATGCTTGGAGCACAGGGTGACCGGGCAGGCGAAACGGGTTCTGATTCTCGAGGATGAATTCCTCGTCGCCATGCTTTTGGAAGATCTTCTGCTCGAAATGGGACACCAGGTGGTAGGATCGCTTGCCCAGGTGGGCGAGGCCATGACGTTCGCCGACCAGGCGGATATCGACCTGGCCATCCTCGACATAAACCTCGCCGGCACAAAGTCGTTTCCCGTGGCTGAAGTCCTGCGTCGGCGCGGCATCCCGTTCGTGTTCGCCACCGGCTACGGCTCCGACGGACTGACGGGCGATTTCGAAAACGAACTCACGCTCCAGAAGCCATACGACCCTGACGAGCTGATGCGGACGATCGAGGAAGCGTCAGCGCGGGCCGGACACCGGCAACACATCGAACCCTAGGGCCGTTCACCGTTTCACGGAAACGGCCGGCCAGTTGCCAGGTCAATCGCCCGCCAGGGGAAACTCATTGGCGATAGTGACATGGTGGTGGATGCGGCCCTCGAAATATCGCGACAGCACCGCTTCGGTCGCGGCGCGCGATTCGGCGCGGGCGGGGCTGGCGAGGGCCGCGTCGACCGCCGCCATGTCGCGGTAGTTGATCGCCAGGATCATCGGGTATTCCGGCGCGCCGTCGTCGCGCTTCTCGGCGAAGGAGACGCGGACATCGAGCGCGCCCGGGAAGGCTTTCCATTTGGGCAGGACGGTCTCGATCACGTCCCTGCGGAACGCTTCCGTCTGGCCGTCCTTCACCTTGCCTTCGAACAGTGCGTAGCGCGTGATCATTTGCCGTCCTCTTTGCGTTGGAAGAATTCCATCAGTGCGGCCTGGTCCTCGCCGCCCAGTCCGGCGGCGGTCAGCAGCCGGTGCACCTCGGCGCAGAGCGCCGTCAGCGGCATCGCCGTATGCGTGCGCCGCGCCAAGTCCTGGGCGGCGTTGAGGTCTTTGACCATGTTGTCGATGCGGCCGGTGCGGCGGTAGTCGCGGGTGGCGAAGCGCGGCAGGTATTCCTGCAGGATGGCGCTGTCGGCGCGACCGCCCTTGAGCGCTTGCGGGATCTTGAGCGCATCCACGCCGGCGTCGAGCGCCAGCCGGGTCGCCTCCGCCACAGCCATGAAATTCAGCGCGCACAGCACCTGGTTGATGAGCTTGGTCGTCTGGCCGGCGCCGGCTGGGCCCATATGCGTGTAATTGGCAGCGACGTCGCGCAGCACGGTATGGGCATCCGCGACATCCTTCTCCTCGCCGCCGGCCATCAGCGTCAATGCGCCGATCAGCGCCTTCGGCGCACCGCCGGAGAGTGGGCTGTCGACCCAGCGCAGACCTCTATCGCTGGCGTCGGCGGCGAGCTGGCGCGTCGCGTCGGGATCGATTGACGACATGTCGATGATCAGCGTGCCGGGCTTCGCGCCGGCGGCCACACCGGCATCGCCGAACACGGCGCGGCGCACGATCGCCGCTGAATTGAGGCTGAGGATGACGTAGTCGGCGGCGCCGGCAGCCTCGGCCGCGCTCGCCATCGCGGTCGCGCCCTTGGCGACCAGCACTTCCACCTTGGTCTTGTCGAGGTCGAACACGGCGAGGCGATTGCCGGTGGCGAGCAGGCGCTCGCCGATCGCTCCACCCATGGCGCCGGCGCCAATCAGTGCCACTTTGTTGGTCATGTCGGTCCTCCCGCGAACCTGGCTGCTATGTCGGCGACGATCTCATCGAGCTCCGCGTCGATTGTCACCGCGATCGCATTCTCGTCCTTGCCCGGCACCTCCAACGTCGCGAACTGGCTGTCGAGCAGGCTGGTGGGCATGAAGTGGCCGGTACGCTCATGCATGCGCTGCGAGATCAGCGCGCGCGACCCGTCGAGATAGATGAACAGCACCGGCGCGCCCGCCTGCTCGGTGATGAAATCGCGATAGGCGCGTTTCAGCGCCGAGCAGCCGACAATGACCGGCGTGGGCCGTTGCCGCAGCGTTGCGCCGACCTTGGCCAACCAGGGCCACCTGTCGGCATCGTCGAGCGGAATGCCGGCGCTCATCTTGGCGATGTTGGCCTGCGGGTGCAGCTTGTCGCCATCCACATATGTCGCCGAGATCGCATCGGCGAGCGCCTCGCCGACCGTCGTCTTGCCGGAACCGGTGACGCCCATGACCACCATGCGCGGTGGGGGATCAGATCGAAGCCGTGATGCCGCCATCGACATAGAGAATGTGTCCGTTGACAAAGGATGACGCCTCGGAGGCCAGGAAGACGCAGGCGCCGACCAGTTCCTCGACCTTGCCCCAGCGGCCGGCCGGCGTGCGTTTTTCGAGCCAGGCGCTGAATGCCGGGTCGGCGACGAGGGCTGCATTGAGCGGCGTGTCGAAATAGCCGGGCGCAATGGCATTGCATTGCAACCCGTGCTTGGCCCAGTCGGTCGCCATGCCCTTGGTCAAATTGCCGACCGCGCCCTTGGTCGCGGTGTAGGGCGCGATGCCGGGGCGGGCGAGCGCGGTCTGGACGCTGGCGATGTTGATGATCTTGCCGCGGCCGCGCCCGATCATGTGCCGCGCCACGGCCTGGCCGACATGGAAGACGCTGGCGACATTGGTCTGCAGCAGGCGCTCGAAGGCGTCGGCGGGAAAGTCCTCGAGCGGCGTGCGGAACTGCATGCCGGCATTGTTGACCAGGATGTCGATCGACCCGCCGGCAAGCTCGAAAGCGTCGATGGCGGCACGGACCGCATCATGGTCGGTCGCGTCGAAGGCGAGCGTCGCGGCGCCCGGAATGTCCGCTGCCGCGGCACGCAGCTTAGCTTCGTCGCGGCCATTGAGGACCACTTTGGCGCCAGCTTCGGCGAGGCCCTTGGCCAAGGCAAAGCCGATGCCTTGCGACGAGCCGGTTACGAGCGCGGTGCGCCCGCTGAGATCGAACAGTTTGGACGACATTTTCCTGATTGCCTCTCGTCGCTGAGCGTCTTATGTTATCGATAACATCATCTGTCAAGTCAAGTGGAGCGAATACGATGCAGCGGCCTCACATCCTTCAGGTTGGACCCTATCCCGCATGGGACGAGGAGCCGCTCAACGAAGCCTTCACGGTGCACCGCTATTTCGCGGCCGACGACAAGCCGGCCTTTCTCGCCGAGGTCGGACCGCTCGTGCGCGGCATTGCCACGCGCGGCGAGCTTGGCGCCAACCGCGCCATGATCGAGGCCTGCCCGTCGCTCGAACTCGTTTCCGTCTATGGCGTCGGTTTCGACGCGGTCGATCTCGTGGCCTGCCGGGAGCGCGGCGTGCGCGTCACCAACACGCCGGACGTGCTGACCAATGACGTCGCCGATCTCGGCATCGCCATGATGCTGTGCCTGTCGCGCGGCATGATCGGCGCGGAGCGCTGGGTGCGCGACGGCAGCTGGGCGGCGAAGGGGCTCTATCCGCTCAAGCGCCGGGTCTGGGGACGGCGGGCCGGCGTGCTCGGCCTCGGCCGCATCGGCTATGAGGTGGCCAAGCGCCTTGCCGGCTTCGGCATGGAGATCGCCTACAGCGACGTGGCGCCAAAGGACTTTGCCGCCGATTGGGAGTTCCTCGCCGATCCCGTCGCGCTGGCCAGGCGTTCGGACTTCCTGTTCGTGACGCTTGCCGCTTCCGCCGCGACGCGCCACATCGTGAACAGCGAGGTGATCGCGGCGCTCGGCGAGGAAGGCATGCTGATCAACATCTCGCGCGCCTCCAACATCGACGAGGACGCGCTGCTCGACGCGCTCGAGAAGAAGGGGCTCGGCTCGGCCGCGCTCGACGTCTTCGAAGGCGAGCCGAAGCTCAATCCACGCTTCCTGGAGCTCGACAACGTGCTTTTGCAGCCGCACCATGCCTCGGGCACGGTCGAAACGCGCAAGGCGATGGGCAGACTGGTGCGCGACAACCTCGCCGCTCATTTCGCCGGCCAGCCACTCATCTCGCCGGTGCTTTAGCTTACGCAATCCCGGACGGAAAACCGTCATCCACTTTTCCTGGTATTGCTCGAGGAGTTCGCCCACCATGAAGTCGATCGTCATCCACGCCGCCAAGGACCTGCGCATCGAGGACCGTCCCGTCGAGGAGCCGGGACCGGGCCAGGTGCTGTTGCGTCTTGCCGCCGGCGGTATCTGCGGCAGCGACCTGCACTACTACAATCATGGCGGCTTCGGAACGGTGCGTCTGAAGGAGCCGATGATCCTCGGCCACGAGGTCTCCGGCGTGATCGAGAAGCTTGGTCCCGGCGTCAGCGGGCTGGAGCCTGGCCAACTGGTCGCTGTCTCGCCGTCGCGGCCCTGCTACAGCTGCCGCTACTGCCGCGAGGGGATGCACAACCAGTGCCTCAACATGCGATTCTACGGCAGCGCCATGCCGTTCCCGCACATCCAGGGCGCGTTCCGCGAAATGCTGGTGGCCGACGCGCCGCAATGCGTGCCGGCCGACGGCTTGAGCGCCGGCGAAGCGGCGATGGCCGAACCGCTGGCGGTCTGCCTCCACGCCACGCGCCGGGCCGGCGAGATGCTGGGCAAGCGCGTGCTGGTGACCGGCTGCGGGCCGATCGGCCTGTTGTCGATCCTCAGTGCCCGGCGCGCGGGCGCGGCCGAGATCGTCGCCGTCGACCTCGCCGATTTCACCCTGTCGATGGCGCTGCGCGCCGGCGCCGACAAAGCGATCAACACGCGGACAGATCCGGAGGGGCTGGCGCCCTATCTCGCCGACAAGGGGACGTTCGACATCCTCTACGAATGCTCGGGCGCGGCGGCGGCGCTGGCGCAAGGCATCGCGGCGACGCGTCCGCGCGGCACGATCGTGCAGCTCGGCCTCGGCGGCGCCGAGATGGCGCTGCCGATGTCGACGGTCACCGCCAAGGAACTGTCGATCAACGGCTCGTTCCGCTTCCATCCGGAATTCGCCGTCGGCGTCGGCCTGATGCGCAAGAGGCTGATCGACGTCAAGCCGCTGATCACCCACACGGTGGCCTTCGACGAGGCGCTTGCCGGCTTCGAGCTTGCCAACGACCGAAGCCGGGCGATGAAGGTCCAGATCGCCTTTGCATAAGCGTCGGCGGCGCGTTGCATTCCGTTGTGATATCGATAACGTACGGCCATGCAGTCCTCGCCCAAACGCCCGACCATGGCCGATGTCGCGCATCGCGCCAACGTCTCGACGATGACCGTCTCGCGCGCCTTCAAGCGCGACGCCTCGGTCAGCGCCGACACGCGAGACCGCATCCTGCAGGCGGCCGAAGAGCTCGGCTATGTCTTCGACAGCATCGCCGCCAACCTTTCCTCGCGGCGCTCCGGCTTCGTCGCGGTGACGATACCATCGATCAACAATGCCAACTTCGCCGACACGGTGCGCGGCATGACCGAGGGCCTGCGCGACAGCGGGCTGGAAATCCTGCTCGGCTTCACCGACTACAATGTCCAGGAGGAAGAGCGCCTGGTCGGGCAGTTGCTGCAGCGGCGGCCGGAAGCGATCATCGTCACCGGCGGCAGGCACACGCCGCGCTGCCGCAAGATGCTGGCCAATGCCGGCGTGCCGGTGGTGGAGACCTGGGATCTGCCGAGCGATCCGATCGGCCACGTCGTCGGCTTCTCCAACGCCGAGGCCGGGCGGCTGATGGTCGATCATCTCGTCGCGCGCGGTTATTCGCGGCTCGGCTTCATCGGCGGCGACACTTCGCGCGACACGCGCGGCCTCGACCGCCGGCGCGGCTTCGTGGCGGCGCTGCAGGACCGCGGCCTCGACGCCTCGCGCGTCATCGCCTCCGGCGTGCCGCCGATCTCGATGCGCGAGGGCGCTGCCGCCATGGTCGAGATGATCTCGCGCTGGCCGGACACCCAGGCGGTGATGTGCGTGTCGGACCTTTCCGCCTTCGGCGCGCTGATGGAATGCCTGCGGCGCGGCATCCGCGTTCCCGACGACGTCGCAATCGCCGGCTTCGGCGCCTATGACCTTGCCGAGCAGTCGGTGCCGTCGATCACCACGATCGACGTCGGCGCGCATGAGATCGGCATCCGCGTCGCGGAACTGGTGCTTGACCTGCTCAATGGGCGGCGGGAACCCGACGACCGGGTCGTGGTCGGCATGACGCCCAAGGTGATCGCACGCCACACGGCTTGATTGGAAAGAGCAACGGCCGGCGGGATCCCGCCGGCCGTTGGCTTTTCCGACAGAGATGCTGGCGAAGCTTATTTGCCCCAGATCTTCTTGTATTCGTCGCGGTAGCCGTTGCCGGGGTCGAAGCGGTTGTCCGGACCGCCGTCGAACTCGACATTGTCCGAGGTCACCACATGCAGCGGCGAGATGTAACCCGACCATTTCTCGCCGGCCATGGCGCGGTTGAGCTCGTCCACCAGCTGCCAGCCCTGCAGGTTCAGCGGCTCGGCCACCGTCACCTTCTGGAACTGGCTGGAGCGGATGCGCTGATAGGCCGATTCCGAGCCATCGCCGGCCGCGACGTTGATCGGCGCGTCGGTGCCCGACTTGCCTGCGGCCGCCAGCGACGGACCCATGAAGTCGAAATAGAGATCGTTGATGGCCAGCGAATGGGTCCAGGCGTCGCCGTATTTCTGCAGCAGCGAGGTGGTGAGCTGCGGCATGCGCTGCGAGGTCTCGGCGATCGGCGTGTCGACATATTCGAGCACCTTGCCGCCGAGATCCTCGATCTCCTTCTTCATCCGATCCGCCTTGGCAATGGCGATCTGGTAGGTGGAATCGGTGAAGATGATGACGCCGGGCTTGCCCTTGGCGTCGACGAAGGCCCAGTCGGCGGCCGCCTTCGACACTTCCATCGGATCGGTCGAGACGTTGGCGATGATGCCGAGGTCGTCGATCGGGCCTACCGTCGGTGCCGCGTGCCATGCCGCCATCGGGATCTTGGCCGCCTTGGCCTGCTCCATCGCCGGCTTCTGCTCGACGGCGTCAAAGCCGTTGATGATGATGCCGTCCGGGTTGAGCGCCAGCGCCTGGCCGAAGGCGGCGGTGCGGCCGCCTATGGAGCCGGCGCCGTCAAGCGTCTTGACCGTCCAGCCGAGCGCCGCCGCAGCCTCTTCGACGCCCTTGGTGACGCCGAGAATGCCGCCGTTCTTCATGTCGGCGCCGAGCACGACGATGGTCTTGCCCGCGGCCCCCTTCGGCCCCGACGTCGGTCCGTCCCATTTCTCGACCTTGCTGGCGTATTTGTCGACGACCGCCTTGGCGTCGGCCATCGGATCGGCGAGCGCGGTCGAGGCGATGCCGAGCGCCAGGCAGGCGACGCCAAGCTGAAGGACTGTTCTGCGATGCATATTGTTTCTCCCATTAAGCATTGTTGGTTGTCTTTGTTGGTTGGCTGGTGGCTGGTTGATTGGTGGCGGGCGGCACGACCGCGCCGCGGCGCCGCTGCGCGTAGCCGGCAATGCCGATCGCGACGAGCAGGGTGACGCCGTTGAACAGCGGCTCGACCCAGAACGAGCCGCCGAACTGCTGGATGCCTGAAATGCCGACAGCGAGGATGACGACGCCGATGATGGTGCCCCACACATTGACGCGGCCGGGCTTGATGGTGGTCGATCCGAGGAAGGCGCCGACCAGCGCCGGCAGCAGATATTCGAGGCCGACGCTGGCCTGGCCGATGCGGAGCTTCGAGGCGAGCAGCACCCCGCCCAGCGCGGTCAGCGCACCGGAGGCGACGAAGGCGCCCATGACGAATTTCTGCACCGGGATGCCGTTGAGCGCAGCGGCCTTCGGATTGGCGCCGATGGCGTAGAGGTAGCGGCCGATCGGCAGGTATTCGAGCACGAGCCACATCGCCAGCGCCAGGACGACCACGTAGTAGCCGGTGATCGGCAAGCCGAACAGCATCGTGCCGTTGAGGGAGAGGAAGCCCTCGGGCAGCACGCCGACGACCTGGCGGCCGCCGGTGTACCACATGGCCAAAGCGTACAGCACGGTGCCGGTGCCGAGCGTGGCGATGAAGGAATCGATGCGCGCCACCTCGACCAGCCAGCCATTGATGAAGCCGGTAAGCACGCCGAGCAGGATGACGATCAGCACCGCGATCGGCCACGGGATGCCGAAGGCCGTCTGCAGGCTGATGGCCAGGATGTGCCACAGCACGATGCCGTAGCCCACCGTCAGGTCGATGCGGCCCGAGGCCATCGGGATCATCGCCGCCAGCGACAGCATCGCGATGATCGCCTTGTCGGAGATGATCGAGCGCAAATTGAGCAGCGTCGGGAACGTCCGCGGCAACAGCAGCGAGAACAGCAGGATGAGCAGCAGCGTCAGGATCGGCAGGCCGTAGACCGGCAGGTAGCGCGAAGCCTTCTGGCCGAGGCTCAGCCCGGAAAGTTCCGACCGGGTCGGCTCAAGCGCCGTCGATTTGATCGAATTCATGGGGTCCTCCTAGAGCATGATGCCGAAAAGTGTGAGGCGGATTTCGGACGACATCATGCTCTATCTCTTTGATTTAGAACCGGATTCAGATTTCAGGTCGATTCGACCTGAAATCATCCGGCTCTAGGCGGCTTCGGACACGGAGGCGGCACGAATGAGCGCAGCCGTCGTCAAGGCATCGCCGGCCAGCTCGCGCACGATGCGGTTATGCGAGAAGACGAGGGCGCGATGGCAGATATGGGCGACCTCCTCGAAATCGGTGGAGACGACGATGACCGCCAGCCCTGCCTCGACGGCCGCCGCGATCAGCCGGTAGATCTCGGCCTTGGCGCCGACATCGACGCCGGCCGTCGGGTCCTCGGCGATCAGAAGCTTGCGGCCCGTCGCCAGCCAGCGGCCGACGACCACCTTCTGCTGGTTGCCGCCTGAAAGCGCTTCGATCGGCAGATGCGGATCGTTGGGCCTCAGCCCCAGCCGCGCGCCGAGTTCCTGCGTGAGCTCGCTCTCGTGCGCCGGCTTCATGAAGGAGAACAGCCCGCGACCGACCGCCGACGGATTGAGATACATGTTCTCGCGCACGGAAAGCGACAGCGCGACCGATTCCTCGGTGCGGTCGCGCGCGATGAGGCCGACGCCGGCGGCAAGGGCGGCGCCGACCGATGACAGGTCGAGGCGCTTGCCGTCGAGCGAGACCGTTCCCTCGAAACGCTCGGCGCCGAACAGCGCGCGGCCTACAGCCTCCTGTCCGGCGCCGCGCAGGCCGACCAGCCCGAGCAATTCGCCGGAGCGCGCCTCGAAGGTGACTGGGCCGACGTTGCCGCAAGTGAGGTTTTCGACCTTGAGCCGCTCCGGCCCGTCCTGCCATTGCGACTTGGCGAACATCTGGTGCGCCGGCCGGCCGACGATCAGGTCGACCAGTTCCTGCGGCGTGGTCTCGACCACCGGCTTCACCGCGACCATGCGGCCGTCGCGCATGACGGCGACGCGATCGGCGATGCGGAACACCTCGTCCAGCCGGTGCGAGACATAGATCATGCCGACGCCGCGCTCGCGCAACGGCCGCAGCGCCTCGAACAGGCGCTCGACCTCGTCCGCCGGCAGGCTCGCCGTCGGCTCGTCGAGCACCAGCACGTCGGCCTCAGTCGCCAGCGCGCGGGCGATCGCCACCAGCGACTTTTCGGTGCGGGAAAGATCCTGGACGCGCGTCGCCGGATCGAAGGCGCAGCCGACCAGCGCCAGCGCGCGCTCGGCGCGGCGCTCGGTGTCGCGCCAGTCGATCAGGCCGGAGCGGCGCGAAAAACCTTGCGCCATGCCGACATTCTCGGCCACCGTCATCCATTCGATGAGGCCGAGGTCCTGATGGATGAAGGCGACCTTCTGCGGCTGGTTGGGACGCGGCGGGCGGTGGTGGTAGTCCTCGCCGCGAAAGCGGATCGTGCCTTGGTCGCGCTTGTGGATGCCGGCGAGCGTCTTGATGAGCGTCGACTTGCCGGCGCCGTTCTCGCCGAGCAGGGCGACGATCTCGCCCTCGTGGATGTCGAGCGACACCGACTTCAGCGCCAGGGTGCCGCCGAAGCGCTTGGAGATGTCGATGAATTCGATGAGCTTGGGCCGCATCTATGGCCCTCCCAAGCCAAGCAAACGGACTGAATTGGCACCGATGTTATCGCTAACATTTTTGCAGGTCAAGTCTTGAAAACAGCTCGCCGCGAAGGCTATCGATAACCCGTTTTCGCGGAGGAAGAAGCATGTTCGGAGACATAGAGGGCGCCGGCTTCGAGGTCCTCGACGAGCGGTTCGAAAGCTGCTTCGTCGGCCATGTGGCGGTCGAGCGGCTGTGGACCGGCGGGCGCTGGCTGGAAGGCCCGGCATGGTTCGCGGCCGGGCGCTATCTGGTCTTCTCCGACATCCCCAACGACCGCATCATGCGCTACGACGAGACCAATGGCGTGGTTTCGGTGTTCCGGGCGCCGGCAAACAATGCCAACGGCAACACGGTCGATACAGAGGGACGGCTGGTCACCTGCGAGCATCGGGCGCGCCGCGTCACGCGCACCGAGCATGACGGATCGATCACGGTGATCGCCGACCGTTTCGACGGCAAGCGCCTGAATTCGCCTAACGACGTCGTGGTGCGCTCGGATGGCACAGTGTGGTTTTCCGATCCGCCCTACGGCATCGCGACCGACTATGAGGGCGACCGCGCCGAACAGGAGATCGAGGGCTGCCACGTCTACCGCGCCGATCCCGCGACCGGCGCGGTGGCGCGGGTCGTCTCGACGATGGCGAAGCCCAACGGTCTCGCCTTCTCGCCGGACGAGAGCGTCCTCTATGTCGGCGACACCGGCATCACGCATCAGAAGGACGGGCCGCGGCACATCCGCAAGTTTGCCGTCGAAGGCAATTCGCTGGGGGAAATCGGCGTTTTCGCAACCTGCACGGCCGGCCTGTTCGACGGCTTCAGGGTGGATACGGCCGGCCGTGTCTGGGCAGGCGCCGGCGACGGCGTGCATTGCTTCGACCCCGACGGCACGCTGATCGGCAAGATCCGCATCCCTGAAACGGTGGCGAACCTCACCTTCGGCGGCGCCAAGCGCAACCGCCTGTTCATCACGGCGCGGCAGTCGCTCTATGCGGTGTTCGTGGTCGCCAACGCGGCCGCAAGAGGCTGAGGTCCGACTTGCATTGCTCGAAAGGCGAGCCGCTCGACAAGCGGCCCGCCTTGTCCATGTCAGGCACCATCCTTTGCCCGATAGGCATCGGGAAGGACGAAGACTTCATCGGCGCGGCCGTAGCCTCCATCAGGAACTTCTTCGATCAGCACCATGGTGTAGGGGCGCACACCCTCGCCGAAATAGTCGACGAACATCTGCGTGGTCTTGTGGACGAGGTCTTCCTTCTGCGCTTTTGTGAGGGCGGCCTCGGGCATCTTGAAGTTGGCAAAGGGCATTTGCAGGTTCCTTTCGGTGGATTCATGGCGTTGCTTGGCGAGGCTGATGACGACGGTCGCGCCGTCATCGGGCGGATATAGATTGCCGCAGAAGTCGGATAATCACCCCGCTGCTGGCAGCACTATTCGGAAAGAGCGAACAATCGAAGCCGACGTCGGCGCCCTATCCGCAGCTCGCTCAGCAGTGCGCGCTTTGCTGGAATGGCATCCAGCATTTCGCGCTGGCAGGGTTGTGAAGATCGGACTGGTGGCGAGCCGGCGTCGTCCGCCTGTGCAACAGGTCAGCTGTTGCGCGTCGCCACGAATGTCGCCGCTTCCTTCAGCAAGGCCGCGCGCTCGCCATAGGGATCCAGCAGCGCATGCGCTTGGCCGACGAGGCCGCTGAGCTGCTTGCGCGCCCAGTCGGCGCCGTGCAGGGCGACCAGCGTCGCCTTGCCGGCGGCGGCGTCCTTGCCGGTCGCCTTGCCCATCTGGTGCGCATCCGCCGTCAGGTCGAGCAAGTCGTCGGCAAGCTGGAAGGCGAGCCCGATCGCCGAGCCGAATTCGGCCAGCCGCTCGCGGTCTTCCGGCGGCGCGCCGGCGACGATGGCGCCGGCCTCGCAGGCAAAGCGGATCAAGGCGCCGGTCTTCATCGCCTGCAGCCGGATGATGCCGGCCTCGTCCGGTGGATTGCGGCCGGCATCGAGATCGAGCATCTGCCCGCCGACCATGCCGCCAACGCCGGCGGCGCGGGCAAGTGCCAGCACCAGCGCTGCCCGGCGTTCCACGGGCAGCACGGTCGCCTCGTCGGCGAGGATGTCGAAGGCAAGCGTCAGCAGCGCGTCGCCGGCGAGGATGGCGGTGGCATCGTCGAAGGCCCGGTGCACGGTCGGCTGGCCGCGGCGCAGATCGTCATTGTCCATGGCCGGCAGATCGTCATGGATCAGCGAATAGCAATGCACGCATTCGAGCGCCGCCGCGACGCGCGATGCCGCCTCGCCATCGGCGGAAAAGAGCGCCGCGCTTTCCATGACCAGAAACGGACGCAGGCGCTTGCCGCCGTTCAACACGCCATGGCGCATGGCCGCCATCAGCCGCTTCGGCCGGGCGATCTCGCCGGACAGCGCGCGCTGGTCGAGAAGCCGCCTGAGCAGCGCCTCGATTGCCGCTGCGCGCATCAGAAGTGCGGTTTCGAACGCGATTTCTTCGTCTTTCGCCATGGCCGGGAGCGGTAGCCGACACTCAGACATTGCGCAAGAAGCCGCGCGCCACTATGCCGGTTGAGCTGATGGCACGGGTGGGGCGGCTTGACGGAACCGATCGTCGATCATGAAATCGAAGGACTGGACATGGCGCGGCCGAGGCGCCTGAACCGCGCCGGCCTCAAGCGCCTGGGCCGGCGCTCCCTGGTCGTTGCCGCCATCCTGGCGGTGATACCGGTGGTGCTGACCTTCCTCTATCTGCCGTCCTTCGTGCATCCGGTGTCGACGCTGATGCTGAAGGACCTCGCGACCTTCTCCGGCTACGACCGGCGCTGGGTTTCCATCGACGACGTGTCACCGGTGTTGGCGCATTCGGTGGTCATGTCGGAGGATGGGCAGTTCTGCTTCCACCGCGGCGTCGATCTCGGCGAATTGCGCGGCGTCGTCGACGACGCGCTGGCCGGCGAGGCAACGCGCGGCGCCTCGACCATCACCATGCAGACGGTGAAGAATCTCTTCCTCTGGTCGCGGCCGCTGGGCACGGTGCGCAAGGTGGTCGAACTGCCGCTCGCCGTCTATTTCGACGCGGTGATGTCGAAGCGGCGGATCATGGAGATCTACCTCAACATCGCCGAATGGGGGCCGGGCATCTATGGCATCGAGGCCGCCGCCCAGCATCATTTCGGCGTCTCGGCAAAGCAGCTGTCGCGTCGGCAGGCGGCGCTGCTTGCCGTCACGCTGCCCAACCCGATCGCCCGCAATCCCGCCAAGCCGGGGCCTGGCCTGCGACGGCTGGCGGCGCTGATCGAGCGACGCGCTGGCAGATCGGGCGCCTATATAGGCTGCCTGGACTGAAGTGCAGCTTCATGCTGCTTTCCTGCTCCGGCAAAAAAATTTGCCGCGGTGCTGGCCAAAACGGCGCAGGGCGTGTATAGGCACCCGACTTTCTCAGATTATGGCCCCAGACATGGCCCTTTCACGAGGGTTGCCGGGGCATTTTGACCATGTAGTGGAGCATATCCGTGGCCGTTCCGAAACGAAAAACCTCTCCGTCGAAGCGCGGCATGCGCCGCTCGGCCGACGCCCTCAAGGCCCCGACCTATGTCGAGGACAAGAATTCCGGCGAAATGCGCCGCCCGCACCATATCGACCTGAAGACCGGCATGTATCGTGGCCGCCAGGTTCTGGAGCCGAAGGAAAGCTGAGAAGCTTCCGGCGGTTTGCGACTTCCAAAAGACCGGCCATTGGCCGGTCTTTTTGCGTTTGGCCTCGCCAATCGCTCCAGCGTCGCGGTTCGATACCGACTCTGCCGACGGACCCTGCGCGCCGGTCTTTGTGGCCTGACAGGCGCGGGAGGAACCCCCGCTAGGGCGGTTCAGCGTTTCATGGAATCGCCGAACCGCCCCAAGTTTTTGTTTTGACGCAATTCCGGACGGAAAACCGCTGCGCACTTTTCCTGGAATTGCTCTGACATGCTTGTTTCGCGCGGTCTTCGAGCGTGTTAGCGGCGACGCATGAAACTTCTTGACGAGGAAGGCCGGCGGGCTGCAACTGAAGGAAGCTCAATCGGAGTCGCCAGATGTTCGGTGCCATCCCCCTGCTGATCGTGCCCTTCGTGCTCTACAATCTCGGGCTGCTCGGGATATTCGGCAGCGGCGACGATCCCTGGGCCAACGAGATGTTCTCGTTCCGCATGATGTCCGGTGGCGTGTTCTCGATGACGCTCGGCGACCTGATGGTGCTGATCGGCCTGTTCTTCCTGTTCGTCGAGATCTCAAAATCGGTGCGCACCACCAACGCCTCGATCCTCGACCATCTGTTGTCGACGCTGGTCTTCATCGCCTTCCTGGTCGAGTTCCTGCTGGTGAAGGGCGCGGCGCATTCGGTCTTCTTCACCCTGATGGTCATCGCGCTGTTCGACGTGCTCGCCGGCTTCTCGGTGTCGATGCGGTCGGCAAGCCGGGATATCAACCTGAACTAGGATGTGCCGATATTCAGTTGAGACCGGTGTGCAAATGCAGGTTTCCTGCGCTTCCGGTGCTCACGTACGCTCCGCTCCGGTTCTCGGAACCAACATTTTCGACTCGGCCTGACTTGAATCTCGACACATCCTCCCGCTGATCCGTCTCAGCCCGGATCGGCAGCGAAGCCGGCGGCTTCGATGCCGGCGATCGCGGCGGCCTCGTCATTGTCCGACGTGTCGCCGGAGATGCCGACCGCGCCGATGACGGCGCCGGCATGATCGCGGATCAGCACGCCGCCGACGACAGGCAGGACACGACCGCCGGAGACGTCGGAGATGCCGGCCATCAGATGCGGCCGTTCCTTGGCGAAGGCTTCGACGCGGCGCGAGCCCATGCCGATGGCGAGCGCGCCATAGGCCTTGCCGGCCGACATTTGCGGACGCAGGAACGAGGCGCCGTCCTGGCGCTGGAAGGCGACTAGGTGGGCGCCGGCATCGAGCACCGATACGCCCAGCGGCCTGAGCTTCAGCTCTGCACCCCTGGCGAAGGCGGCGTCGATGATTTGCTTGGCTTTCTCGAGCGTCAGCGCGGTCATGGCAGTCTCCTGTTGAAAGGCCGCGATCATCGTCGACGAGACGCAGGATACAATCCCGGCGGCGGTTGAAACTGATTTTCAGGAAGTGGCGAAACGCCGCGCCCTGTCTAGCCGGCGGCAGCCTCAGCCTTGCGGGCGACCACTGCCTCGTAGCCGGCCTGCAGGGTTGCCCGAACGGTTGGCCCCTCCTGGTCGATCGCCGCGCCGAGGTGTTCATGGCGCAATTCGTCCATGAAGCGCTCCCATAAGGGTGGGCCGCCGTTTTCCAAAAGCTCGGCGCGGATCGAGAGCTCCTCGCTGACCGGCAGCCAGACACGGCCCCAGGCGCCGAGATGCGCCATGATCGGCACCAGGGTGATGGCCATCTCGGTCAGGCTGTAGATCGCCTTCTGCTTGTGGGAGGGATCGTCGGCCTTTGTCAGCATGCCCAGCTCCATCAGCCGCTTCAGCCGGTCGGCAAGGATGTTGGACGCGATGCCCTCGATCGATCCGTTGAGCATTTCGCGAAAATGGCGCCGGCCGCCGAAGATCATGTCGCGCAGGATGATCAGGCTCCAGCGATCGCCGAACACTTCGAGCGACAGATTGATCGGGCAGCCGGAACGGTGATCGGTGTTCATGTGCAAAGTCTCCAGAAAAACCGGTTGCATTATCGTATCAGTCTGATTATCGTGCAACTGATTGCAAAATGCAATCGGATTGCAGAGGAGGAAGCGACCATGAAGACGAAAGAGCAGCCCCGGATCGTTTCCGAAACTTTCGGCAGTCCCGCCGATCCCGCGGTTCTGCTGATCATGGGCGCCATGGCGTCGATGCTGTGGTGGCCGGAAGCGTTCTGCCGGAAGCTGGCCGGCGAGGGTCTGTTCGTGATCCGCTACGACAATCGCGATACCGGCCACTCGAGCAAATACGTGCCGGGCGAGCCGCCCTACACATTCGATGACATGGCCGACGATGCCATCCGCGTGCTCGACGATCATGAGGTCGTGAGGGCGCATGTGGTCGGCATGTCGATGGGCGGCATGATCGCGCAGCTGGTGGCGCTGAAACACCCGTCGCGCGTCACGGCGCTGACCGGGATCAGCACGTCGCCAGTCGGCATCGACACCTCGCATCTGCCGGGAATGTCCGAGAGCTACAAAGAGCACGCGGCGGCAGGCGAGAAGGTCGATTGGTCGGATCGCGAGCAGGTGATCGACTTCATCGTTAGCGAGGCCCGCGTCATCGCGAGCACCGTGCATCCGTTCGACGAGAAGCTGACAAGGGCGTTCGTCGAGCGGGACTATGACCGGTCGGGAGGCCTGCTCAGCGCGACTAACCACTTCCTGCTCAAGAGCGGCGGAGACTGGAATGACCGTCTTCGGAAGATGCGGATTGCGCTGCTCGTCATCCACGGCACGACGGATCCGATCTTTCCGGTCGAGCATGGCGCAGCGCTCGCCGAGGCGGTTGCCGGTGCGAAGCTGGTGCGTATCGAGGGTGGCGGCCACGAACTGCATCCGGACGACTGGGGCGTCATGATCGCCGCCATCGCGGCGCATGACCGGGCAGCGCGGGCCGCCTGACCCGCCGTCTGCCGTGACATCGCCGCACGGAATGCGCCACTATCGAAATCGGGCCAATCCACGCCGAACGGAAGCGAGCACCCAATGTCCCTGACCATGCACCTCCACCCCCTGGCATCCTTCTGCTGGAAGCCGCTGATCGCGCTCTATGAGAACGGCACGCCTTTCGATGTCGTCATCGTCGATCTCGGCAACGAGCAGTCGCGCGCGGCGTTCCTGAGACTGTCGCCGGCGGGCAAGATGCCGGTGCTGCGCGACGAGGCGCGCGGGCAGACGGTGCCGGAATCGACCATCGTGATCGAGTATCTGGCCGTCCACTATCCTGGCCCGACCGCGCTGATTCCGGACGATGCCGACCTCGCCCGCCAGGTCCGGACCGCCGATCGCTTCTACGATTTCTATGTGCAGGAGCCGATGCAGAAGATCGTCGGCGACCGGCTGCGGCCGCAGGGCCAGACCGATCCGTTCGGTGTCGAGCAGGCGCGGGCGCAGTTGCGTGCCTCCTACGCCATCGTCGAAACCGAAATGCAGTCGAGGATTTGGGCGGTTGGCGAAACCTTCACCATGGCCGACTGCGCGGCGGCGCCGGCGCTGTTCTACGCCAACAAGGTCGAGCCGTTCGGCGACAGGTTCCCCGCGGTCAGGCGTTATCACGATCGACTGGTCGAACGACCGTCCTTCGCCCGCGTGATCGAGGAAGCCCAGCCCTACTTCAAATTCTTCCCCTACAACGACGGCTGACATCAGTACTTAGCGATCGGAGGCGAGCGGTCCTGCTCACCTGGCCTTGCATCGCTGCTATGGCTCGATCACCTTCTTGCGGCCTTCCGGTTCCACCATCTCGAGCCGGGTTTCGGGACCATCCGCCTCGAGCAAAATGTAGCTTGCATCGTCGCCGCCGACGAAACTCAGGCCGGCGCTTGCGGTCGAGGCGCTGATCTTGACCGAAGGCTGGCCATTCTCCGCGATGAGGCGGAACAGAACGGTTTCGGCCTCGCCGGCCGTCGCCGGCAGCACGGAGATGCTGGAGCGCACCCGGCCCTGACTATCGACAATCTGAAGCCCGCTTCCGCGCAGCATGCCTGTGCCGTCCTGCGCCTTCGCCGGCAGGATCTGCATCAGCCCCATGCCAGCGAGCAGAACCAGATTGATCGCCGTCAGAGCGCCAAGTACCGCTTCGCGTCCCATGGGTTCCTCCTCCACAGCCAGAAAAAGCGCAGAACGGAATCGCATGAAGCAAGTGCCGGACCGGTCATGCCGCCCAGAGGTCACTCGCCGGGCAATGCTTCCCAGAACTGGTCGAGCCAGATGTTCAACCGCAGGAAGCCGGCACTGCTGACCGTGTAGACACGCCGCGTGCCTTCCGCCTTGGCGTTGACCAGGCCGGCCTCGAGCAGAACCTTCAGGTGCTGCGAGACGGCTGGGCGTGAAACTGGCAGTCCGGCCGCCAGTTCGTTGACGGTCTTCGGGCCGCGCCGGAGCTCTTCGAGAAGATAGCGCCGGTTGGGATCGGCAATCGCCACAAAGGCATCAGAAAACATCATGCGTCATTTTAGAGGCAAAGTTTCCCAAATCTCAACCATTGGTTTCAGCCTTTCTGCGCGGATCGAGCCGCAAGGCTTCCGGCGTCACCGAACGGTCGGCCGGCTGGGTCTTGAAGGCGTCGCGGTTTTCGATCGGCACCGGGGCGCGGCGGCTGATGCGCAGCAGGGTGTAGCCCGCCAGGCAAAGATGGGCGAGCGCGGTGGCCAGGAACAGGCCCTCGGGACGCAGCGAACCCATCAGGCCGGCAGCGAGCAGGGGCCCGATCATGGTGCCGAAGCCGTAGAGCAGCAGAAGGCCGCCCGAAACCTTGACGAAATCCTCCGCCCGCGCGTGGTCGTTGGCATGCGCCACTGCGATCGAATAGAGCGTGTAGGCGAAGGCGCCATAGGAGGCGGTCAGGACAAGGACGAAGACGCCGGAGCGCGGCTCGAACAGGAAGACGACGATGGCGAACAAGGCCGCGCCGAAGGCGGCGCCCGCCAGCACGAAACGGCGGTCGGTCTTGTCCGAGAGGCGCCCGGCCGGAAGCTGCATGGCCGCGCCGGCGACCACCACCAGGCTCATCATCAGCGCGATCTCGGCCGTGGAAATGCCGATGCGGGCGCCATAGACGGCGCCGAGCGTGCCCCAGGCGCCGTTGGCGATGCCGATCAGCAGGCAGGCAACAGCGGACACCGGCGAATTGGCGTAGAGCCCTTTGACATCCAGCTTGACGTCCTGCAGCGGCTTCGGATGCGACTGCGTCGAGACGGCGGTCGGGAGCAGCGACAGGCAGAACAGGATGCCGGTGATCATGAACAGCGAAGCCGACTTCACGTCGCCGCCGGCGACGATCATCTGGCCGCCCATGATCGATGCATAGGTGACCATCATGTAGAGGCCGAAGACGGTGCCGCGATTCTCGTTGGTCGCCTTCTCGTTCAGCCAGCTTTCGATGACCATGAAGGCGCCGGCCATGGTGAAGCCGGTAAAGGCGCGCAGCAGGATCCAGACATACTCATCGATGATGAGGCCGGTGAGCAAGGCGACGATGGCGCCCGACGCGGCAAAGGCGCCGAAGGCCCGGACATGGCCGGCGCGGCGAACCAGGCGGGGCGCAAAGAAGCAGCCGGTGACGAAGCCGCCCGCCCAGGCCGTGCCCATCAGGCCGAGCGATGCCGTGGAAAAGCCCTCCAACTGGCCACGCAACGGCAAAAGCAGCCCGTGCAGGCCGGACGCCGCGAGCAGGAAGGCGGTGCCGCGAAGCAAGGAGAGGATCGGTCGGTAGGTTGCAAACATTGTCTGATCCGGCTTGGGGTTCGTGGCGCCGGTCTGACAGGCGCATTCGGGCTTTTCGGCGGCAAGCGTTGCCGTCGTCAACGCTAGCCGCGGCGGAACAGCGCCTCGGCTGCCGATTTGGTCGCGCCCTTGGCCTTGAGCTCGGCTTCCAGCCGGGCGATCTCGTCGCGCAGCATGCCGATCCGCTCGGACAATTCGTCGGCCGAAAGCAGGGCCAGATCCTGCCCGATCTCATGCGGGCGCGCTTTCTTTACGGGTTCGTCGTCGAAGCTCGCCATCGTCGCTCCTCCCTGATTTGCCATTTGCCGGATTCGACAATGAGCATACATAGGGCAGGGGCGCTGATGCAAATTGCCGGCCAGACCGGCCGAAGGAGGACGGGACAGTTCATGGCGAGCGGACAGAAGATTCCGGCGAAGATGACGGCGATCGCGATCTCGGAGCCCGGCGGGCCGCGGGTGCTGAAGCCGGAAACGCGCGACGTGCCCGTGCCGGGACCGGGCGAGGTGCTGATCCGGGTGCGTGCCGCCGGCGTCAACCGGCCGGATGTGCTGCAGCGCAAGGGCGCCTATCCGCCGCCGCCCGGCGCGTCCGACCTGCCGGGTCTCGAAGTCTCGGGCGAGGTCGCGGCACTGGGCGACCAGATATCGCGCTGGCGCATCGGCGACCGGGTCTGCGCGCTCACCCCCGGCGGCGGCTATGCCGAATATGTCAAGGTGCATGCCGGCAGCGTGCTGCCGCTGCCGGCCGGCTTCACCCACACCGAAGCGGCGGCGGTGCCGGAAACCTATTTCACCGTCTGGCACAATGTATTCGAGCGCGGCGGCTTGAAGAGCGGCGAAACACTGCTGGTGCATGGCGGCTCGTCCGGCATCGGCACCACGGCGATCCAGCTGGCGGCGGCCTTCGGCGCTTATGTCGTCACCACCGCCGGCAGCAAGGAGAAATGCGACGCCTGCCTGAAGCTCGGCGCCGACCGCGCGATCAACTATCGCGAGGAGGACTTCGTCGCCGCGGTCAAGGACGCGACCGCCGGCCGGGGCGCCAACGTCATCCTCGACATGGTCGCCGGAGACTATGTGACGCGCAATTACGAGGCCGCGGCGGTGGAAGGCCGCATCGTGCAGATCGCCGTGCAGGGCGGGGCGGCGGCGAGTGTCGATTTCTCCAAGCTGATGGTCAAGCGGCTCACCCATACCGGCTCGACGCTGAGGCCGCGCACGGTCGAGTTCAAGGCGGCGATCGCGGCAGCGCTCGAGGCGCAGGTTTGGCCGCTGCTCGGCAGCCGCAAGATTGCGCCGGTGATGGACACGATCCTGCCGCTCAGCGAAGCCTGGCGGGCGCATGAGCGGATGGAGGATGGGGAGCATATCGGCAAGATCGTGCTCGACGTCGGCTAGGATATTCAGGTGAGGCCGGCCTGCAAACCTGCGCTTCCGGGGCTCACGTAGTTTCCTTGCTGCCGCATGTCCTTGTCGGAAAACCGGGAGCACTTTTCCGGGACATGCGGAGGTGCGCTCCGCGCCGGTTCTCGGAAACCACCGTTTTGGTCGCTCCGCGCCCGTCTTCGACTCCGGCTTGGCCTGACCTGAATCTCGACGCGCCCTGGTGCGTAAATCGCCTGCGGAAAACCTGAACGAGAGCTTAATGCTGCAATGCACAAAACGCATTGCCGCCATGCAAAAGCGTCCGTTCAATTCTTAGGCGGCGGTGCCTATTTACACGGCATCGAACAAATCAACCAACGACTGGAGAACCACCATGAACCCGATCCGCGCTTTCCGTAACTGGCGCATGTACAATGAGACCGTGCGCGAGCTGAACAAGCTCAACGCCCGTCAGCTGAGCGACCTCGGCATCAACCGCGCCGACATCGAGCGTATCGCCCGCCAGGCTCTTTGATTGCAAACGCGACCCGGCCGAAAGGCCGGGGCCGCGTCAAGAAGCCAGAGCCGTCGTAGACGCTTGCTCGTCTCCGGTTCCAAACCCGCTGGACCCAGTCCGGCGGGTTTTGTCTTTCCAAGCCGCGCTTGTGCCCGGCCTCTCCCTTCGGGGCCTTCCAAAAACATTGCGAAATGGTGACGGAGCGGTTATACAGACCGCGAATTTCCCATTTTGGTGGCTCTAAAACCACCGCCCGCGCGGGAACGCGGGCGAACGAGAAGGATTTTTGGAAATGGCCAATACGCTGCTGATGCCCAAGGCGACCGCCGTGTGGCTGGTCGACAACACCGCGCTCTCCTTCGAGCAGATCGCGCAGTTCTGCGGGCTGCATCCGCTCGAGGTCAAGGCGATCGCCGACGGCGAATCGGCGCAAGGCATCAAGGGCATGGACCCGATCATGACCGGCCAGCTGACCCGCGACGAGATCGCGCGCGCCGAGAAGGACCAGAACCATCGGCTGAAGCTGTCCGACCCCAAGGTGAGGGTGCCGGAATCCAAGCGCAAGGGCCCGCGCTACACGCCGCTGTCGAAGCGTCAGGACCGGCCGAATGCCATCCTCTGGCTGGTACGCAACCATCCCGAACTGAAGGACGCGCAGATTGCCCGTCTTGTAGGCACCACCAAGTCGACGATCGAGCAGATCCGCGAGCGCAAGCATTGGAATTCGGCCAATCTGCAGCCGATGGATCCGGTGACGCTGGGCCTCGCCTCGCAGATCGACCTCGACCTGGAAGTCAACCGCGCCTCGCGCGGCCGCGAGCAGGCGCCGCCGGTCGGCGACACACTGCTGCCGGCGGCGCTGACGGAACGGCTGGTCCCGGCGCCGGAAAAGCCGAAGGACGAGGACGCCGAGCTCGACGCCAACGCCGTCTTCGCCAAGCTCTCGGCGCTGAAGTCGAAGGACAAGGACACGGACGACGAGGAGTAGAATTCTCGGCATGCCAATAAAAAAGCCCGCTTCGAGCGGGCTTTTTTATTGGCTTTCGAGGCTTCAGTTGCGCGCCGCCCGGTCCGGCGTCATGCCATAGTCCTCGCTGCGCTCCACCGCGCGGTAGAAATCGGCGAGCTGCTTGCCGCGCTCCGGCTTGTAGACGCGGCCGGCGATCACCACCGAGGCAATGCGGTCGATGCGGAAGGCGCGGAAATCGTCGCGCATCTCGCACCAGGCGACCAGTGTCCACACCTTGCCCCAGAACCACAGGCCGAGCGGCCGGATGTCGCGCGCGGTGCCGCGCCCGGCCTCGTCCGAATAGTCGATGGTCAGGACCTGGCGTTTCTCGATCGCGCGCTCGATCAGGTCGATCGCCTCGCGCGCGGCATCGCTCACCACCCACATCGGCGTGTGGATCTCGGTGCGGGCGATGCGGTCCTTCTCGGTATCGGGCAGCACGGCGCCGATCTTGACCAGCGCCTCGTCCGCGGCCCGCGCCATGGCGGCGCCGCCAAAGGCGCGCACCATGCGGGCGCCGGCGACCAGCGCCACGATCTCGTCACGCGTGAACATCAGCGGCGGAAGGTCGAAACCCTCCCTCATCATGTAGCCGACGCCCGCCTCGCCGTCGATCGGCACGCCGGTCGACTGCAGGTCGGCGATGTCGCGATAGATCGTGCGCTCGGAAACCTCGAGCCACGTACCCAGCTTCTGGGCGGTGACCAGACGGCCGCCGCGCAAATGCTGCACGATCTGGAAGAGCCTGTCGGCACGACGCATCGTATGGTTCCTCGATGTTGTTTCTATGCATGTCGTGGCCCCAAAACCGGTTGCCACTTCTGGGCGACATGCACGTTGTTTCTACGCATGTCGTGGTTCCCAAAACCGGTTCCCACTTTTGGGCGACATGCACTATGGCTTCAGCCCTTCGCGCTTGCGCTGCACGGCGACGAACTCCGTGCCGAAGGACGGTTTCCTCGTTGTCGGCGTCCTGGCGTCCAGCACCCGCCAGAACGGCGCGATCTCGCTCAGCGCCATGCCGTGCTCGAGATCCTCGCCGGCCGCCTCGGCCACGGTGCGCAAATGATAGCCGATGGCGACCGGGCATGTCACTTCAGCCCCGTGCTCGATGGCCAGCGCGCTGCGCAGCGCGCGGACGTCCATCTCGACGCCTTCCGGGATCGAGCGGATGAAATCATCGACCTGGCGCGCCGTCGGCACCAGCATCGGCTGGCCTTCGACGACGTCGGCAAAGCTCCGCGGCGACGGCTTGATGCCATTGACGCCCGGCGTGTTCAGCCTGTCGTTCCAGCTCCTCACCATGCGAAGCTCACTCTCTACTCCTGCCACACCATGACACGACCCTCCTGACAGCATACTGTCAGGAGGGTTCAGCATATCCGCCGACGCTTCTAGATCTGGGCACCGCGGTGTCCGCATCCAAGCGCGGCACGCAAAAAAAGCTCATTGGTCGATGTGGCGGCCGTTGGCGTACATATCCGGCCAGCCGATGTCCTTGCGAATGTCCGCCGGCAAGCCATTCATGAAACGCTGGGTGCGGATCTCGTTGCGCATCGTGCGGATCTTGCCGACATAGTGCTGCACACCGCGCAGTATCTGGTAACCGGTCACGGCTAGTCTCCTCTTCTTTGATGAGGACACTATCGCACACCCCTGCTGACAGCAGTCTGTCAGGAGGATGGCAGCCTTTCGAAGGAGATTGCGGTCAGTCTGGCCGGCACACGGAGAAGCGGCTGTCCTGCCCGGTTCCGCCCGGCTTCAAAGCAACGATACCGGCTTTGACAGCCGGCCGCGATGCTGCTCAAAAGCGGCATGTCGAAACTCCTCGCGCTCGTCATCATTGGCATCATGGTCATCCAGCTGATCAAGCCGCTCGGCTGGCCGGGGCTGAGGCGGCGCAGCGATTTCTGGAAGCTGGCGCTGCTTGCCATGGCGGCGATCTCGCTCACCGCGGTGCTCGGGCACTGGGGCTAGAGCCGCGACGTCACCCCATCGGGTGCCTAAGCCTGGGGCTGCTCGCCCAGAACGGGAGCAAGCAGATGCTCCGCCCAGGCGCGGTAGCCGGCTTCCGAGGCATGGAATCCGTCAACGGCAAAGCCGGCCTGCGGATCGAGGATCGGCAGCCGCGACGCAGGCACCGCGCCGCGCTCCAGGCAGAGGCGCTTGCCCATCCGATTCATCTCGGCAGCCCTGATCTCGAGGATCCTGCCAAGCAGGGAGGGCATCGCCGGCGCCCGGGTGAACTCCAGCACCGGCGACCACACCACACGCGCCTCCGGCCATTTGGCGCGCAGTGCGTAAAGCAGGCCGCCGAACTCCTTCTTGAAGCGTGGCACCGAGTGGAAGTTCTTGGTGTCGTTGGTGCCGATGGCGAGCACGATATGCGTCCACGGATCGGCAGACAAATTGGGCAGGACATGGTCGCGCACCTGGCCGGAGGTCGCCGAATTGAAGCCGGCCGCCCGCCAGCGCACGGAGCTGCCCGTTCGCTCTGAAATCAGGATGGCAAGCTGCGCCGCGAGCCCGTTCTCGGAATGGCCGATGCCGACCGAGGCGGCGGAGGAATCGCCCAGCACCAGCAGCGTGATCGCCGGCGCCTTGCCCGGCATCTCATGGATGACCGGACCGCGCGCCGGCAGCATGCGGCTGGTGCGACGGCGCACGCCGAGCCCCTGCCAGACGTAGACGGGAAAGGCGAGCCAGGTGAGGAGGGCGAGCAGGCGCTGCATGGCTCATGCCCTTAGCGCATATTGTTGTGCGGGTGAACGATCTAACTAAAGCGCGTCGCGCCTGAACGGCCTCATGCGACGCGCTTTAGCTCATTGTTTTATGCATGTCGTTTTCCCAAAACCGGGGCCACTTTTGGGCGACATGCATTAGCCGCCGGTTCAGTCGCAACAGGCCGGCGGCGGCTCGGGGCCGTCCTCGTACTCGTCATGCAGCCGCACCCAGTCCATCAGGCCGCCATAGGGGCCGGTCTCGTTGCGGCCCTTCGGCGTCATGTCGAGATAGTGATAGGCGCCGATCAGCGGATCGCCGCCGCGGGCGCGCGACGTGAAGGTGAGGAAGATGTCGCCGGCCCCGTCGCGGTAGAACACGCTGATGCCGGGCAGGTCCTTCGACGTGCGCGCGCGCCTTTCGAAGTTGTAGGTGGTGTCGCCGGCGGCGATCTGCTTGTCGGTGAAGGAAACCTGCATGTCGAAGTTGAAGTCGGACGCATAGGACGACACCCAGTCGAACCGCCAGCCCATGCGCTGCTTGTAGGGCAACAGCTCGGCCAGCGGCGCGCGCGCCACCACGACCAGCGACACGTCGTGGTGCTGGAGATGCAGATTGGCGCCGTCGATATGGTCGGCAAGGAAGGAGCAGCCCTCGCAGCGATGGTTCGAGCCGGGCGCCAGCATGAAGTGATAGACGATCAGCTGGCTGTTTTCGCCAAAGAGCCCGGCCAGCCGCTTCGGGCCTTGCTCGCTCTCGAAGACGTAGTCCTTGCGGATCTTCAGCCAGGGCAATTCGCGGCGCTCGGCGGCGATCTTGTCGCGCAGCCGCGTCAGTTCCTTCTCGCGATCGAGGTGCCTTTTGTGCGCCTCGAACCAGTCTTCCCGCGAAACGACGGCATTGCGATGCATGACGATCTCCTGTCCTCTCCTGCCAAGGACGTTCGATATCGGCGCGATCCGACATGGCCGACGCGCTTTTCCGCGCAGTCCCAGAAGTGGGGATGCCGCCGGCGAAAAACAAAACCCGGGCAGTGAGCCCGGGTTTTTCGTCGCGTCTGAAGAAACGTGTCAGGCGGCCTTTTCCAGCGCCGGCTGCCATTTGCCGAGCGCCGCCAGATGGTTCATGTGGGCGCGATGGACAAAGGCGGCCTGGCCGGCGGCGACGTTCGCCGCCTTGCCGCTCCAGGCCTTCTGCGCGGCGGCCTGCAGGGCACGGCCGTAGGAGAAGGTCAGCTTCCACGGATGCGGGCCGATGGCGTTGATGGCATTGAGGTTGGCGGTCGCCTCCTCGTCCGATTGGCCGCCGGAGAGGAAGGCAATGCCCGCAACCGCCGCCGGCACCGTCTCGCGGAACAGTTTGATCGTCTTTTCGGCGACGATCTCTGGACTATCCAGCTTGCCGGATTTCTTGCCCGATATGACCATGTTCGGCTTCAGGATGGTGCCTTCGAGCACGACGCGCGCGGCATAGAGCTCGTCATAGAGCTTGAGCAGCGTCGCCTTGCTGATCTCGTAGCAGGTGTCGATGCCGTGGGCGCCGTCCATCAGCACCTCCGGCTCGACGATCGGCACGATGCCGGCCTCCTGGCAGAGCGCGGCGTAGCGGGCGAGCGCGTGTGCGTTCGAGCCGATCGAGGTCTGAGACGGCACGCCCTTGGCGATGTCGATATCGATCACCGCGCGCCATTTGGCGAAGCGGGCGCCGAGCTTGTAGTAGTCGGCAAGCCGCTCGCGCAGGCCGTCGAGGCCCTCGGTGACGGTGTCGCCGGGAAAGCCGGCCAGCGGCTTGGCGCCGGCGTCGACCTTGATGCCGGGGATGGCGCCGGATGCCTTGATGATGTCGACCAGCGGCGTGCCGTCAGCAGCCTTCTGGCGGATGGTCTCGTCATAGAGGATGACGCCGGAGATGTAGCGCGTCATCGCGTCCTTGGCGCGGAACATCATCTCGCGATAGTCGCGGCGGCTGTCGGCAGTCGATTCGACGCCGATGACGTCGAAGCGCTTCTTGATGGTGCCGGAGCTTTCATCGGCGGCCAGCAGGCCCTTGCCGTCGGCCACGATCGCGGCGGCAATGTCTTCGAGACGTTCGCTCATTGTGCTTCCTCCTGACAGTGGTTTTCCGCGGTTCACGGAACTCTACCGCCAAAGGAATGATGCCGGAAAGCGCGAAATCGATTGAAAGTCGCGCCGCGGGGCCGGCTCGCCGAGTCTTGATCGGGTCAATCGCTCCGGTCGCATTTCCGCAACGCCAAGCATCGCCGCCTGGATGCAAATGCTTTGCTCCGCCCAGTTCCAGGAATACCGCTGCACGGTTTTCCTGGAATTGCTTCAGCGCTTCAGCACCTCGACGCCGGGCAGCGGCTTGCCTTCCATCCACTCCAGGAAGGCGCCGCCGGCGGTCGAGACATAGGTGAAGTCGTCGGCGACGCCGGCGTGATTGAGCGCGGCCACCGTATCGCCGCCGCCGGCCACCGAGACCAGCTTGCCGGCCTTGGTGCGTTCGGCGGCGTGCTTTGCAGCCGCCACCGTGGCGCGGTCGAAAGGCTCGATCTCGAAGGCGCCGAGCGGGCCGTTCCAGACCAACGTGGCGGCGCGGTCGATCCAGTCGCCGACGGCCTTCACGGTCTTTTCGCCGACGTCGAGGATCATGCCGTCGGCCGGCACGTCCGATATGGCGACGGTCCCGCTGGCGGCGCCGGCCTTGAACTCCTTCGCCACGACGCCGTCGGCCGGCAGGATGATGGCGCAGCCGGCTTCGGCCGCCTCGATCATGATCTGCTTGGCAGTGGCGGCAAGATCATGCTCGCAGAGCGACTTGCCGACGGCGGTGCCGCGCGCGGCCAGGAAGGTGTTGGCCATGCCGCCGCCGATGACCAGCGCGTCGACCTTCTTCACCAGGTTCATCAAGAGGTCGATCTTGGTCGAGACCTTGGCGCCGCCGACGATGGCGACGACCGGGCGGACGGGATTGCCGAGGCCCTTTTCCAGCGCATCGAGCTCGGCCTGCATGGTGCGGCCGGCGAAGGCCGGCAACAGATGCGCCAGGCCTTCGGTCGAGGAATGGGCGCGGTGCGCGGCGGAAAAGGCGTCGTTGACGAAGATGTCGCCGTTGGCGGCGAGCTTCTCGGTGAAGGCCGGGTCGTTCTTCTCCTCGGCCTTGTAGAAGCGGGTGTTTTCCAAAAGCAGCACATCGCCCTTGTCCATGGCGGCGACGGCGCTGCCCGCTACGTCGCCGATGCAGTCGGCGGCGAAGCCGACGGGCCGGCCGAGCACGTGCGCCGTGGCGCCGGCGATCGGCTCCAGCGAGAATTCGGGCGTGGGTCCGTCCTTGGGACGGCCGAAATGGGCAAGCAGGATGACCTTGGCGCCCTTGCCGGACAGTTCGGCGATGGTCGGCGCGATGCGCTCGATGCGGGTGACGTCGGTGACCTTGCCGTCGGCGACGGGAACGTTGAGGTCGACGCGCACCAGCACGCGCTTGCCGGAGATGTTGCCGATGTCGTCCAGTGTCTTGAAGCCGGCCATGCTGGTCCCTTTCCGCGAAAATCGCGGGGACCTTACCCGCCAACGGCGACGATGCAAGGCCCGCGTGGAAGCGCGCGCGCAAAATGATGTAGGCGCGTAAGATCAGCTTTCGCTTGTTGCCTTTTGCGCAGCCGGTTCGGGCGTCGAGGGCTGTTCGGGCGGCGCTTCGACGGCAGGCGCCTGCGCCGGCTTGCGCCAGCCGCGGACGAAGGCGGCGATGCGGTCGCGGATCTCGCCGGCGCTCAGGAACACCGGTACGCGCGCCACCGGCGCGGTCGGCTCGAAGGACAGGCCGAGGCCGATGATCCGCCCCTTGTCGTCGACGTCGCGCACGATGAGCTCGATCGGTCCGATCAGCACCCGGTCGGCATATTCGGGATGGCCGCCGAGCCGCTCCGTCACCAGGGCGCCGACGGTCAGCTTGCGCTCGGCCTCGGTCAGGCCCGGCCCATAGGCAGCCTCCAGTTCCTCGGCCAAGCGCGTCGGATCGAGCGCGAAGGCGCCGAAGAAGTCCGCGTCCTCCGGATCGACCACGGCGCGGCTGGCGAACAGCTTGTCGAGCAGGCGCGGATAGCGGTCCGGCACGAAGATGTAGACCTGGTCGCCGGCGGCCAGCCGGCCCATGTCCTGGAAGCGCATCGAGCGGCCGTCGCGCAGCACCAGCGAGGGCCGCGCCCAGCGCGGGATGCGCTCGCCGCGCGCCACCGGGCTGCCCGGCGCCACGCGATAGGCGAGCAGCTCGTGATGGGCCGAGCCCGGCAGTTCGAGCTCGACCTTGTCGAGCGGCCCGAGCCGCGCCGGCACGATGAGGCCGAGGCGGCGCGCCAGCGGCCCGACGGTCCAGCCCTGCACGACCAGCGATACCAGCACGATGATGAAGGCGGTGTTGAAGATGACGCGGCCGTTTTCCAGGCCGCCGAGCAGCGGCGTGATGGCAAGCAGGATAGAGACCGCGCCGCGCAGTCCGACCCAGGAGACGAAAGCCACCTCGGGCCGCGGCAGGCGGAACGGGACAAGGCAAAGCCAGACGGCGACCGGCCGCGCCACGAAGATCAGGAACAGGCCGAGCAGGACCGCCGGCACCAGGATCGCCGGAAACTGCGAGGGCGTGGCGAACAGGCCGAGGATCAGGAACATGATGATCTGCGCCAGCCATGACATGCCGTCCTGGAAGCGCTTGAGGATGGTGACGGCGCGGATGTCGGAATTGCCCGCTATCAGGCCGGCGAGGTAGACCGCCAGGAAACCGGAGCCGCCAATGGCGCCGGCGGCGGCGAACACCATCAGCGACAGCGTCAGCACGAAGATCGGCAGCAGGCCGTGGTCGAGGTTCAGCCGCTCGACAAGGCGCACGATGGCGAGGCCGCCGAGAATGCCGACGACGGCGCCGACACCCATGTTGAGCAAGAAGCCGAGCGCGAGGTTGGTGACCAGCACATTGGCCTCGGGATTGGCGTGGGCGGCGATGATCTCGACCAGGGTGATGGTGAGGAAGATGGCGATCGGGTCATTGGTGCCCGATTCCACCTCGAGCGTCGCGCGCACGCGCTCGCGCAAATTGATCTCGCCGGCGCGCAGCAGAAAGAACACCGCAGCCGCATCGGTCGAGGCGACGGCGGCGCCGAGCAGGAAGGATTCCAGCCAGGTGAGGTCGAGCAGGTAATAGGCGGCGGCGCCGAACAGGCCGGTGGTCAGGATGACGCCGACGGTCGCCAGCGACAGCGCCGGCCCGGCTGCCTGGCGCAGCGCATTGAGCGGCGTGCCGAAACCGGAATCGAACAGGATGACGGCCAGCGCCAGTGAGCCGGCAAAATAGGCCAGCCTTGCGTTGTCGAATTCGATGCCGAGGCCGTCGGTTCCGGTCGCCAGACCGATGCAGAGGAAGAGAAGCAGGAGGGGAGCGCCGAAGCGAAAGGCGATCAGGCTCGAAAACGCGGCGGCAACGACAAGGGCGGTGCCGACCAGCGTTACAAGATAGATCGCATGCTCCATCCGGAATTGCCCCTCAAATCCGCCTCCCTCCCCGCTTTACGGCAGAGTGGGGCGAAGACATGACCAGTGCAAGGCGGCAGCGTGGTTTTTTGCTCCTATGGGGCTGATTTCCGGAGCTTTTGCCGCTTGGGGCGCCAGCCCGGCCCGCAAACGAAAAACGCCCGGCCGAAGCCGGGCGTCTGGTCTGGAAAGATCGAAGTCCGCCGCGATCAGGCGATGGTCTTGCCGAAGGCGACCGCGGTGTCGCCCATGCGGTTGGAGAAGCCCCATTCATTGTCGTACCAGGAGAGCACCGACACGAAGTTGCCGTCCATGACCTTGGTCTGGTCGAGGGCGACGATCGAGGAATGCGGATCGTGGTTGAAGTCGATCGAGACATTCGGGTGATGGGTAACGGCGAGCACGCCCTTCAGCTTGCCCTTGGAGGCGGCGCTCACCGCTTCGTTGATCTCCTGCGCGGTGGTCGAGCGCTTGGCGATGAACTTGAAGTCGACGACCGAGACGTTCGGGGTCGGCACGCGGATCGAGATGCCGTCGAGCTTGCCCTTGAGGTCGGGCAGCACCAGGCCGATCGCCTTGGCTGCACCGGTCGAGGTCGGGATCTGCGACAGCGCCGCCGCGCGGGCGCGGTAGAGGTCCTTGTGCATGGTGTCCAGCGTCGGCTGGTCGCCGGTGTAGGAGTGGATCGTCGTCATCATGCCCTTCTCGATGCCGACGGTCTCGTGCAGCACGGCGGCGAGCGGCGCCAGGCAGTTGGTGGTGCAGGACGCGTTCGAGATGACGATGTGGTCCTTGGTCAGCTTGTCGTGGTTGATGCCGTAGACGACGGTGAGGTCGGCGCCTTCGGCCGGCGCCGAGACGATGACACGCTTGGCGCCGGCGGTGAGATGCGCCGCCGCCTTGTCGCGGGCGGTGAAGATGCCGGTGCACTCGAGCGCGATGTCGACGCCGAGTTCCTTCCACGGCAGCTGGGTCGGGTCCTTGATGGCGGTGACCTTGAACTTCTCCGAGCCGACCGAGATCTGATCGCCGTCGACCGTCACTTCATGCGGGAAGCGGCCATGCACGCTGTCGTAGCGCAAGAGATGCGCATTGGTCTCGACCGGGCCGAGGTCGTTGACGGCGACGACGTCGATGTCCTTGCGGCCGGATTCATGGATGGCTCGCAGGATGTTGCGGCCGATACGGCCGAATCCGTTGATGGCAACTCTGACGGTCATGTTTCTCTCCCTGGGAGCTGGAAGGCGATTGGGTCCGCAGCTTCATAGCGGCGGACGGGCGAAGAATCCAGCCTTGGAAGGCTTGGATTTAAATCGATTAGGTTGGGCCAGCCCGCCAAGGCGGCCATGCTTGGTTTTGACGGGCTCGCTTGGCTCAACCCTTACTTGCCGTGCAGGCGGGCTTCCGCCGCTTTCGCCGCCGCTTCGGCGGTGATGCCGAAATGCGGATAGAGCTGCTCGATGGTGCCCGAGGCACCGAAGCCGGTCATGCCGACAAAGATGCCATCGCTGCCGATAATATGGTCCCAGCCCTGGCGGATGCCGGCTTCGATTGCGACCTTCACCTTCGCATTGCCGATCGTCTTCCTGCGGTAGTCGTCGCTCTGCTGGTCGAACAGTTCGAAGCAGGGCACCGAGACGACGCGGGTCGGGTGGCCGTGCTGCTGCAGCAACTCACGCGCGCCGAGCGCGACCTCGACCTCGGAGCCGGTGGCGAAGATGGTCACCGCCGCCTCGCCGTTCGCCGCGGCGAGCTCATAGGCGCCGGACGCGCTGAGGTTCTTCTCGCTGTGCTCGGTGCGAACGGTCGGCAGGTTCTGGCGGGTCAGCGCCAGCGTCGACGGCGTCTTTTCGGATTCGAGCGCCAGCTGCCAGCACTCCGCCGTCTCGACCGCGTCGGCCGGGCGAAAGACGTTGTGGTTGGGGATGGCGCGAAGCGCTGCCACATGCTCGACCGGCTGGTGCGTCGGACCGTCCTCGCCGAGGCCGATCGAGTCATGGGTCATGACGAAGATCGAGCGGATGCCCATCAGCGAGGCGAGGCGCATCGAGGGACGGGCATAGTCGGAGAAGCACAGGAACGTGCCGCCATAGGCGATCAGGCCGCCATGCAGCGTCAGGCCGTTGATCGCCGCCGCCATGCCATGCTCGCGGATGCCGTAGTGGACATAGCGCTGGCCATAGTCGTCAGGGGTGATGTTCTTGGTCTGGCTGGTCTTGGTGTTGTTGGAGCCGGTCAGGTCGGCCGAGCCGCCGATGGTTTCCGGCACCGCGCCGTTGATGACTTCCAGCGCCATTTCCGAGGACTTGCGGGTGGCGACCTTGGGCTTGTCGGCCGAGAGCTTCTTCTTGTAGTCGGCAATGACGCTGTCGAAGTTCGACGGCAGCTTGCCGGAGATGCGGCGCTCGAACTCGCCCTTCAGCGTGGCGTCCGCCTTGGCGAGACGGCCCTCCCAATCGGCGCGGGCCTTGGCGCCGGCCTGGCCGGCGGCGCGCCAGGCGTCGAGGATGTCGGCGGGAACCTCGAAGGGCGGCGAATCCCAGCCGAAGAATTTGCGCGCGCCGGCGATTTCCTCGGCGCCGAGCGGCGAGCCGTGCGCCTTGTTGGTGCCGGCCTTGGTCGGAGCGCCGAAACCGATGGTGGTCTTGCAGGCAATCATCGTCGGCTTGTCGGAATGGCGCGCCGCCTCGATGGCGTAGGCGATGGCTTCCGGATCGAAGCCGTCGATGTGGGTGGCGTTCCAGCCGGAGGCCTGGAAGCGGGCGACCTGGTCGGTGTTGTCGGCGAGCGACACCGGGCCGTCGATCGAGATGTTGTTGTTGTCCCACAGCACGATCAGCTTGTTGAGCTTGAGATGCCCGGCGAGCGCGATGGCCTCCTGGGAGACGCCCTCCATCAGGCAGCCGTCGCCGGCCAGCACATAGGTATAATGGTCGACGAGGTCCTTGCCGAAGGCGGCGTTCATGATGCGCTCGCCGAGCGCGAAGCCGACCGAGTTGGCGAGGCCCTGGCCGAGCGGGCCGGTCGTCGTCTCGATGCCGGCGGCATGGCCATATTCGGGGTGACCGGCGGTCTTCGATCCGAGCTGGCGGAAATTCATGATCTGGTCGAGGGTCATGTCCTCGTAGCCGGTCAGATAGAGCAGCGAATAGAGCAGCATCGAGCCGTGGCCGGCCGACAGGATGAAACGGTCGCGGTCGGCCCAGTGCGGGGCCTTGGCGTCGAATTTCAGGAAGCGGGTGAACAGCACCGTGGCGATGTCGGCGCAGCCCATGGGCAGGCCCGGGTGGCCGGAATTCGCCTTCTCGACGGCGTCCATGGAAAGGAAACGGATCGCATTGGCCATCCGGTCATGTTGTTCACGCGAGGTCATGCTTCCTCCGGGGTGGGGGTTTGAGGCCCTGGGAAAGGCCTGGAAAGGGTGCGCGACACATAGCAGGCGCGGCCCTTGAGTCAACAAATCGGTGCGTTTTTGCCGGGCTTGTGATGGCCCCGGCAGACCTACATTAGCGTTAGCGGGGGACAGTCGCGAGAGCTTTATTGACGTTGCCTTCACACGGCGCCTAATGTTTCCTGGATAACGCGTTCTGAACGCGAACGATTCGGTGATGGGCAGGGTGCAGGACGAGCCATGACCGGGGAAACGACGCTCAAGGAAGTCATCGCCAGGCTGGGCAAAGCCATTGAAGGCCTGGAAAACGCCGTCGCGGCCAAGCTCGAGCACGAGCGCGACTATTCGGAGGCCGAGGCGGAGGTGCAGCGCATGAACGCCGACCGCTCAAGGCTGGCGCAGGAACTCGACAATTCCGAAGCGCGCGCCGAGCGGCTGGAAGACGCCAACAAGGAAGTATCGCGCCGGCTGGTGACCGCCATGGAAACCATCCGCGCGGTGTTGGACAGGTAGGCCAATGGCACAGGTCACGGTTTCCATCGACGGCAAGCAGTACCGCATGGCTTGCGACGAGGGCCAGGAAGAGCACCTGATCGACTTGGCCGAGCGCTTCGACCGCTATGTCGCGCATCTCAAGGACTCGTTCGGCGAGATCGGCGACCAGCGGCTGACGGTGATGGCCGGCATCATGGTCATGGACGAGCTTTCGGAGCTGCAGAAGCGCGTCAAGGGCATGGAAAGCGAAGTGCTGACGCTGCGCAAGACGCGCGACGACGCGCTGGCCAAGGCCGGCAAGAGCGACGGCGTGCTGACCGACGCGCTGGGCGCGCTGGCCCAGCGCATGGAAGACCTGGCGACGACGCTGGCGGTCAAGAAGGCCTGAGCCCCGAGGCGGCAGAAATTCCTGCCGGATTTGCCGAGAAAAGATGAAAATTTTTCATCGCCGACGCCATTCCCGGCGGCCTGCGCCGTATGAAGCCTGCCTTTGGAGTGGTAGAGATTGCGAGCGGTGCCGGCGCGGCATGCCGGCGGCAGTCAAAGGGTAGGGACATGTCATGAGTCTTCGGATCAACGATATCGCGCCGGATTTCACGGCCGAAACCACGCAAGGGACGATCAGCTTCCATCAATGGATCGGCGACGGCTGGGCGGTGCTGTTCAGCCACCCGAAGAACTTCACTCCGGTCTGCACGACCGAGCTCGGCACCATGGCCGGGCTGGAGGGTGAGTTCAAAAAGCGCAACGTCAAGATCATCGGCATTTCCGTCGACCCGGTCGCCAGCCACGACAAGTGGCAGGCCGACATCAAGACGGCGACCGGCCAGGAGGTGAAATACCCGCTGATCGGCGACAAGGACCTCGCGGTCGCCAAGCTCTACGAGATGCTGCCGGCCGGCGCCGGCGAGAGCTCGGAAGGCCGCACGCCGGCCGACAACGCCACGGTGCGTTCGGTCTATGTCATCGGGCCGGACAAGAAGATCAAGCTGGGGCTGACCTATCCGATGACCACGGGCCGCAACTTCGACGAGATCCTGCGCGTCATCGATTCCATCCAGCTGACGGCCAAGCACCAGGTGGCGACGCCGGCGAACTGGAAGCAGGGCGAGGATGTCATCATCACCGCCGCGGTTTCCAACGAGGACGCGATCAAGCGCTTCGGCGCCTTCGATACGATCCTGCCGTATCTGAGGAAGACCAAGCAGCCTTCGGCGTGAGCCCTTTTCCTTCTCCCCGTGAACGGGGAGAAGGTGCCCGAAGGGCGGATGAGGGGCGGCGCTGCGTTCGGCTGTGATTGCGCCGAAACCTTCGTAGGTCGTTCTGAAAGGAAAACCTCGCGGCGTGGGCGCTGCCCCTCATTGTCCTGCCGGACATTTCTCCCCGTATAGTGACGGGGAGAAAGGGCTGGACCGCCGCTTTGGCCAAACAAAAGGCGGCGCCGGAGCGCCGCCTTTTTTTATTTCTGCCTTGAGCCTATCACGCGGCCGGCTGCGCCTCGATGGTGCGCAGCGCCTGGGTCTGGCGCTTGGCCGCGGCCTTGACCGCGTCCTGCACCTTCTCGAAGGCGCGCACCTCGATCTGGCGCACGCGCTCGCGGCTGATGTCGAACTCGGCCGACAGCTCTTCCAGCGTCAGCGGCTCGTCGGCGAGGCGGCGCGCCTCGAAGATGCGCCGTTCGCGCTCGTTGAGCACGGAAAGGGCGCCCGACAGCATGGAGCGCCGGTTTTCCAGCTCGTCCTGCTCGATCAGCATCTCTTCCTGGCTTTCGTGGTCGTCGACCAGCCAGTCCTGCCATTCGCCGGACTCGCCCTCGCTGGCGCGGATCGGGGCATTGAGCGAAGCGTCGCCCGAGAGGCGGCGGTTCATCGACACCACTTCCGCCTCGGAGACGTTGAGGCGCGTGGCGATCTCGGCGATCTGCTCGGGCTTCAGGTCGCCATCGTCGAGCGCCTGGATCTTGCCCTTCACCTTGCGCAGATTGAAGAACAGGCGCTTCTGGTTGGCGGTGGTGCCCATCTTGACCAGGCTCCACGAGCGCAGGATGTACTCCTGGATCGAGGCCTTGATCCACCACATGGCATAGGTGGCGAGCCGGAAGCCGCGCTCCGGTTCGAATTTCTTGACGGCCTGCATCAGGCCGACATTGCCTTCCGAGATCACCTCGCCGATCGGCAGGCCGTAGCCGCGATAGCCCATGGCGATCTTGGCGACGAGCCGCAAATGGCTGGTGACGAGCTTGTGCGCGGCCGTGGTGTCCTCATGCTCGGCGTAACGCTTGGCGAGCATGTACTCTTCCTGCGGCTGAAGCATCGGAAAGCGACGGATTTCTTCCAGGTAGCGGCTGAGGCCGCCTTCGCCGGAAACGATACTGGGTAGTGACTGGGCCATGATAGCGCCCCCTCTCTATTGGAGTGATGCCCCCGAAACGCGGCGGGCATGTGACGCGAATGCCAATCGGCTCATCCGCGGCAACTGGTGTATATAGGAACAAAACCAGAAAAGACAGGCATTTGTTCAACACGAAACAGTGTGTCACGCTGAAGTGAACAACGCCAGTCAGGTTTTTTGATGGTTGGCTTGAAGCGTCTTGATGGCGGGCTCAGAGATTGCGAAAGCCGCCGACGAGTTCCTCCATGTCCCTCGGTATCGGTGCCTCGAACCTCATCGTTAGATGGGTAGCCGGGTGTCGGAATTCAAGCAGCCAGGCGTGCAGGGCTTGCCGCGGAAAGGCATTGACCGCGCCTTTCAGCGGTTCGGGCAACCGGTTTGCCTTGGTGCGGAAGGCCTGGCCGTAATCGGGATCGCCGACGACGGGATGCCCGATATGAGCCATGTGGACGCGGATCTGGTGGGTGCGGCCGGTCTCCAGCCGGCATTCTACCAGGCTTGCGGTGGCGAGGTCCTTCTGCCGCTCGCCGAAGCGCTCGATCACGCTAAAGTGCGTGACAGCGTGCCGGGCGTCGTCGCGGCCTAGCGGCACCACGGCGCGGCGCACGCGGTCGGCGGCGCGGCCGAGCGGCGCATCGACCGTGCCGGTCGGTCTCGACGGAATGCCCCAGACCAGCGCCAGATAGGCGCGTTCGAGGTCGCCGGTGCGGCCGTGATCGGCAAAGGCCTCCGACAGCGCCTTGTGGGCGCGGTCGGTCTTGGCGACGACCATGACGCCGCTGGTCTCCTTGTCGAGACGATGAACGATGCCGGGCCGCCTGACGCCGCCAATGCCGGACAGGCTGTCGCCGCAATGGTGGATGAGCGCATTGACCAGCGTTCCGGTCCAGTTGCCGGCGCCGGGGTGCACGACCAGTCCCGCCGGCTTGTTGATGACGATCAGCTCGTCGTCCTCATGGAGGATGTCGAGGGCGATCGCCTCGCCGCGGGGCTCGGCCGGCTCGGGCTCCGGCATCTCGACCGCTACCCGCTCGCCGGCGGACATCTTGCGCTTGGCCTCCTCGACGACCTTGCCGCCGATGCTGACCGCGCCCTGCCTGATCAGCATCTGCACGCGGCTGCGCGACATGTCAGGGCCGAGTTGGCCGACCAGCCATTGGTCGAGGCGCTGGCCGACGGCATCGGCCCCTGCCTGCAGCACGATCGGGGCTGCCTCTATGAATTGCTGGGTCTCTTCGCTATGAGCGCTCATCGAAAGAAGGTTCCGGAATTTTTGCCATGGTCAGGCCGATTGCCGACGAAGACGAAGAAAAGCCGCTCGATCCCGGGGTCGAAAGCGTGCGGAAGAAACTCTTGCGCTTCATGGCCATCAATCTCGGCCTTTTGTTGCTTGCCCTTATGGTGGTGATCGGAGCGCTTGTCTACAAAGCGCGCAACGCGCCGCCCGCCGGCGCCCCGGTTGCCAGCGATATCCAGGTGCCGGCCGGCGAACCGTTGAGCGCCGACATCGTGCTGCCCGTCGGCGCCAAGGTGGTCAGCCAGTCGCTGTCCGGCAACCGCATCTCGATCGATGCCGAGCTTGCCGACGGCAGCCGCGCCATCTTCGTCTACGACATTGCCGCGCGCCGCCTCGTTGGCCGTTTTGCCATTCGCAATAAATGACGGGCTTTGCCGACAACCGCCGGGTGGCCACGGTGGCGATCGTGGTCAGGGACTATGACGAGGCGATTGCCTGGTATGTCGAGCGGGCGGGCTTCGTGCTCACCGACGATGTCGACCTCGGCGGCGGCAAGCACTGGGTCACCGTTGCGCCGGCGAACGGAAACGGCGCGCGGCTGCTGCTGGCCGAAGCATCCGACGCCGAGCAGGCAAGCCGCATCGGCGACCCGACCGGCGGCCGGGTCTTCCTGTTCCTCGAAACCGACGACTTTGCCCGCGACCATCAGGCGATGCTCGCAAACGGCGTCGAGTTCCGCGAAGCGCCCCGCTTCGAGGCCTATGGCACGGTGGCGGTGTTCGCCGATCTCCACGGCAATCTCTGGGACCTGATCGAGCCGAAACGACAGGGCTGAGCTCGACAGTTTTGGAATGTCAGCGAACGCGCCGAAACCCCAGTTGCTTTTTCCCAGCCGCCAGCCTATGTAGCCGGTTCTTGAGCGCGCCCATCGTCTAGCGGTCAGGACACCGCCCTCTCACGGCGGGAACAGGGGTTCGATTCCCCTTGGGCGTACCAAGCTTTTCAACGGGATAGCCGCTCAGGTCCGTATATCGTCTAATAACGGTCGAATAAGCCATTCACGCGCTCGGCCCTTTAGGCCTACCAGATCACCAGCTTTACATTTTTGCAGGTGTTGCAGAGGTCTTTCTCGCGATGGAACCCGCTTAGGTGGTCGCCGGCCAGTTCACGCGTCTTATGGTTTGGGGCAAGAAGGCGATCAAGCATGGGACCCTATCGCGTGGCGATCTATCCGGGAGTCGCAGCGCCACTGAGCATCGTCATGAATCCGGCTATGATGGTCAAGATGAGGCCAAAGACAAAGATAAATCCTGCTATCACAATGACCTTCGACGCCCGCCGGCTCAAAGAAAGCGCGTTCGATTTTGTCGCGTCATTCGGTTTGCCCCACAGCATACGGCGCGCGGCGGTCCACGCCATCGCCATCGCTAGGCAGCACCCGATGATTGAGACCATGAAGCACAACCACGATGAGACCAGAATGTGCTTGTAGTAAACCGGGGCGCTCTCCGCCTTCACCAGCTTGTCAGAAAAGTTGACCGAGAATAACAATATGCCGCTGAGCAGCGCGATAAACTGCTCGCACATATCTTTGATTTCCTTGTATTGGTAGTGCAGGAACTCTTCGACCGGACTAGAGCCGGTGGTGCCACTCTCGCGCTCGGTCATACCGGGTCGCCTTTCATCGACACCTGAATTGCCAGCGGACGGCTAAGCACGGAAGCGTCGTTAGGCGAGCGCCAGAAATTTCTACACAGGAAACGCTCTTCTGCAGGCTCATGCCTTGAGAAGCCGCGAGGCGCCAAATCCCCGCGGCTCCGGCCGAAGTGTAGCCGACGAATTCGAACCCGCGCGATCATCAGCCGGACTGCGAGGCGAGGCCGAGGGACACGTCGTTACGATGCTCGCGCAGCCTGAAGCTCAGCACGAGCAGCGCGACGCCGAAGGCGATGGCGTAAGCGCCGATCCACCAGGTCAAGACCAACGCGCCGATCAGCGGCGCCACTACCAGCAATGCCCCGAAAATGACAGAGATGATCCCGCCTGCCACCAGCCACCAGCGGCCGTGATCCCGCCTAAGTTGGTAGGCGGCCGCCCACATCAGCCCGCCCGACACGACGGCCCAGGCGGCGATGACGAGCACGAAAGCAAGGAGCGTGATCGCCGGCCATAGGAACGCGATGACGCCCGCCGCGATGTCGGCGACGCCCTCCAGCAGGAGCAGGCCCCAACGTTCGTTTGCACGCGCCGCGCGCAGGGCGGCGGCGATTGCGAACGCGCCGTCCACCAGCATGTAGGCCGAGAAGAAGAGGACCAGCGAGAGCATAGTCGGCCCGGTGAGTAAAAGCGCGAAAAGGCCGAAGATGATGGCGACCACGCCGCGCAGCGCGATGAGCCACCAGTTGCGGGCGAGGACGGCGTTCATTGCTTCCTTCTGCGGGAGCGATGGCTCGCCCGGCGCGCGCGCCCTGACATCGGTATTGGTCACGATTTTCTCCTGTCTCCTGGCCCGGGGTGCCGCCGATCGTGACGGCCGTCCAGGCTGGCGGATCGCTCGCCGGTAAGGACTCGGTGGCTGCCTCCTCCAGGACGAGGAGCCAACCATCTGCGACTAGGCGGTCAGCTGTCGTAAGGCTCTGCTAAGCCGCCTTCCCGTGGCTCTGCTTACCGCGTTTGGACGTATTCTTCCGAGACTCGGCCGGCTTCACATCTCGCACAGCCTCAAACCTGACCTTCTGCTCGCCGCTATCCCAGCGGGCGAGCACGCGGTCGCCCTCGTGTACCTCGTCTGCGAGCATGGCCCGGGCAAGCTCAGTCTCCAGTTCCGAGCGGATTAGGCGCCGCAACTCCCGCGCCCCAAATTCTGGCCTGAACCCCGCGGCGGCGATCTGCTCCATCAGCGAATCGTCGAACTCAAGATCGACGCCCTGCCCGTGGGCGGTTCGCTTCACGCGCTCGAGCTGCAGATCGACGATGTTGCGGATCTGCTTCCGGTCGAGCGCATGGAAGACAATGATCTCATCAATGCGATTCAGGAATTCCGGCCGGAAGTGCATGCGCAGCACGTCCATCAGCTCGCGCCGCAGCTTGTCCGTCTCGTCGGAGGCCGCGCCTTGAACCCGCAAATGCCCCTGAATGATGTCGGCGCCGAGGTTACTGGTCGCAATGATGATGGTGTTGGTGAAGTCCACGACCCGGCCCTTCCCGTCCGTGAGACGGCCATCGTCGAATACTTGCAGCAGCACGTTGTAAACGTCGGAGTGCGCCTTCTCGATCTCGTCGAGCAGGACCACACTGTAGGGCCGCCGCCGCACGCGCTCTGTGAGCTGGCCGCCCTCCTCGTAGCCGACATAGCCAGGGGGAGCACCGATCAGCCGGGCGACGGTGTGACGCTCCATGTATTCTGACATGTCTAGGCGGACCAGGGCAGCCTCGTCTCCGTAAACGGCTTCCGCGAGCGCCTTGGCGAGCTCTGTCTTGCCAACGCCGGTCGGTCCGAGGAAAAGGAACGTGGCGGTCGGCCTCCGGCCCTCGCGGAGGCCCGCGCGGGCGAGCCGCACGGCATCGCTTACCGCCTTCACCGCTTCGTCCTGCCCGATGACGCGCTGGTGCAGGCGTTCCTCTAGCTTGATCAGGCGCTGGCGCTCTTCAGTCGTAAGCTCGGTAACGGGAATGCCGGTCAGCTTTGAGACGACTTCAGCGATATGTGCGCTCTGCACTTCCGCGCTGCCTGACCCAAGGTTCCGTCGCCACCGCTCTGTCGCCTGCCGCAACTCATTGTTCTTTGCGTCGTGCTGGGCTTGGAACTCGGAGGCGCGGTCGAATTGCTTGCGCGAGCTCGCATAATCCTGCTCGCGCTTTAGCTGCCGCGTCTCCGCTTCCAACTCCTGCACGTCGACGGGCCGGCCAGTCGCCGAAATTTTCACGCGCGCCGCCGCTTGGTCGATCAAGTCGATCGCCTTGTCGGGCAGGAACCGGCCGGTGATGTAGCGGTCGGAAAGCTCCGCCGCGGCGACCACCGCCTCGTCGGTGATCGTCACCTTGTGATGCGCCTCCAAGGTATCGCGCAGTCCTCGGAGAATCATGATCGTCTGCGCAACCGACGGCTCCGGCACGAACACCGGCTGGAAGCGCCGCTCAAGCGCCGCATCCTTTTCGATGTGTTTTTGGTATTCGTTCAGCGTCGTCGCGCCCACGAGGTTCAGTTCGCCGCGCGCCAGCGCCGGCTTGAAGACGTTTGCAATGTCCAATCCTCCTTCGCCGCCGCCCTGACCGGCGCCGACGATGGTGTGGATCTCGTCGATGAAGAGGATTTGCTTGTCCTTCTGGTTGGTGACTTCCTTCAGCACCTGCTGCACCCGCTCTTCGAACTCGCCACGATATTTGGAGCCGGCGACTAGCGAATTGATGCCAAGCTCGACGAGGCGTTTGTCGCGCAGGCTTTCAGGAACCTCCCCGGCTACGATGCGCTGTGCCAAGCCCTCGACGATCGCCGTCTTGCCGACGCCGGGCTCGCCAATTAATACCGGATTGTTCTTCTTGCGGCGGGCGAGCACCTCGATTGTCGTTTCGATCTCGCGTGCGCGTCCGATCACCGGATCAAGCTTGCCTTCGCGCGCTAGTTTGGTGAGATCACGCGAATATTTGTCGAGGTTCGGCGTGTTGGTCGGCGTTTCGACCTGTCCGGCCTCGGCGCCGCGGCCGACCACCTTTACCACCTGTTGGCGGATGGCCTGCGGGGTGAGCCCATAGCGCCGTAGAAGCTCGCCGGCGATGCCCTCCTCCTCCTCGGCCAGCCCGATCAGGAGATGCTCCGGGCCAACATAAGAATGGCCAAGCTCGTGTGAGGCAGTGAAGGCGTGGCCAAGGGCGCTCTTCATGCGCGGCGTGACGCCGATCTCGCCGCTCTCGTCCGGCTTTGTATCGCCGCGCGGGGCCGCTTCATCAAGCTCGCGGCGGAGGTCATCTAGGGAAACCTTGAACTGTCCGAGAATGGTGCGGACTACATCGCTTTCAGTCAACGCTAGGAGGAGGTGCTCCGTGTCAACCTCGCCGCGCCGATGCTCAGAGGCCTGGCGCGCCGCGGCCTGCAGAAGCTCCTTGGCGTGCTCGCTGAGCCGCTCCGCCGCTTCCCCGCTCCGCTGGGCCCGATCGAGCGATCGCGGTTGCCGTGCTCTCATTCAACCCGCGCTCACCAAAGGGTGACGCTCCAAGGAATTCATCGCCGAAGAATTCATCGAAGAGGCCGCCGCGTCTTCCGAACAGCGACTCCAAGGGCGAGCTTTGGCGCTGCTGCCGCGCCAAGCGACGATAATCCGTTTCACAAAGATCGAGCGTTCGCGTGTCGCCGTTCGCGGTCGTGATACGCGCCCGCACAGTTGCGGGGCGGGTCTTACAGATGTCGCAAAGCTTTGCCATATGAGCCTCCTAACGGTCGAGCTTCCCGTCCATCATGCGTGGCGGGTGGGACCGTGGACGCTCTGGCCAATGAACCGTCGGCCGGTGGAACGCAAAGGGTCGCAGTGAGCTCAACGCCGGGGTGGACAGTTGGTCGGGATTCTGGCGCTTAGTTAGGCAAACGCACGCGAGCAAGGTTGGTTGCGCGGTGCCTGAATATTCGCTTCCTGCATCTCGTGCGCACTGTGCGCCTTCGGTCCGCAAACTCCGCTTCAGGTCAAACTCGAACGGCTGGCTGGCCAACATCGGGCAAGCCCTTCAAAACGCGGTGGCCAGCGCGTCGCGGACCCTTCCCTTTGCCCTCGAAGCGAGAACCGATCGGTCTGTTGGCTTGTTTGACCTCGCGCCGGTGCCCAAAATCGCTGCTATCATTTCCAGAGGCAAAGGCTCAGAGGGTCAGGTGTATCGGCCACTGGCGGATCGCCCCTGTTAGGTGGCCGGGGCAATTTTCGCGATGCTGGGGAGGCAGCGGTGCAATGTCGAAAGTGAGCAGATGGTTTCGAGACAAAAAGATTTTCCTGGGCAGGCACCGATTGCCTGAACATGTCCGGGTCGGACGATACTCTCACAACCTAAGCAGCAATTCCTTCCTCTATTGCACGGAGAAATCGCCGGTGATTATTGGCGCTTTCTCCGCGATAGCGCCGGGCGTGCTGTTTGTTTGCCAGGCAGATCATCCGACCGAGACTGCATCCAATTTCGGTTTGCAGAATCAGGTCCTGATGACGAAAACGATAGACCAGTATCTTCAGACGAAGGGGCCGATAGTCGTTGGCAATGACGTCTGGATTGGAGCCCGCGCCATAATCCTGTCAGGGGTCACCATCGGGAACGGCGCCGTTGTTGCGGCGGGGAGTGTGGTAACCAAGGATGTTCCGCCCTATGCAATTGCAGCCGGCAACCCGGCCAGGCTGATTAGATACCGTTTCTCGGACGAAACCATCGACGCGATGCAACGAATTCGGTGGTGGGACTGGCCGCTGGAAAAGCTGAAGCAAGAAAAGGCAGCCTTCGATCTGCCGGCTGAGCGGTTTGTCGAGCGCTTTGGTTAGTTGGCAGTGTGGCCAAAGAACTGCCGGCGATACTTTTTCCACCTCCATTCAATGCGTTTCCACCAGAGAGGCCTCTGCTTGCCGCCCTCGATCGACGTCGTGAACCGGCCGTTGTGCGTGCCCTGTTCTACGATAGGGCGCTCGAACCACAGTATGTCCGTACCGGTGGCCTTGTCGCAGTCATTTACCGCAATATCGATTGGAAGATTAAGTTCGTTTCGGTCGAACCAGTTGCATCGCGCTTGCGCGGCGGAGCGAGTCAAGATGTAGGAATCCGTGCAGCGACTATGGTTCGCAGGATAGAGCGATCTGCCCTTTGTCAGCTTGGACCTTGGCGTGTAGTAGTTGCCGCCATTGCCCAGATAAACGACCGCCTGTCTGCCGGCCGCAAGCTCCTGAAGCGCGTCCTCGAGGCGTGCCACGAAGTTGCGAGCGAGAAACACGTCATCCTCAAACACCAGGCAATACGGCAAGTCGGTGTTGAGGAATTCTCTCCAGATGCCAATGTGCTTGCGCGCCAGGGACAGCTGCGCGGGTTTGAGAGCTGCCTGTCGATCCTCTGCGGAGAGATCGGCGATGTCGTGGTCCAGATACCAGTGAACCGGGACACCGCGACGAGCAAACTCGCTGCGAATGTGCAACTCCCGCTCCTCATATCCGGTTTTTACGTGACAGATGCGGCAAAAGATCTGGTTGGGAAACATCGATACCCCCGGGCATACGAAAACGGCGACTAACATTAGTGATTGCCCATCGACAAGTCACCGCGCTCGCACCCTTTCCAACGTGCACGATCGGCGTTTCTTATCTGGCGCGCGGAACCGCCTTCGCTTCTGGCGCGCAGGGCCCGATTGAATTAGCATCGTGTGATGGAACTTTGGCTATCGCTCGCCGCGGCGGTGCAAAAGGCCGGGCGTAGATCCGGCGGGTGCCGATGCCAGGGTTCCGGGGAGGGAGACCGATGCAGAAACTGCAGTCGCAGGGGTCCATCACATCACGCTGGTCGGCGCCGGGCGCCAGGTAACCAACGAGGAACGTAGTTTTCACGCGCCGGCGGCGTCAAAGGAAGCGGTGCGGTACCTGAAGATCAAGCGGCGTCGGCAACGCGCTACTCCCTACGACATGCATCCCGCCTTTTGCGGCAGCGTTCAGGATGAGGGAGGGGGAACCATGGACGAAACGGGCGTTCTGGATGCCGTGGTTGTGGGTGCCGGATGGGCCGGCCTCGGTGTCAGCTATATGCTTGCCCGATCCGATATGCGGCATTGCGTCCTTGAACGCAGGCAAATCGGGGAAACGTGGCGGACCCAGCGTTGGGACTCGTTCCACTTCAATCTTCCCAACATTTACAGCGTGATGCCCGGCGATCGTTACGGCGGCCTAGAGCCGGAAGGGTTTATGTCGCAGATGGAGTTCGTTGCGCTGCTCGAAGACTATGCGCAACGCAACAGACTTCCGGTTCGCACCGGCGTCTCGGTCACAAAACTGGAAGCAAGTAACGGGCTCTTTCGCGTCGTGACGCCCGAGCGGACGTGGCTGGCGAAAAACGTGGTTGTCGCCAGCGGCAGCTTGAACCGCCCGCGTCGGCCGCCTTCGGCGTCCGCGTTGACGGGCGGGCCAGTGCAGCTCGATGCCTCCGACTACCGTAAGGCCGGCGACCTACCCGTCGGAGCCGTCCTTGTCGTCGGCAGCGCACAGTCGGGCTGCCAGATCGCCGAAGATCTGATCCTGGCGGGCAGGGAGACTTATCTTGCGACGGGCCATATTGGCCGTCTGCCACGACGCTATCGCGGGCGCGACATTGTCGTGTGGATGGTGAAGAGCGGATTGTTTGACGTGCCCCGCAAGGATTTCGTCGATCCGTCCGGCCGCGTTGCCGCTCGGCCCATGCTTGGCGCGTTGCACACGATAAGCCTGCAGTCTCTCAGCGCGCAGGGCGTTGTGCTGCTGGGACGATTTGTCGGAGTGGATAACAGTCGCCTCATCTTCGCCAACGACGTTCTCGAAAACATTCGGTTTGGCGACGAGATTTCCGCGCAATTCAAAAACCGTATCGATGAATTTATCAAATGTAATGGTCTCAGCGCTCCTGCGCCCGTTGAGGATGAGGCGGAGGCGGTCGCTCCGCGTCTGCCCCAGCATCCCATTCTGTCGCTCGATCTCGTCGAGCGGAATATTTCAGCGATTGTCTGGTGTACGGGCTTTGACGGCGATTTCAGCTGGATCGATGTACCCGGTGTTCTCGACGAGCGACGCCAGCCGGTCCACGAAAATGGCATCGCCTCGGTTCCGGGCGTCTATTTTGCGGGGCTCGACTTCGCGTCCACGCGTAGGTCAGGCACCGTCATGGCGGTTGACGATGAGGCACGTCGGTTTGTCGCCCGGATACAGGCTCGGGCTGATCGAGCCGTGACTTGATACGGAATAGAGTAGGCATATTCCGTGATCGGTAAGCTCTGCGCTGTGCTGGCTGTGTCCGCACCGTAGTGGGATCGATCTCGGACTCTATGCCGCTTGGCGCCGTTGCGAGCTTCTGGCGCAGTGCTGCGGATTGAATTAGCATCGCGTCTTGGTTTTTGCGCCATAGGCGCAAGGCGCCGTCGCAGGAAGCATCAAGGCGCGGCGGATGCGGATCAGAACTCGCCCGATACAGAGGCGAAGGATCGCAGAGAGGGAGACCGATGCAGAAACTGCAGTCGCAGGGCGTCCATCACATCACGCTGGTCGGCGCCGGGCGCCAGACCTCGATCGATTTCTGGGAAGGCGTGCTCGGCATGCCCTTCGTCTTCGAGCAGCCCAATCTCGACAAGGCGAGCGAGAGCCATCTCTATTTCGATCCGGGCGACGGGCGGCTGATCACCGTCTTCACCGATGAGAGCCGCGCGGCGGTGGCCAGGCGCACGCCAACCGATACGGGCTGCGTCCACCACATCGCCTTTTCGGTGTCGCGCGTCACCTTCCTGCAGGCGGTCGCCCGGCTCGACGAGCGCGGCATCAAGCATAGCGGCGTCAAGGACCGCGGCTTCATGGATTCGATCTATTTCGAGGATCCGCTTGGCCTGCTGATCGAGCTCGCCTCGTATCGCTTCGAGCCGCCGACGGGCTTCACCCATGCCGACGTGCTGATGCAGGCGCACAAGATCCGTGTCGCGCGCGGCGATTACAACATCGCGGAAGTGCATCTCGCCGACGCGATCCAGACGCTGGTCGAATGGTCGCGCGCGACCTTGTCGGACGATCGGGGGCCGAAAAATCCATACGCACGAGACTGACAAGCCTGAGGGAGGAACAGATGGCGAAGGCAGCAACAAAGAGCACAGGCAAACCGGCAACCAAGCCGGCAACAAAGACCGCCAAGCCGGCGGCGAAAGCGGCTGCGAAGCCGGCAACAAAGGCAAAGGCAAAAGCAGCAGCCAAGCCAGCCGCGAGGGCGACGGCCAAGGCCGCGCCTAGGGCGAAACCGGCGAAGAAGCCGGGGCTGAAGCTCAGCATGCTGAAGCCGAGCGTCAACAACATGACCGTTCGGGTGTTCGCGCGCGCGGCCGGCTTCGACCATGCCGAGACCGACGCCTGGGGGCTTACGCGCTCGCCGGAATTCCTGGCGCGCAACCCGGCCCATCTGACGCCGATGATCGAGGACAAGGGCCTGCCGCGGGGCGTGCTGTGGGAAAGCTGCGCCATCATGCAGTATCTCGCCAACAAGCACGGGCTGGAGAAGTTCTACCCCAAGGCGCCGGCCAAGCGGGCCATGATCGACAGCGCCATGTTCTACCTGGTCGGCACGCTCTACCCTTACGTGGCACGCGCCACTTATCCGGCGCTCGGCTTCCCGCAATATGCCGGCGAGGTCGGCCACAGCGACGCCCATCCCGACAGGAAATCGGAGGCCCAGAAGGCTGCCGCCTCCGCAATCGCCGAGCCGCTGGAGGTCTTCCACAGCTTCTTCCGCAACGGCAAGCCGTTCATCGGCGGCAGCAACCCGTCGATCGCCGACATAAGGCTGGCAGCGACGCTCGAGTTCCTGGCGGTCATCGACTATGCGCTGCCGCAGTGGGCGAAGGACTATATGGCGGCGATGGAGAAGAAGCTCGGCAACGCCTATGCCGAGCCGGCCGGCGACGTGCGCGGCTACATTGCCTATGTGCGGTCGCAGGCCAAGGCGTGAGCGCCGCCAGGTAGCGTCGCTGAGCCTGGCGACCGGTCGGGGTTAGGGATTGGTTAACCAAAGACCTGTCTACTGGCCGCTGGTTCACCTCAGGCGCGCGACCACGGATGTACTGGCGCGGATGCCGAGGCGAAAGGAAAGGTCGGCCTTGCGCCGGCCTTTTGCTTTTCGCCGGCTGCCCGACCCTGGCGAAGGCGCCTGGCTATCCGTGCAAAACCTGTTGTCATCTTCGGCTTTGACCGTAGCATGAAGGTGGCGGCGGAGCGGGAGAGAGGAGGATCCCCGGCAATGAAAGGCACTGCACTCTCGGCATGCTTCGTCGCACTGCTGGCAGCCATGCCCTGTCAGTCGAATGCCGCCTCGCTCAACACCATGAACGATGTCGGAGCGGCGCTGCAGGCGTGCTGGACCCCGCCGGCCAATTCGGAGAACTCGTCGGTGACCTTGAGCTTCAGCTTCAGGCGGGACGGCACGCTGATCGGCCCACCCAAGCCGACGGCGATCAAGGTGAACGGCGACGCGAAGGCGAGGCAGGCCTATGTCGACGCCGCGACCGCGGCGCTGCAGCAGTGCCTGCCGCTGAGCTTCTCGCCGGCGCTGGCGCAGGGCATTGCCGGCAACATCTTCACGCTGCGGTTCAATTCGCCCAAGCAATAAAGACATATGGGCGCGGACGGCTGAAAGCTGGTCGGTCTGGGGATCAATGCCGCGCGCGCCTCGCATCGACATGGCGCTGCAATTCCGGTGCCTCGAAGACGTAGTCGCTCCAGGCCGACTCCGGAATCTGGCCCGCCAGATAGCATTCCAACAGCAGGTTCTGCTCTTGTGTCAGGGGTCTCGGCGCCCGCTCATGATCCAGTCCAAGTGAATGGATGAGGTTCCTGGTCAGGCCAGAGACGGTGAAGTGAATCGACATCCTCTGTCTCCTTTGCCCTAGAACGCCGATTGTGCGCCAAAGGTTTCACCGAGGCCATTCGACACTTTGAGCTAGGCCCCGCGTTGGCGGCTGAGGACGCCGTCGGATCGAGCCGCCGGCCTTCTTTCCGGCCAACTGACCTTGCCGCCGCTATTCGCAGACCACGCGGTAGCGCTTGCCGGGCTCGCTGACGTTCCGGCAGGCGAGCGGCTGCTTCGGCTCGGACGACAGCGAGGGAGGGCTCGCCACCTGCCCTGCCGGCGCTGGCGGGGGGCCGAGCCTGCGGCCAGCCAACCGCCTTGGCGCCTGCGGCGCCACCGGAAAGGGGCCTGCCTGCATTCGCGGCGGTCCGGCCTGCGGCTGCGGCGGGGGCCTGTCCCAGATACGCCTGACGTCGAGCGGCTTCGGGATCATCACGGTGCCATCGTCGCTGCGCGCGCAGCCGCCTGCCGCAAGCAGCGCCGGGCACAGGAAAAACAGCACGATCCGTCCGAACATTAGCAACACCCCAATATACGGTTTATAACGCGGCAGCGCCGCAGCCGACAACCTGCGCGATGCGGCCAGGCCGCGACAGTTCGCCCCCGGTCGCGGTTTGTTAAGGTTAGCGGATCGTTAATGCTTCTGAGGCACAGTCCGCCGACGAACCGCGACGGGGGTTCGGCTGGGGGTGGCATCAGCATGGCGGACGTGGACGGGACGGGGAACGGCGGCAAACGCGACCCCCTCGAAGCAGCGGTTGCGCGCGGCGACGATGCGCTCGCCGAAGACGGCGTACAGCATCTTGCCGATCTCGAGCGCACGATGGACGCCATGCATATGGGTGTCGTGCTCCTGGATGCCCAGCTCGACACGCTGATCATCAACAAGGCCTATCGCGACCTCTCCAGAATTCCCGACGGGGCAGTGAGCGTCGGCGCTCCGTTCAGCCGCCTGATGGAACTCAATCGCCGCAACGGCATCTATGGCGATATCGGCGAAAAGGAATGGCAGCGCTACCTCGCCAGCCGCTTCGCGGAGATTCGCGGCGGCTCAGTCGCGCCGCGCGAGTTTGTCGACGCCAACGGCAGGACAATGATGTTCTCGGTCACCGCGCTGTCCGGGGGCAAGCGGTTGTTGACCTACTACGAGGTCACCGACGTCAAGCGCCGCGATGCCGAGGTCGAGAGCGCCAACGCCAGGACCGCGGAGACCTTCGCCAATCTTCGCGCCATGGTCGACCAAATGCCGATCGGCGTCCTTGTCCTCGACGCGGACATGCGCGCGCAGGTGATCAACCGCGCCTTCCACGAGTTCTGGAAAATCGAGCCCAGCCGCGCCGGGATCGGCAGCGGCTTCCGCGAGCTGATGGAAGCGAGCCGCGGGATCGACCCCTACGGAGCCGACGACGAGGCATGGCAGCGCCTCATGGCCGAGCGCGAGGCCGAAATCAGGGCTGGCGTTGCCGGATCGCGGCAGCTGCCACTCAATGACGGCCGCACGCTGATTGCCTCGCTGGCGCCACTTGCCGGCGGCAAGCGGCTGATCTCCTATGTCGACGTCACCGACATGAAGGATCGCGAGGCGGAGGCCGAGGACGCGCGCAAGAACCTCGCCACCGTGCTGGAATCGCTGCCGGCCGGCGTCATCATCTACGATCGTGACGACAGGTTCGTCTTCGCCAACCGAAAACTGCAGGAGACGCTTCCGGCGCTGAAGCCGGTGTGGCAGCCCGGCCGAAGCTTCCGCGAGGCGCTGGCGCTCGGCCATTCGGTCGGCTATTTCCGCCAGAGCGGCGATCCTGAGATCGACAGCCTCTACGAGCGCGATCGCGACGGGTGGTTCGACGCGATGCTCGCCCACTACCGGCTGCCGAACTCATCCTATGAGCGGCGCAATCCGGACGGCCGCTGGTACCAGGTCTACGACATGCGGACCGAGGACGGCACCTTCATCGGCGTGCGCGTCGACATTTCCGACATCAAGAGCCGCGAGAAGGCGCTGCATGACTCTATGCGGCAGATCGATCTGTTCCGGCACGTCATGGACGAGCTGCCGGTGGCTGCCTTCATCAAGGCCGAGGATCTCCGCATCGAATTCGTCAACAAGGCCTGGTGCGCCATCACCGGCCTCGCCAAGGAGGACGTCATCGGCCGCAGCGACCGCCAGCTGTTCGGCGCCGAGGATGCCGAAAGCTACAGCCATGACGACACCGAAGTGGTCGTCGCCGGCAAGGTCCTGGAGGTCGAGGAGCCCGTCACCCATCGCGACGGCACCGTGCGGCAGCTGATGACGCGCAAGAGCCGCCTGGTTGCGACGGACGGGTCGGTACATCTGGTCGGCTCCAGCACCGACATCACCGACGTCAAGGCGCGCGAGCGGGCGCTGGAAGAGAGCATGCGCGAGAACGAGGTGTTCCGCAGCCTCATCGACAACGTGCCAGTGTCGATCTACGCCAAGCGTTCGGACCTCAGGCAGTTCTACGTCAACAAGGGCTGGTGCGACCTCACCGGCTTCGCCAAGGAAGATGCGATCGGCAGGACCGACGTCGAAATCTTCGGGCCGGACGGCGAGGCCTTCGTCGCTGGCGATCTCGCCGTGCTGCGCACCGGCGAGACGCAGGAGATCGAGGAGAGCGTGACGCTGCCCGACGGCAGCGTGCGGCACCAGTTCGCGCGCAAGGGGGCGATGATTGCCTCCGACGGCTCGCTCTATCTGATCGGATCGACCACCGACATCACCGAGCTCAAGCAGCGCGAGGCCGAGCTCAGCGAAGCGCGGCAGCGCGCCGTGCTCGCCGACCGCGCCAAATCGGAATTCCTGGCCAATATGAGCCATGAGATCCGCACGCCGATGAACGGCGTGCTCGGCATGGCCGAATTGCTCGCCAAGTCCGACCTCGACCCCAAGCAGAAGACGTTCACCGACATCATCGTGAAGTCGGGCAACGCGCTTTTGACCATCATCAACGACATCCTCGACTTCTCCAAGATCGATGCCGGCCAGCTGGTGCTCGATCCGGCGCCCTTCAACCTTGCCGAGGCCATCGAGGATGTGGCAACTCTGGTGTCGACTCGCGCCAAGGAGAAGGATCTCGAGCTCATCGTGCGCGTGCAGCCTGGCCTCGACAGCCAGTTCGTCGGCGATGTCGGGCGCATCAGGCAGATCGTCACCAACCTGCTCGGCAATGCGGTGAAGTTCACCGACGAAGGCCATGTGCTGGTCGACGTCACCGGCGAGCGCGTGCCGACGGGAACGAAGCTCACCATCTCGGTGACCGACACCGGCATTGGCATTCCGGAAGACAAGCTGAAGGCCGTGTTCGAGAAGTTCAACCAGGTCGATACGTCGTCGACGCGGCGGCACGAGGGCACTGGGCTCGGTCTTGCCATCACCTCGCGGCTGGTCGAGCTGATGAGCGGCGAGATCGGGGTCGAGAGCGATGAGGGCAAGGGCTCGACCTTCTGGTTCACGGTGACGCTGCCGCGGGCCATGCAACAGAGTGGGCAGCGGATCATGCCGGTCGACGTCACCGGAGCCCGGGTGCTGATCGTCGACGACAATGCCGTCAACCGCTCGATCCTGAGCGAGCAGATGGCGTCGTGGACGTTCGATTCCTGCGCGGCCGAGAGCGGCGCCGAGGGGTTGAAGGTGCTGATCGCCGCCGCCGCCTATGGCGTGCCGGTCGATTGTGTCGTGCTCGACTACCAGATGCCGGGCATGAGCGGCGCCGAGATGGCGCGTATCGTGCGCAACACCGACGGCCTTGCGCACACGCCGATCATCATGCTGACGTCCGTCGACCAGTCGCTCGCCAACACCAGCTACCGCGACCTCGGCATCGATGCGCAACTGATCAAGCCGGCGCGCTCCTCGGTGCTGCTGGAGACGCTGGTCGCCACCATACAGCGTCACCGCCACAGCACGGCGGTCAGCCATCCGCCGCAGGCGGCGAGCAGCAGTGCGGGGATAGCGCAGCCGGCGCCGGCCAGGGCCGCCTCGGCGGTGTCGGAACGGGCCCTGCTGCAGCCGCCGCCGGCGCGTGCGCGCGCCCGGCCGACCGGTGGCGAACGCGGGCTCGATATCCTCGTGGCCGAGGACAATGAAGTGAACCAGATGGTGTTCACCCAGATCCTCGGCGAGACCGGCTACGGCTTCGAGATCGTCGGCAACGGCCGCAAGGCGCTCGACGCCTACGGTCGGCTCAAACCGCGCATGATCCTGATGGACGTGTCGATGCCGGAGATGAACGGACTGGAGGCGACGGCCGCCATCCGCCGGCTGGAGGAGGAGAGCGGCATGCATGTGCCGATCGTCGGCGTCACCGCGCATGCGCTGAAGGGCGATCGCGAGCGCTGCCTGGAGGCCGGCATGGACGACTATCTGCCCAAGCCCATCAGCCCCAGGGCCCTGCTCGAAAAGCTGGAGCGCTGGATCGGCGCCGACGGCCAGGCGCAAAGAAACGCCGGTTAAACCTGTCGAGGCCGCTGCTTCGGAGCGAGTGCCATCGCAGCGCCCGGTTTGCGAAGCACGGCGGAAAACCGGGGCTGCCGTGGGGATATGGTGCGATCGCACCATATCGAACCGGGCATCGAGCCGAAACAATGGCGGCATCGGATTCGCTCCCCCGGTTACGGGCGGGAGCAGCGACCGCCGGCTAGAAACAGCGTCGACTCTACCCCAACGGACCTGTTTTCGGCGATGGCTCGGCCATGATACGCTCTGGCCAGGGGCAACGCGCTCTCGTCCGGCTTTTCTTTTCTCGGCGGCCGAGGCTCGTGCCGCCGAGGGCAGGGCGGGCCTCCAGAATCGCGCAAGTCCCTGATTCCCACGGCAAACCGCCGTTGCCTCGCCGAGGGCTGGCTGCCAGCCGTTTCCGGCGAGCCGGTCAGGCGTTACCGGGCTGACACGAAACTGTCATGCGACTGTAATAATCGGAAGCTATTGGCCTCACCGGGCGCCGATGGACAGCGGTGCCAAGAGTCCATCTTTCGAAGAGACCATCTTCCGAACAGGAGCAGGCCACATGAACAAATTTCTCCTCACGGCGTCGGCCGCCGCGCTTGCGCTGGCCGCGTCGTCCGGCTTCGCCGCCGCGCGCGACCAGATCCAGGTTGCCGGGTCGTCGACCGTGCTTCCCTATGCCAAGATCGTTGCCGAGCAGTTCGGCGAGACCTTCACCAAGTTCAAGACCCCGGTGGTCGAGTCCGGCGGCAGCGGCGCCGGCATCAAGGAATTCTGCAAGGGCGTCGGCGAAGACACCATCGACATCGCCAACTCCTCGCGCCCGATCAAGAAGGACGAGATCAAGTCCTGCGCCGACGCCGGCGTGAAGGATATCCAGGAAGTCCGCATCGGCTATGACGGCATCGTCTTCGCCACCGACATCAAGGGCCCGGACTGGGCGCTGGTTCCCGCCGACATCTACAAGGCGCTGGCCGCCAAGCTCGTCGTCGACGGCAAGCTGGTCGACAATCCGAACACCAAGTGGAGCCAGGTCAACCCGAAGCTGCCCGACTGGGACATCGCCGCCTACATCCCGGGTGAGAAGCACGGCACGCGCGAAGTGTTCGAGACCAAGCTTCTCGACGCCGGCTGCGACAAGGCTGCCATCAAGGCCACCGGCATCAGCGACGACAAGGAAATCGGCAAGACCTGCATCGCCATCCGCAAGGACGGCAAGGCTGTCGACATCGACGGCGACTACACCGAGACGCTCGCCCGCATCGACTCCAACAAGACCGGCGTCGGCGTGTTCGGCCTCGCCTTCTACGAGAACAATGCCGACAAGCTGAAGGTCGCCAGCGTGGAAGACGTCGTGCCTTCGACCGAGACCATCGCCAGCGGCAAGTATCCGGTTTCGCGCCCGCTGTTCTTCTACGTCAAGAAGGCGCATCTCGGCGTCGTTCCGGGCCTGAAGGAATATGTCGAATTCTTCCTCGACGACCAGATGATCGGCCCGGAAAGCCCGCTCGCCGAATACGGCCTGGTTTCGGCTCCCGACGCCGAGCGTCAGTCGCAGCGCGACGCCTTCGCCGCCGGAAAGACCATGTAATCAAGCTTAGCACCGGGGCGCGGGGTTACCCGCGCCCCGGCCTCTTCGCCCGCCGCAGTGGCGGTGGCGACCGGAGCATGATCCCGAAGTGGGACCGGACAAGATCATGCTCGAACGGGATTTCCCTGGGGTGGGTTCATGTCGTCCATGCTCGTACTTGCCATAGTCGCCGCCATCGGCGTGGTCGCATTCTTCATTGGCCGCCAACGGGCCGTGGCGCAGGACAATGGTTCGGTGAAGCCGCATTCGCGCGCCCATTATCACGGCTGGTGGGCCTTCCTGCTCGCCGTCCTGCCGGCCCTCCTGCTGCTTGCCGTCTGGAACATCGGTTCCTCCGTCTATCTCGAGCGCCACATCCACGCCGCCTTGCCCGAGCGCACCGCCGACAGCGCGGTCGCCAGCGAGGCGCTCGATGTCAGCCTGGTGAAGAGCCTCGCCAGGGGGCTGCGCCAGCTCGATGCAAACACCCAGCTTCCCGCCAGTTTCGCCGAATTGCAGCCGCTGCTCGCCGCCAAGGGCGTGGCGCTGGCGACGGACACCCAGGACTACATGATCCCGATCGCCGTCGAGGCGAATGCGGTGCAGGACCGGCTCGGCCTGATCGGCGCCGTCGTCACGCTCGTGCTGTCGATCGCCGGCGCCTTTTACGCGCTCCGGCAAGTCGCGCCGCGAGCGCGCGCCAGGAACAATGTCGAGCGGCTGATGCTGTGGGGGCTGCTGGCGGCCTCGACCATCGCCATCCTGACCACGGTCGGCATCGTGCTTTCGATGCTGTTCCAGACCATCCAGTTCTTCGACAGCGTTTCGCCGGCGAGCTTCTTCTTCGGCACCGTCTGGGATCCGCGCTTCGCCGCGGCCGGCTCGGGCGGCAGCCAGGGCCAGTTCGGCCTGATCCCGCTCCTGTCCGGCACGCTCTACATCGCCTTCGTCGCCCTGCTGGTGGCGGTTCCGGTCGGTTTGATGTCGGCCGTCTACATGGCCGAATACGCCTCGCCCAAGGTGCGCTCGGTGGTGAAGCCCGCGCTCGAGCTGCTGGCCGGCATCCCGACCATCGTCTACGGCATTTTCGCCGTCGTCACGCTGGGGCCGTTCCTGCGCGATCTCTCGGCGGTGCTGACGGGCGGTTCGCCCTTCATCCAGGGCCAGAGCATCTTCACCGCCGGCCTGGTCATGGGCGTCATGCTGATCCCGGTCGTATCCTCCCTGTCGGACGACATCATCACCGCGGTGCCGCGCGCCATGCGCGATGGCTCGCTCGGCCTCGGCGCGACGCGCTCGGAGACGATCAAGCGGGTGATCCTGCCGGCCGCGCTGCCCGGTATCGTCGGCGCCATCCTGCTGACCGCCTCGCGCGCCATCGGCGAAACCATGATCGTGGTGCTCGCGGCCGGCGTCGCCGCCAATCTCACCGCCAATCCGTTCGAGGCGATGACCACCATCACCGTCAAGATCGTCAACCAGCTGACCGGCGACCTCGAATTCAATTCGCCGCAGACGCTGGTCGCCTTCGCGCTCGGCATCACCCTGTTCGCGCTGACGCTGGTGATGAACATCGTCGCCCTCTACATCGTGCGCAAATACCGGGAGCAGTACGAATGACCGATATCCCGCTGGATACGATGGTCCGGGCCGCGGCTCCCGCGCGCCGCGACATCGGCCTCAAGGCCCGCTACGCCGCCGAACGCCGGTTCCGCATCTATGGCGTGCTGGCGATCTCGGTCGGCCTCGCCTTCCTCGCCATCATGCTGATCACCATCGTCTCGAAGGGCTACACCGCCTTCTGGCAGACGACCGTGACGCTGCCGATCAATTTCGACGAGAAGATCATCGATCCTTCCAACAAGCGCGCCACCGATCCGGACGTGCTGATCAAGGCGAACTATCCCAAGCTGGCCGACAAGGCGCTGATGGCCAAGCTCGGCATCGATCCCTCCAACAAGCCGATGGCGCTGAAGCTGAAGGGCTTCCTGTCGGAGGGCGCGCGCGTGCAATTGCGCGACATCGTCGTCGCCGATCCGTCGGTCATCGGCACCACGCGCAACGTCGACATCCTCGCCGCGGCCAATCTCGATTCCGCCTTCAAGGGCCAGATCGACCTCAACGTCGAGGAAGCGCGCCGCAAGGTCTCTGACCAGCAGATCGCCTGGATGAACCAGCTCAAGGCCGACGGCACCATGGCCGAGCATTTCAACAAGGGCCTGTTCACCTATGGCGCCTCCAGCCGTCCGGAAACGTCGGGCATGGGCGTGGCCATCATCGGCTCCTTCTACATGATGGTGATCGTGCTGCTTCTGGCGCTGCCGATCGGCGTAGCCGCCTCCATCTATCTGGAGGAATTCGCCAAGAAGAACCGCTTCACTGACCTGATCGAAGTCAACATCAACAATCTGGCGGCGGTGCCGTCGATCGTCTTCGGCCTGCTCGGCCTTGCCGTGTTCATCAACTTCCTCGGCATGCCGCGCTCGGCCGCCTTTGTCGGCGGCCTGGTGCTGACGCTGATGACGCTGCCGACGATCATCATCGCCACCCGCGCGGCGCTTGCCGCCGTGCCGCCGTCGATCCGCTCGGCGGCGCTCGGTCTCGGCGCCTCCAAGATGCAGATGGTGTTCCAGCACATCCTGCCGCTTGCCGCCCCCGGCATCCTCACCGGCACCATCATCGGCCTGGCGCGCGCGCTCGGCGAGACCGCGCCGCTGCTCCTGATCGGCATGGTCGCCTTCGTCGCCGACTATCCGAAGACGCCATTCGATCCGGCGACAGCGCTGCCGGTGCAGATCTACATGTGGGCCAACGAGGCAGAGCGCGCCTTCGTCGAGCGCATGTCGGGCGCGATCATCATCCTGCTCGTCTTCCTCATGGCCATGAACATCACGGCGATCGTGCTCAGGCGCCGCTTCGAACGGCGCTGGTAAAAGAAGGCATCTGGTATGAACATCATGACCGAACAGTCTCTTGAAAACGCAGTGGGCGACAAAATGAACGCCAAGTCGAACGAAGTGATCAAGATGCGCGGCGACAAGGTCGGCGTGTTCTATGGCGAGAAGCAGGCGCTGTTCGACGTCAATCTCGACGTCCGCCTCAACCAGGTGACGGCGCTGATCGGTCCTTCGGGCTGCGGCAAGTCGACCTTCCTGCGCTGCCTCAACCGCATGAACGACACCATCGATTCGGCGCGGGTGACCGGCAAGATCACGCTGGACCAGGAGGACATCTACGACAAGAGCATCGACGTCGTCGAGCTCAGGGCCCGGGTCGGCATGGTGTTCCAGAAGCCGAACCCGTTCCCGAAGTCGATCTACGAGAATGTCGCCTACGGCCCGCGCATCCATGGGCTGGCCAAGCGCAAGGCCGACATGGACCAGATCGTCGAATCCAGCCTGAAGAAGGCGGCGATCTGGAACGAGGTGAAGGACCGCCTGCACGAGCCCGGCACCGGCCTGTCCGGCGGCCAGCAGCAGCGCCTGTGCATCGCCCGCGCCATCGCCGTCTCGCCGGAGGTGATCCTGATGGACGAGCCGTGTTCGGCGCTCGACCCGATCGCAACCGCCCGCGTCGAGGAGCTGATCGACGAGCTGCGCCAGAACTACACGATCGTCATCGTCACCCATTCGATGCAGCAGGCGGCGCGCGTGTCGCAGCGCACGGCGATGTTCCACCTCGGCTACCTGGTCGAGGAGGGCGCCACCGACAAGATGTTCACCAACCCCGACGACAAGCGCACCCAGGACTACATCACCGGCCGGTTCGGCTGATTTCCAAGCACGAGGACAGGATCATGGGTGAACATCATACGGTTGCGTCTTTCGACGAGGATCTCGGCGCCATCAGCAAGCTGATCTCCGACATGGGCGATCTCGCCCGCTCGATGGTCGCCGGCTCGACGCGGGCGCTGCTCAATTCCGACAACGCCCTGGCGCAGCGCGTGGTGTCCGACGACGCCATCATGGACGCGCGCCAGCGCGAACTCGACGACCGCGCCATCACACTGATCGCCAAGCGGCAGCCGATGGCCAACGATCTGCGCGCCGTGGTCGGCTCGATCCGCATGGCGGGCGACCTCGAACGCATCGGCGACCTCGCCAAGAACATCGCCAAGCGCGTCGGCACCGTCGGTCTCAGCGTCACGCCGCGCGACCTTTCGCATTCCATCGACGGCATGGCGCAGCTGGTGCTGATCCAGGTGCAGGGGGTCATCGAGGAATATGCCGCCGCTGATGCCGCGGCGCTTGCCAAGCTCCGCAACGACGACGAGCGCATCGACGTTAAATACACCTCGGTGTTCCGCGAACTTTTGACCTACATGATGGAAGATCCGCGCAACATCACCGCTTGCACGCATCTGTTGTTCTGCGCCAAGAATCTGGAGCGCATCGGCGACCATGTCACCAACATCGCCGAGAACGCCTACTACGTGCTGACCGGCCAGCAACTGCCCGCCAATCGTCCGAAGCTGGACGAGACGGCGATGTCGGCGCCGGCCTGAGAAGAAGGGTGACGGGCCGATGATCGCGCCACGCATCATGGTGGTGGAGGACGAGGAGCCGCTGGGGGTGCTGCTCCGCTACAATCTTGAATCGGAAGGCTACCAGGTCGAGGTGGTGACACGCGGCGACGAGGCCGAAATCCGGCTGCAGGAAAACGTGCCCGACCTCCTGGTGCTCGACTGGATGGTGCCGGCGGTTTCCGGCATCGAGCTCTGCCGGCGCCTCAGGATGCGGCCGGAGACCGAGCGGCTGCCGATCATCATGCTGACGGCGCGCGGCGAGGAAAGCGACCGGGTGCGCGGCCTCTCCACCGGCGCCGACGACTATCTGGTCAAGCCGTTCTCGACGCCGGAGTTCATGGCGCGCGTCAAGGCGCTGCTGCGCCGCGCCAAGCCGGAAGTCCTGTCCAGCATGCTGAAGGTCGGCGACATCGTGCTCGATCGCGAGTCGCACCGGGTGTACCGCAAGAAGAGCGAAATCCGGCTCGGACCGACCGAGTTCCGCCTGCTCGAATTCATGATGCGGCATCCCGGCCGGGTGTTCTCGCGCAGCCAGCTGCTCGACAATGTCTGGGGCGAGACGATCTACATCGACGAGCGCACGGTCGACGTGCATGTCGGCCGCCTGCGCAAGGCGGTCAACAATGGCCGCATGCCTGACGTCATCCGCACCATCCGGGGCGCGGGCTACGCGATCAGGGAAGATTGACGCTCAGGCCACGTTCTTCCCGGTGGCGCCGCCTTTCACCTGCACGCCCGGCGCGAAAATCTCCTGGTCGACGAAGGTCAGTGCGCGCATGGCGCAGCCTTCGCGGATGAGCGGCAATTCGTTCGGCTCGGTGTCGAAGGAGATCGACTTCGAATGCTGGCCGCCGGCGGTCTGGGCGATCGCCTCGCGCAGCGCCGGCTCGATCAGATCGAAGGCGGCGGCGCTGACGCCGACCATGGCGACGGGAGCTGGATCGATCAGCGCGAACAGGCTGCCGAGGCCGAAGCCGAGCGCCTCGCCGGCCTTGCGGTAGGCCTGGCGCTCCGGGCCGTCGCCGGCGCGCGCCCTGGCGGCGAGCGAGCGCATGTCGGCGTCGCTGACATCGACCGGCTCGGCGTCCTCGCCCATCTGCTTGGCATTGCGCCAGATCGCATAGTTGCCGGCATAGGCCTCGACGCAGCCGCGCCGGCCGCAGCGGCAGAGCGCGCCGCCCGGCCGGTGGATCATGTGGCCGAATTCGCCGCCGGAGGAATGGGTGCCGGTGAACAGCTCTCCCTTCAGCACCAGCCCCATGCCGATGCCGTGCGAGAGCAGGATGGCAATGAAGTCGTCGCGGTACCGCTCGGGATCGCGCCACTGCAAGGCCACCGCCATCATGTTGCAGTCATTCTCCATCGTGGCCGGAACGCCAAATTCGGCTTCCAGAATGTCGGCGAAGGCGATGTCGGTCTGCGGCGTGATCGGCGACCACAACATGGCGCGGGCATGGGTGTCGGTGATGCCCTGGATGCCCATGGCGATGCGGGCGACGCCGCGGACGTCGAGGTCGGGATCCTCGAAACGGCGCCGGACGATGGCCACGCATTCGCCGATCAGCTCGTCGCGCGGCATGATCGCCGTGTCGAGGCGGCGCTGCTCCTCGGCAATGACCTGCCCGGCATAGTCGATGACGGCGACGGAAAGGAAGTTCAGCGACAGGACCACCGTCATCACCGCCGTGGCTTCCGGATTGAGGGCAAGCCCGACCTGCGGACGGCCGCGCTTCAGCGAAACAGCCTCGTTTGGCTTGCTCTCGGTCAGGATGCCTTCCTGGATCAGGTCGGACGAGATCGCCGAGATGGTCGAATGGCTGAGGCCGGTGGTGGCGGCGATCTCGGTCCGCGACGGCTGGCCGGCGCGGCGCACGGCCGAAATAACCATCGCCCGGTTGCGTCGGCGCAGATCGTCGTGGCGGATTCCAACCGACATGCTTTGCCTTCCTCCCGGTCGTCGCGGCCGTTTTTGATTTCGAAGGCCGTCGGCGACACCGTATGAATAGTGGCAGAAGCGGGCCAGCCTGTCATTTATTTATTCCGGAGCTCGAAAAAAATTCGCCGAGGCCTCAGAATCGATCAGAATCGTTGTTGACAGCGCTCCGGCGTTGGATCATATTTTTTTCGAGGCTCGAAAAAAAGCCTCTATGCCGGCCTCAGGGCCAGTCTGGGTCGCGCCGCAATGGCGCAGGGAGGATATAATGAAGAAATTCGCAACCGCCATGCTGGCGGGTGTCGCCTTGTCGTTGACGCTCGCGTCGGTCGCCGAGGCGAAGGACAAGGTGATCGGCGTTTCCTGGTCGAACTTCCAGGAAGAGCGCTGGAAGACCGATGAAGCGGCGATGAAGAAGGCCATCGAGGCGGCCGGCGACAAGTATATTTCCGCCGACGCGCAGTCCAATCCGGGCAAGCAGCTGACCGACGTCGAAAGCCTGATCTCGCAGGGCGCCAATGCCCTGATCGTGCTGGCGCAGGACGCTTCGGCCGTCGGGCCGGCGGTGCAAAAGGCGCTGGACGAAGGCATTCCGGTCGTCGGCTACGACCGGCTGATCGAGAACAAGGACGTCTTCTACCTGACCTTCGACAACAAGGAAGTCGGCCGCATGCAGGCCCGCGAAGTGTTCAAGGTCAAGCCGGAAGGCAACTATGTCTTCATCAAGGGCTCGGGCGCCGATCCGAACGCCGATTTCCTGTTCGCCGGCTCGATGGAAGTGCTGAAGGAAGCCATCGACGGCGGCAAGATCAAGAATGTCGGCGAGGCCTATACCGACGGCTGGCTGCCCGCCAACGCGCAGAAGAACATGGAGCAGTTCCTGACCGCCAACGACAACAAGGTCGATGCGGTGGTGGCGGCCAATGACGGCACCGCCGGCGGCGTCGTCGCCGCGCTGACGGCGCAGGGCCTCGCCGGGACCGTTCCGGTGTCGGGCCAGGACGGCGACCACGCCGCGCTGAACCGCATCGCGCTCGGCACCCAGACCGTGTCGGTGTGGAAGGACGCGCGCGAACTCGGCAAGAACGCCGCCGAGATCGCCTCGGCTCTCGCCGACGGCAAGAAGATGACCGACATTGCCGGCGTAAAGGACTTCACCACGCCGGGCGGCAACACCGTCAAGTCGCTGTTCCTGACGCCGGTCGCGATCACCAAGGACAACCTCAACGTCGTCATCGACGCGGGCTGGATCAAGAAGGACGAAGTCTGCGCCGGCGTTGCCGCGGGCGCCGTCGCTGCCTGCAACTGAGGCAGTTTGAAGACCAGGCGCCGCGGCCCATGAGCCGCGGCGTCCATCAAGCTTACGTTTCGCAACGGGCTGCCGGCTTCAAGTGAGCCGGGAAAGCCAATAGAATCATGTTCCGGCAACCGCGCCAGACGGCAAACCGGTGGGAGGAAATCATGACCGATACGACCTCAAGCACGGTCGCCGCGGACCGGGCACGCGCAGCCGAACTCAGCGCCGCCGGCCGCTTCCTCAAGGCAACCGAACTCGACACGCGCATGCTCGGCATGGTCGGCGCGCTGCTGGTCATCTGGATCGGCATCCACGTCCTGTCGGGCGGGCTTTTCCTGACGCCGCGCAACCTGTGGAACCTGTCGGTGCAGACGTCCTCGGTAGCCATCATGGCGACCGGGATGGTGCTGGTCATCGTCATGCGCAATATCGATCTTTCCGTCGGCTCCGTCGAAGGCGTGGTCGGCATGATCATGGGCGTGGCGCAGGCCGAATTCCTGATCCGGGTCATCGGTCTCGAGCTCGGAAATCCCTGGCTGTGGATCATCGCGCTCGCTGCCGGCGTGGTGCTTGGCCTGGCGATCGGCGCCTTCCAGGGCTTCATCATCGCCTATATGGAGGTGCCGGCTTTCATCGTCACGCTGGGCGGCCTGCTGGTCTGGCGCGGCATGGCCTGGATGATCACCAGCGGCCGCACGGTCGCGCCGCTCGACGCCACCTTCCAGTTGATGGGTGGCGGACCGCGCGGCTCGATCGGGGCCACGGCGAGCTGGGTCGTTGGCGTCGTCGCCTGCGCGGCGGTCGCCTTCGCGCTGCTCAACGGCCGCTCGCAGCGCAAGCGGTTCAATTTCCCGCTGCGTCCGGTATGGGCGGAAGTCTTCCTCGGCGTCGTCGCCTGCGCCGCCATCCTCGGCGCGGTCTCGGTCGCCAATTCCTATCCGTGGCCGGTCGGCATCGTGCGCCAGTACGCCCAGCAGAACGGCATCACCATTCCCGAAGGCGGTCTGTTCATCGCCCACGGCATCGCCATACCGGTGCTGATGGCGGTCGCGGTCGGCATCGTCATGACCTTCATCACCCGGCGAACCCGCTTCGGCCGCTATGTGTTCGCCATCGGCGGCAATCCGGAGGCGGCCTCGCTCGCCGGCATCAACACGCGCTGGGTGACGATGAAGGTGTTCATGATCATGGGCGTGCTGGCCTCGATCAGCGCCGCCATCTCGTCGGCGCGCCTCAACGCCGCGACCAACGCGCTGGGCACGCTGGACGAGCTCCTGGTCATCGCCGCCGCCGTCATCGGCGGCACGTCGCTCGCCGGCGGCTCGGGAACCGTGCTGGGGGCCATGCTCGGCGCGCTTCTGATGCAGTCGCTGCAGTCAGGCATGGTGCTGCTCGGCATCGACTCGCCGCTGCAGAGCATTGTCGTCGGCGCGGTTCTGGTCGTCGCCGTCTGGCTCGATACCGTCTACCGCAAGCGAGTCTGAGCAAGAACTTCAGGGAGGAGACGCGACCATGGAAAAGACAGCTCCCACCGGCACGCCGCTGATCGACATGCGCAACATCTCGATCGCCTTCGGCGGCATTCGCGCCGTCGACGATGCCTCGATCGATCTCTTTCCAGGCGAGGTGGTGGCGCTGCTCGGCCACAACGGCGCCGGCAAGTCGACGCTGATCAAGATCCTGTCCGGCGCCTACAAGCGCGACGCCGGCCAGATCTTCGTCAACGGCGAGGAGGCGCACATCTCCAATCCGCGCGACGCCAAGAAATACGGCATCGAGACGATCTACCAGACGCTGGCGCTCGCCGACAATGTCGACGCCGCCGCCAATCTCTTCCTCGGCCGCGAGCTGATGACCGGCTGGGGCACGCTCGACGATGTCGCCATGGAGGCCGAGGCGCGCAAGGTGATGGGCCGGCTCAATCCGCGCTTCCAGCGTTTCAAAGAGCCGGTGATCAAGCTCTCCGGCGGCCAGCGGCAGTCGGTGGCGATCGCGCGCGCCATCCTGTTCAACGCCCGCATCCTGATCATGGACGAGCCGACGGCCGCGCTCGGGCCGCAGGAGACGGCGCAGGTCGGCGAGCTGGTCAAGCAGCTCAAGGCCGAGGGCATCGGCATCTTCCTGATCAGCCACGACATCCACGACGTGTTCGAGCTTGCCGACCGGGTCTGCGTGATGAAGAACGGGCAGGTGGTCGGCACCGCGCGCACCAGCGACGTCACCCAGGACGAGGTGCTCGGCATGATCATCCTTGGCAAATGTCCGCCCGGCGCCATTCCCGGACCGGGGGCGCTGAAGATCGCCGCCTGAGGATTGGAAGCCGGCCAGAGCGGTTCAACGTTTCACGGAAACGCAGAACCGCTCTATCTCTTTGTTTTCACTCAATTCCGGACGGAAAACCGGTTCCCGCTTTTCCTGGAATTGCTCTAATGTCCGATACGTGATGTGCCAGGCGTCATGATGATTTGGCCGTGCCATTGTGTTGCCGCGGGGACTTGCTCATAAAGGTGCCCAACCGTTCAGGGGCCACTTCCTCAGTTGAAAAAGTTCTTCCCGATCCTCGCCTTCATCGCCGTCGCGCTGATCAGCCTGACGATGGCGGGGTTCGCCTATTTCGCCACGCAGGAAGCGGCGCGGATCAAGTTCGACGCGACCGCGGACGACGCGCTCAACCGGATCGAGAGCCGCATCGATCTCCACCTTTCGCTCCTGCGCTCGACCCAGGCGCTGTTCGACGCCCGCAACGGCGACATTTCACGCAATGAATTCAAGGCGTTCTTCAACGCGCTCGATGTCGACAACAATTTCGCCGGGCTGCGCGGCATCGGCTTCCTGCGGCTGGCCAAGGCCGGCGACGAGGCGGCGGTCGAGCGCGATATCCTGCGCGACCATGGCGTCGCGCATCAGGTCTACCCCGCGACGACGCAACCCTGGCGCACGCCGATCGTGATGTTCGAACCGATAGCTCCGTCCAACCAGGCCAGCATCGGCTACGACATGTTCACCGAGCCGGCGCGGCGGGTGGCGATCGAAAAGGCGATGGCCGACGACCAGCAGCATGCAAGCGGCCTGATCCAGCTCGGCCAGGGGACGGGCGCTACCCAGACCTTCCCTGGGTTCCTGGTCTTCGTGCGGCTCAATGTCGAAACCGCGCCCGAGGTCATCAACGCCAGCCGGTCGTCGACGGCGGGATTCCTCTATGCGGCCTTCCGCGCCCGGGACCTGTTCCAGACTGCGCTCAGCCGCGCCCCGCTGCTGCCGGTCAACACCGAGATCTATGACGGCAAGGTGGACGCCGGCAATCTTCTGTTCCGGTCGGAGACGCCGCCGTCCGAGACCCTCGGCGAGAGGCTGCTGGTGAGCCGCAAGCTCGTCGTCGCCGGTCGTCCCTGGACGGTGCTGTTTCGGCCGACAAGCGCTTTCTCGCTGCCGTCCTCGCGCGCCATTCCGGTGATGCTCGGCCTGTTCGGACTGTTGCTCGCCGGCGCCATAGCGCTGGTGGCGCGCTATCAGGAGCGTGCCTATGACGCGGTATCGCTGCTGCACGAGACGACGGAAAAGAGCCTGCTCGAGAAGGAGCTGATGCTGCAGGAGATGAAGCATCGCATCAAGAACTCGATCACCAGGGTGCTGGCGATCGCGCGCCAGACGGCTTCGCACGCCACCGACGTGAAGGAGTTCTCGTCGTCCTTCGCGGCGCGGCTGCAGGCGATGGCGGCGTCGCAGGACATGCTGACCCGCTCGCGCTGGCAGAAGGCCGATCTCGGCGATCTGCTGCGCATCGAGCTCGGCCAGGTGTTCGGCAAGGAGCTTCCCGCTGGCATATTGTCCGGACCGGAGGTGCTGCTCGACGAGACGACGACCCAGGCACTCGGCCTGACTTTCCATGAGCTGGCGACGAACGCGTTGAAATATGGCGAGGCCGGCAATTCCGTGGGGGCGCTCAAGGTCGACTGGTCGCTGCAGGGGCGCGGCCGCGACAGGCTGCTGGTGCTCAACTGGCGTGAAGCCGGACAGAAGCAGCTCGAAGCCCCGGCCAAGACCGGCTTCGGCACCAAGCTCATAGATCTCAACGTGACGCGCGAATTGCGTGGCACGATCAAGCGCGAGTTTCTCGCCGAGGGGCTGAAGGTGGAGATCAGAATCCCGCTGGCGACCTGAAAGGCGCTCCCCTCACCAGGAACCTTCAAGTGCAGGCGGCACAAACAAACGGAGACCGGACGAGCCGGCCTCCGTTCCTATTGCGCCTGGTCCGAAGCGATCAGCAGCGAGCCGTGTAGAGACGGCCGCGATTGTCGCGATACTGGCAATAGCCATTGCGCAGGTTGCGAACCAGCAGACCCGAGCCCGCGCCGACGGCCGCACCGATGAGCGCGCCCTTGGTGCCGCCAATCAGGCCACCGGCGACGGCGCCGACGCCGGCGCCAACGCCAACGTCCCGCTCGGTCGTGCTGCAGCCGCTGACCGCGACAACCGCAACCATGGCAATAATCATCTTCCGCATAGAGTCACCTCTCCTTTGTCCTCACTTTAGGAGGCTACAACCGCCATTTAACATGAAACAACGGCCTTTGCCCGCTCGATTTTATTGTTGACCAAGATAGGTTTTTTCGGGCCGCGCACTGTCGTTGGAGGCCAGGACGAGGCCGGAGACCTGCAGGGACGCGTCGAGTGTGCCGTCCGGACGCACGTTCCAGACGATCTGGTCGTAGTCGTCCTCCAATGCCGGGTCGACGGCGAGGCATTTGGCAACGACGTGGGGAGCCTGGCCCCGAACGTCGGTCAAGGCGAAGGGCCGTTCGGCGGTGCATTGCTCGGCGGTCTCGAAGACGCTGACAGGCACCGACAATTCACGGCATTCGGTCATGGAGTTGGAGCAGCCGATGACCAGCAGCAAGGCAGCAATATGTTCCATGGCGAGATTCCTCTCGCACAAGAACGGAGCAAAACCGGCAAAGTTCCTGCGGCAGCGGTGTCGCCCTCGAATAATTGGCGGGCGGGAGCGAGCAGATGGCGGGACGTCAGCTGAACTGCATCGCCAGCGTCAGCGCGATGGCCGCGAGCAGGATGACGGCAGCGGCCAGGCGAAGCAGGGGATGGGAGACGCTGGATGAGGCCGAGGCCGGAGCTTCGGCATCCTGGAACCCGCTCATCGAGACGCGAGCGGCCTGCTCCAGCCTGTTCATGTCGGCAACCGTCACGGACCCACCCTCCCTGTCGCGCTGCAACCGGCGAGGGCCTCAGGCCCTGGCAAGTTGCAGCGCCATCTGGGAAGAACAGCATCGGACTTTATGGTGAACAGCCGGTTAAGGGTCTTGCCGGCGCGCCCGTGGCGCGGCGCCGAGCAAGTCAGTCCGTGGCAAAATTGCCCTTGGGGATGACGAGGCGATATTCGAGGCGATCGCCGATGATTTCGAGCGTCGCCGTGCCGTTGAGCGATGCCGGCACGACACGTTCCAGGGCGACGCTGCCGAAACGCTTCTCGCTGCTACTGACGTCGCGGGCGCCGATGGCTTCGCACCATGTCAGCGACAAGGCCGGCTCGCCGCCGGCGTCGGTCGTCAGCCTCGCGGTCAACTCGACGCGCCCGTCCGGCCGCGACAGGGCGCCATAGCTCACTGAATTGACGGCAAGCTCATGCATGGCCAGGCCGATATGCAGGGCGGCGTTGGGATTGAGATAGGGGTTCTCGCCCTCGAGGCGCAGGCTGCGCTCCGGGTCGGCGGCGTAGCGGCCAACCTGGCCGGAGACGAGCTCGTGAAGGGCTGCGCCCCGCCAATTGGAGGAGGTGACCAGATCCTGCGAGGAGGCCAGCGACTGCAGCCGGCCGCGAAAGCGCGGCAGAAAATCACCCGATGCACCGGAATAGCGGCCGGTTTGGGTGGCGATGCTCTGGATGATGGCGAGCAGGTTCTTCGAGCGGTGGCTGACCTCGCGCAGCAGCGTCTTCAGCGTTTGCTCGCGTCGCCTCTGCTCGGTGGTCTCGACCATGGTGGTGACGATGCCCTGCACTTCGCCGCCCTCGCCGTGGTCGGCGTCGATCCAGACCTGGAACCAGCGCACGCCGTCTTCGCCCGGCACGCCAAGCTCGAGCCGCTCCGGCTTGCCGGAGGCGATGACGCCGCGTTTGGCGGCGCCGATGCGCTCGGCCTGGGCGGGCGGCAGTATGCCGTTGCTGTCGGCCGTGTCGGTGGCCCACGGCGCGCGCATGTTGCGCGCCCAGACCGTCTTCATCTCGCGGTCCTGATAGAGAACGGAAATGCCGGCATTGTGCAGCGCGTGAAGCAGCGCCCGGCCAAGCTGCATTCCGCTTTCGGCCGGATGCAGGGCGATGACCTCTTCGCCCTGTCTGCTGTCGCTCATGTTTGAGGCCTTGGAACGCATCGATCGCTTGCCACCGAGCTCAAGCTGAACGGCTTACTGCAAAATGGGTTCCCGAAAATGAGGATCCAGATGCGGTCCGCCGAGCGGCATCTCGTTGGAGGATACCGCCCGGCGGTGGCTGGAAACCGTTTGAGGGGTGCGGCTTCCAGTGTTCGGTCGAGCCTCGCCGTCACGCCCGTCTGAACAGTCCGGCGACCAGCGAGATGATCAGGAACGCGAGGAAGATGAAGAATAGTATCTGCGCGATGCCGGCGGAGGTGCCGGCGATGCCGCCGAAACCAAGCGCACCGGCGATGATCGCCACGACGAGAAAAACGAGCGCCCAGTAAAGCATGATCCGTCTCCTTCCTATGCTGCGGTAAAAACGTGGGTGGTTGGCGTTTGTTCCACCCTTTGCCGAAAAAGACGATCCCTGGAAGGGGGGTGAGACGCGAATTCCCAAGCCTCTCGGCGACGCCCGTCGCAGACGCGCCGAAAGCTTCATTCTCAAGTGGAATGGCGGATGGCCCAGGCGCGCGCGGCGCTCCTGGATTACGCCGCGGCCTTGGCCTGCCGATCGAAGAACAGCGCCTGGCTGATCAGCGCCTTGACCATGTCCGGGTTGAACGGTTTGGTGACCAGGAAGGCCGGTTCCGGCCGCTCGCCGGTCAGCAGACGCTCCGGAAAAGCGGTGATGAAGATCACCGGCACCGGCGTCGAGGATAGGATCTCGTTCACGGCCTCGATGCCTGAGCTGCCGTCGGCGAGCTGGATGTCGGCCAGCACCATCTTCGGCCTGGTCTTGCCGAAAATCGTCACCGCCTCGGCATGGGTGCGCGCGGTGCCGACGACGCGATGGCCGAGGCTCTCGACCATCTGCTCGATGTCCATGGCGATGAGCGGCTCGTCCTCGATGATCAGGACGTCGGTCGCCACCTGGCGGGAAATCTCGTTGCTCGCCTGGGCGAGCAGGTCGGAGAATTCCTGTTCGTCGGCATCCAGGACCTCGGCCGCCTCGTCTTCGCTGAAGCCTTCGACCGCAACCAGCAGGAAGGCCTGGCGGGGGCGAGGGGCGATCGCGTTCAGATTGGCGGCCGCGCGCTGCTCCCATGCCGATTGCGCATGTTCCTGCGGAACGCGAATGGCAATCGAGGTGAAGAGCCGCGCGAAAACCTTGTACAGCGCGATGCGGTCGTTCGATGCCTGGGGGAAGATATCGACATCGGCGATGATGGCTTCGAGCATCGCGGCGACCAGCGCATCGCCGCTCTCCTGCGATCCGGAAACCGCGCGCGAGAAGCGGCGCAGGAACGGAAGGTGCGGCGTGATGGTGGCGGACAGGCTCATGTTGGACGTCTCCCTCAGATGACGCAATTGCATCAGGTGGCTATTGCATAGGTGGCTGGCCAAGCTGATTGCAAGCCCCGAGGAGCCAAACGCCGGCTTGCCGAAAAAGTTCCGGTTGCGATGGAACTAATATAAGGGGACGACGTTTGAGATCGGGATGGGCAACCAGATGAGGGGGCCGCTTTGCGTTGTATGTTAGGGGCGGCCAGGGTGCTGGAAATAAAGGGCGAAATGAAGGACATGACGAAAGACACTTCGGCCGGCGCCGCGGGACGGCGTCGGGTTGTTTCCGGCGACCCCTTGGGGCCAAACTCGGAAATCGGCCGCAAACTCAAGCAATATTACGATGAATTGGTCTCCGACCACGTGCCGGACCGCTTCGCCCAACTGCTCAGCGAGCTTGAGCAGGCCGAGCCCGCGCGGAAAAAGGACTGAGGCATGGCGGCCGTCTCGCAGAGCTTCAAGACCGACCTGCTCGGCTCGATCCCGAGTCTGCGCGCCTTTGCCGTGTCGCTGACGCAGAACGCCGACAAGGCCGACGACCTGGTGCAGGAAACGCTGGTCAAGGCCTGGGACAAGCATGAGAGCTTCCAGCCGGGCACCAATCTCAAGGCCTGGCTGTTCACCATCCTGCGCAACGAGTTCTACTCGCAGATGCGCAAGCGCGGCCGCGAGGTGCAGGACAGCGACGGCATCATGACGGCGAGGCTCGCCGTCCATCCGGCCCAGCACGGCCAACTCGACCTCAAGGACTTTCGCGGCGCACTCGAACAGTTGCCGGAGGATCAGCGCGAAGCCATCATCCTGATCGGTGCGTCGGGCTTTTCCTACGAGGAGGCGGCCGAAATCTGCGGCTGTGCCGTGGGCACGATCAAGAGCCGAGTCAGCCGCGCCCGCGCCAGGCTGCAGGAGATCCTGAAAATCTCGGGCGAAGACGAGTACGGCCCGGACGCGATCTCGGCGCAAGTGACGGGGTCGAACGCCGCCTGACTGTCCGGCCGCCTACCGCTCTATCCCTGTTTGACGAATTCCGGACTTAAAAACCGTGGCGTTGCTCGCTCAGGCGAGCGGTCCGCGGCCGCAGGCCGCCGCCACCGCTTCGACGAGGTCCTCGCCGGAGAAGGGTTTGCTGACCAGCCGGATCTCCGGAAAGGCCGTCTTCAATTCGTCCACCTCGGAGTGGCCGGAGGCGAAGATGAAGGGCAGGCCCGATTCGCGCAGCCGCGAGGCGAAGCCGAGGGTAGAGGTGCCGCTCAGCATCAGGTCGACGATGGCGGCATCGAATTGCGCGGCCACGTGCTCCGGCTCGATCTCCGCAAGGTCGCCGGCAACAACCACCTCGCCGGCGCCATAGTCGCGGCACAGCTGTTCGACGTCGGCGGCGATCAGGAATTCGTCCTCGAGGACGAGAATCCGCAATCCGTCAAGCAATGGCACCTAGCGAAGTCTCCTTGCGATAATGTCTTCCTGAAGAGGCAGTCATGGGCGCTATCGGGCGAGCTGTCATTTAAAAAGTTGTGTCGGAGCGCCGATGAAGTTTTGATGAGACAGGAAGGCGCGGTTCGGATAGGGCGCCGCGGCGCCGGAGCGCTTCGCCAAGTCCACTTTTTTGGCGAGGAACCTTGCCGTATGTTGGACGTTGAAAGCAAGCAAACGCAAGGAGTTAAGCTATGGCGACCGCCGCAGGAAAAAACGCGACAGACGGCCGGACGAGTCCGGACCTCGAAGCCGACATCAGGCAACTGAAGGCCGACATCGAAAAACTGACCAAGCAGTTGGCCAAGACCGGCGAGCACGGCTACGGAACGGCGCGGCGGGCGGCCACCGAGGGCGTCGAACAACTGCGCGCTCAGGGCGAGGCCGCCTTCGAAGGGTTGCGCGGGAATGCCAAGGATATCGAGGCGCAGATCGTTGCCAATGTGCGCGAAAAGCCGGTGACCTCGCTGGCGATCGCGGCGGGCGTCGGCTTCCTGTTCGCGCTTCTGGCGCGGCGCTAGTCCCACCCAATGGCAATGCTTGCATCGCTGATTTCGGCTCTCGCCTCCGGCGAGGCCTTGGCGGCCCTCGGCCGCGCGCGGACCGCGGCGGTCGTCTACATCATCGTCACGCTCGCAGCGATGTGCGGCGTCGGCTTTCTCATCGGCGCGGCCTACATCTGGATCGCCGGGCTTTATGGCCCGATGGCGGCCTCGCTGGGTTTCGGCGTCGGCTTCCTGGTGATCGCCGGATCGGTCCTCATCGTTTACCGGCTGTCGGCGGGCCTGCGCGCGCGGCGCCGGGCGCGACAGCGCAGTGCCGACATGAAGGCGCTCGGCATCACCGCCGCGCTCGCTGCCCTGCCCGTCCTGCTCAAGGGAAAGGGCGGGCTCGGCGCCGTTCTCGCCCCGGCGATCGCGCTCGCCGCCTACGCCATCTACCGCGAGAATGCCGGACCGGATCGTGACGCCGACGATGCGGACTAGAACGGAGCGCGAGCGTGAATCCGCTCCGACGCACCGTGCCCTGGGCTATTTCGGCAGGTCCTCGAGCGGTATCGATATTTCGGCAAAGACGCCTTCCGGGCGGAACTCGTGCTTCACCGCGCTGGAAATGATTTTGGCCAGGCTGCGGCGGATCAGGATCGAGCCGAAGCCGTGACGGTCCGGCGGCTCCACCTGCGGGCCGCCGGTTTCACGCCAGGTCAGCACCAGATGATGGGCACCCTTCCTGCCTTGCGTCTTCCAGCCGAGCTCGACCCTGCCGGTGGCGACCGACAGCGAGCCGTATTGCAGGGCATTGCTCGCCAGCTCATGCAGGATCAGGCCAAGTCCCACTGCCTGGTCGGGGGTCAGCAGCAGGTCTTCTCCGGTGATCGTCATGCGCGGCTGCGCGGCGCTGTCGAACGGCTTGGCTTCGATCTGCACCAGTTCGTGGATGCCGATGCCGCGCCATTCCCGGTCGGACAGGAGATTGTGGGCGGCGCCCAGCGCCTGCAGCCTGGCGCCGAAGGCTTCCAGGAATTCGCTCGGCTGGCGGGCGTGGCGAACGGTCTGCGTGGCCAGCGCCTGCACCGTGGCCAGGGTGTTCTTGACGCGGTGGTTGAGCTCGCGCAGCAACAGGCGCTGGCGCTCGTCGCCGAGCTTGCGCTCGGTAATGTCGTAGTTGACGCCGAAGATCAGCGTCGGCTTGCCGTCACTGTCACGTTCGATGACGCGGCCGCGGGTGGCGATCCAGCGCGGCGGGTAGATGCCCTTCACCCGGTATTCGCCGAAATAGTCGTCGCTGCCGGTCAGCGCGTCGCGAAAGCGCGTCTCGGTCTGATAGACGTCGCGCGGATCGATGGCCGCCAGTATGTCGCGCGCCTTCAGCCGGTTCGAGCGCGGCAGGTCGAAAAGTTCGGACAGCAGGACGTCGCATTCGATGATGTCGGTGCGGATGTCCCATGCCCAGCTGGCGAGCGAGGCGGCGTCGAGGGCGATGGCGCGACGCTTTTCCTCCTGTGCCAGGGCCTCCTTTGCGATAGCGCCGCTGCGGGTGGCGTCCTTCAGCGTGAACAGGCTGGCGGCGAGTTCGGCCAGTGCCTTCAACTGGCCGAGCTGGTCTGCGGACGGAAAGGCGTGCGGCTTGCGGTCCAGCACGCAGAGCGTGCCGATACGGGCGCCCGCCACGACCATCGGCACGCCGGCATAGAACTGGATCCGATGCTTGCCGCTGACTGCGGGACTGGCGGCGAAGCGCGGGTCCAGGGTCGCGTCGGTCACCACCATCGGCTCGTCGCCGGCGGCGATGGCATGTGCGCTGAAGGGCATTCCCGCGGTGGTTTCGGTTTCGTCGAGGCCAAGGCTCGACTTGAACCACTGGCGCTCGGCGTCGACCAGGGTGATCAGCGCGATCGGCGCCTGGAGCACAGTGGCGGCAAGAGCTGTGATGCGGTCGAAATCAGGATCGGGCGCCGTATCAAGCAGACCGTGAAGCACGGCAAGTCGATCCTGCGCCTTCACGGCGCCAAGGACGTCGGCCGGCAGTCCCGGCGTTTTGCGAACCCTGCTATCCACCAAGCCCCCAAATGCAGCGTCCCGCAGCCAGCGGCCGCCGCGCCGACAAATGCCTACGCCCCAGGCTCCGGAACCTTCGCGGCGAGGAACCGTTACCCGACCATATTCTGCCAGACGCGCCGGCCGGTGCCAAACGATACGGAGGCCGACCATGACCAAGATCATCCCCGAGGAGAAAGCCCGTCAGGGACGCTGGGGCGTCAACGTGCTCAAGATCCTCGTCGCAGGCCTGCTTCTGGCATTCGTCGCTTGGGGGGTCGCGGAGATTTACGGCGAAGTGATCAAGGCTCCGACCACCGAACAGGGGCCGAAGGGCTAGCGGTCGCGCCGATGTCGTTTCGCTATGCATCACGCCGCCTCCGCCCGTGCGATGCGAGACGGGACCAGCACCTTTAGCGCTCCGGGGTGAATTGCGATCTCGGTCTCGCGTTCGAGCTTGACCAGCTCACCATCCATGACGGCGCGGTATTTGCTGCTCGCGGCATGGATTTTCAGTCTCGCACTCTCCGCCTGATGGATTTCGACATGGGCGCTGTCGCGCCATTTGCCGCGCGCCATGTCGAAGAAGACCCTGACCAGTTCGCCGCGCCTGCGCGCCACCGAGATGTAGATGCCGAGCACGCCGCCGGCGGGATTGTCGGCATAGGGCAGGTGACCTTCGCCGAACAGGTTGTTGGTGACGCCGATGCCGGTGGCTCGGGTCACGATTTCCGCCTCGCCGATGGTAAGCGTCGCCTTCAAGGCCGGCGGGTTTTTGATCGTCGCCCAGGCGGCACGCGCCGAGGCCCGCATCTTGCCGAGGCGTGAGCCAAATTCCATGCCCTCGCGAAGTTGCACCATCTTGGCGTGCAGGCCGATGGAGAATTGGTGCACGAAAGGCCGGCCATTGGCGCTCGCCATATCGACTTCTATCACCTCGCCATCGGCAAAGGATTTCAGCGCCGCATCCAAGGTCTGCGGAACGCCGAGCCCGCGGGCGAAGAGATTCATCGTGCCCGCCGGCAGGATGGCCAGTGCCGTCTTGCGGTTCATCAGCAGGCCGGCCGCGGTCGAAATGGTGCCGTCGCCGCCGCCGGCCAGTACGACGTCGATGCCGCGCCGCTGGACCGCCTTCTGCAAGGCCGCCGCAATGTCCTTGCCGGCAACGACATCGACGTCGATGGAATGGCCGGCCGCCTCCAGCGTCTGGCGCAGCCGGTCACAGAAGCCGGAAAGATCGGTGGTCCGCAACGTGCCGCCGTCCCGGTTCAGCACCGCCGCAAATCGCATGCCCCACTCCATTTCGCTCACCGAGCCGCAGGGCTCAGCCGCAGGCTGAAACGGAATGCCCGGAGAAAGGTTCCAGGGTCCGCCGAAACACGACAGCCAGGCCAGCAATTTCATGGGCTTGTCCGGAGCGGGAAGCGCCTTTTTCGGAACAACGATCTGGTCACGACGTTGTGAATCTGTAGAAGCGCCGCGGCCGCTCTTCCAGCGACCCTGCGGTGTGCCCGAAAATCATGCACGAGGAGGAAGCATTATGATCCGCACCCTTTTTGCGACCACCGCGCTCGCCACGCTGATAGCAACCGGCGTCCAGGCGCAAACCGCAACGACGCCCGCGCCGGCCACGCAGAACGAAGCGCCGGCCGTTCCCGTGATGCGCGCCGAAGGCAGCCTCGCCACCAACATCATTGGCGAATCCGTCTATAACGGCACCGCCGACGATGCCCAGGATATCGGCAAGGTCAGCGATGTCGTCTTTGACGAGACCGGCAAGGCAAAATCCGCCATCATCGGCGTGGGCGGTTTCCTTGGCATAGGAGCAAAGGACGTCGCCTTCGACTATGACAAGCTGCAATGGGTCGAGAAGAACGGAGACCGCTGGCTTGTCGCGGAGACCACCAAGGAAGCCCTGACGGCGCTGCCGGACTTCGACAGGAAGCCCTATGATCCGGCACCGGCCGCCCAGACCGACACGACAGCGCAGGCGCCGGCGACCACGACGGAAGGCACCGGTGCGCAGAAGCCTGTCGACATGAATGCCGCTTCGGCTGAGCCGGTGAAGAAGGCAGATGGCAACCTCGCCACCAACATCATCGGCGAGTCCGTCTACAACGGCACCGCCGACGACGCGCAGAACATCGGCGACGTCAACGACATCGTGCTCACCAAGGACGGCAAGGCCGAGGCGCTCGTCATCGGTGTTGGCGGCTTCCTCGGCATAGGCGAGAAGAACGTCGCCTTCGACTTCGCCAAGGCCAAGTGGGCCGAAAAGAACGGTGATCGCTGGCTGGTCGCCGAGACCACGAAGGAAGAGCTGCAGGCGCAGCCGGACTTCAACCGCAAGGCCTATGATCCGGCGCCGGCAACCACCGCGTCGGCCGAGGTGCCAAAGGCCGCCGCTCCAACCGCAACCGCTCCGGCGCCGGCCGAAAAGACGGCCGAGGCCCCGGCAGCGCCGGCAACCCCTGAAGCCAAGACCACCGACCCGACGCAGACCGCGGCGATCGACAAGTCGACGCTGACGGAGATGCCGGTCGGCGAGATCCGGGGTGACGACCTGAAAGGGACGACCGTCTACGGCGCCAACGATGTCCAGGTCGGCGAGATCGGTGACGTCGTGCTGACGCCCGAGAACAAGCCGGACGCGGTGATCGTCGATGTCGGCGGCTTCCTCGGCATCGGCGAAAAGGAAGTCGCTGTCGGCATGGACAACCTCAAATTCATGACCGACAAGGACGGCAAGAAATATCTCTACACCACCTTCACCAAGGAACAGCTTGAAGCGCAGGCGGCCTACGACAAGGGCAGCTACGCCGAGAAGCGTGACCAGCAGAGGATGAAGGTGCAGTAGGCAATAGGAGTTGGGTGGCAGTAGGCAGTAGGCAGTAGGCAGTAGGGAAATGAGCTTTCTACTGCCTACTGCCTACTCACATATCCAGCCACGCCATTCTCCGTCAGCTCCGCCAGCGCCAGCGACTGGTCGAGATGCTCCGCCCGCCAGGCCAGCAGCCTTTCGGCAAACTGCAGCCGCACCGCGAGATAGGCGGGATCGTTGGCGACGTTGGTCAGCTCCCCGGGATCCTTCTTCAGATCAAACAGCAGGGGCGACAGGCCGCCGCCGAAATGCACATATTTGAAGTCTTGCGAACGGATGACGGCGAGGTTGCACTGGCGCGAGCCGATGCCGAAGTGGCGCTCGGCCTCGCCATCGGCCACCGAGCGGAAATCGAATTCCCAATGCGCTGCGTCGCGCCAATCGCGCGGCGCAGCGCCTTCCAGGAACGGTTTCAGTGAGCGGCCGTCGAGATGCGGTGGCGGATCCTCGCCGAGGAGATCGAGCAGGGTCGGCAGGATATCGACGGCCTCGCTGAAGCAATCGACGCTGCCGCCGGCCGCATGGCCCAGGCGCGGGTCGCGGATGATCAGCGGGATGTGGTAACTGCCGTCGAAGAAGCCGCCCTTGCCGAGCATGAAATGGTCGCCCATCATCTCGGCGTGGTCGGAGGTCAGCACGATCACGGTCTCGTCCCAGGCTCCCGCCGCCTTGAGCGCCTGCCAAAGGCGTCCGAGTTGCGCGTCGACCTCGGAGATCATGCCGTAATAAATGGCGCGGATGGCGCGGATATTGTCCTCACCCCAGTCGCGCACCTTGCCTTCGGCGCCGGGGCGGAAGTTCTGCCTCATCCGGCGGTCGAGATCGTAAGCGAGGTACGGGTGGCTTTCCGCCTCGGCCTGCCAGTACCCGGCGCGACTGAAAGCGGGGCCGTCGGCCGGATCATACATGGCGTTGTAGGGCTCAGGCACGATGAAGGGCGGGTGCGGGCTGATGAAGGAGAGATGCGCGAACCAGGGCGCGCCACGCTCCTGCTCGCCCAGCCAGCGGATGAACTCGCCGGCCAGGAAAGCCGTCGGCGTCTGGTCCTGCGAGTAAATTGGTGGCGCATTGGTCACGGGGTCGCTCGGTTCGCCAACCGGGCGGTGGACGTCAGGATGGCCGGCACTGGAGTCGATGCCCTGGGCGCTCAGCCAGGACAGCCAAGGCTTCTGATGCTCGGGCAGGAATTGGCGCACGGTGAAGCCGGGCAGGACCCCCTCATAGGTTCTCAGCCTGGGGTCGCCGGGCGCAAGCAGGCGCGGGTCGAGCGAGACATCAGTATAGCCGAAGAGCGTCGGGTCGTAGCCGAGGGCCCGGGCCGAAAGCGCGATGTTGCCGTGGCGGGCATCGAGCGGCGTGCCGTTGCGGCAGACGCGGTTGTTCATCTGGTAGAGCCCGGTGTAGAGGCAGGCGCGCGCCGGCGAACAAGGGGCTGCCCCGCCAAAGTGGCGCCGAAACAGCACGCCTTCGGCGGCAAGTGCATCGGCATTCGGTGTTTTCAGCACCGGATGGCCGGCCGCCGACAGGCAATCGCCGCGCCACTGGTCGCATGTGATCAGGAGAATGTTGGGGCGTTCGCTCATGCTGGCCAAGCGTTTGTCTCCTCATCCGGCATGCCGCTTATGGAGCCGAATTCAGGCCGTCGCGCAAGGCCGCGCATCTCTGTTGATTGGTGAACAAATGATGCGATATCGTTCACTTTTACAGCACAGTCCATTCTGTGTTTGCCTCCTTTGCCGCGGCCGTGCCTATCCTCATATTGGCGTGGACAGCGGCGAGGGCCGCACCAGCAAAAGGGAAGGAGCAGAAAAATGCTCGACCAGATCAAGGGCCTGCATCACGTCACCTCGATGGCCAGCGATGCGCGCCGGAACAATGAATTCTTCACCAAAAAGCTCGGCCTGCGCCGGGTCAAGAAGACCGTCAATTTCGACGCGCCCGACGTCTATCATCTCTACTATGCGGACGAGGTCGGCACGCCGGGTTCGGTGATGACCTATTTCCCGTTCCCCAATATCGGCAAGGGCCGGCATGGGGTGGGCGAGGTCGGCACGACGGTCTATTCGGTGCCGGAAGGCACGCTCGGCTATTGGGAGAAGCGCCTTGCCGATGAAGGCGTCGCGGGCCTGTCGCGCGAAGAGACGTTCGGCGAGAAGCGGCTCGCCTTCGCCGGCCCCGACGGCGACGGCTTCGCGCTCGTCGAAGACAAGGCCGACGGCCGCGCACCCTGGGCGAAGGGCGGCGTTCCCGCCGACGAGGCGATCCGCGGCTTCCACTCGGTGCAGCTTCGCCTGAGGGATGGCGGCGCCACCGAGGAGCTGTTGAAGTTCATGGGCTATCAGGAGGTCGACAAGTCCGGCAACGTCCGCCGGCTTGCGGTCAAGAACGGCAATGGCGCCGACATAGTCGACATCGAATCGCTGCCGGGCGCGGCGTTTGCCAATCTCGGCGCCGGCTCGGTCCACCATGTCGCCTTCGCGGTCGAGAACCGCGCCAGGCAACTGGAAGTGCGCAAGGCGCTGATGGACACCGGCTACCAGGTGACGCCGGTGATCGACCGCGACTATTTCTGGGCGATCTATTTCCGCACGCCGGGCGGGGTACTGTTCGAGGTGGCCACCAACGAGCCAGGCTTCGACCGCGACGAGGACACCGCGCATCTCGGCGAGGCCCTGAAGCTGCCGACGCAGCACCAGCATTTGCGGCCCTATCTCGAACAGCACCTGCAGAAACTGGAAGACTGAGCCATGAGCAAGGATACCTACACTCACAAGCTGCTGCCCGGTTCGCCGGGCAGTCCGCTGCTTTTCGTCTTTCATGGAACCGGGGGCGACGAGAACCAGCTGGTATCGCTGGGACGCGAGCTGGTGCCTTCGGCAAGCATCGTGTCGCCGCGCGGCGATGTGTCGGAGCAGGGTGCCGCCCGCTTCTTCCGCCGCACCGGCGAGGGGGTCTACGACATGGAAGACCTGGCGCGGGCGACCGGCAAGATGGCTGCCTTCATCAAGGCGCATGTCGAGGCGGCAAAGCCCTCGACGGTGCTTGGGCTCGGCTATTCCAACGGCGCCAACATCCTGGCGTCGGTGGCATTCGCGGAACCCGGCCTGTTCGACGCGGCGGTGCTGATGCATCCGCTGATCCCGTTCGAGCCGCAGGTGAAAGGCAGCCTCGCCGGCCGTCATGTGCTGATTACGGCCGGCAGGCGCGATCCGATCTGCCCGCCCAATTTGACTTCGCGGCTGGAGGCCTATTTGCGCGCCGACGGCGCCGCTGTCACTGTGGAATGGCACGATGGCGGGCACGAAGTGCGGCCGAATGAAATCGAGGCGGCGCGGCAGCTCTTTGCCGGCCTGCCGGTTGAAGGAGCGTAGCAATGGCTGATCAATTGCCCGAGGTCGAACTGGAGGATCGCGGCTCCAAGGGCCGCTATGTCCTGCGTGGGCCCGGCGGCGCCGAGGCCGAGATGACCTTCACCAAAATCGGCGAGCATCAGCTGATCATCGATCACACCGAGGTGCCTGACGCGTTTCGCGGCCAGGGCGCGGGGCTTCGCCTCGTCACCCGCGCCGTCGAGGACGCGCGCGCGGCCGGCAAGACGATCATCCCGCTCTGCCCGTTCGCCAACGCCCAGTTCCGCCGCCATCCGGAATGGGCCGACGTGCTGAAGCGGTAGCAAGTTCCCCCTTCTCCCACAACGGGAGAAGGAGAACACGCCTCAGCCACAAATGCGAACACGCCACTGGCATTTGCGCGATTTAGCCATCTTGCCTAAGTAGAGGTATCGTCCGCGGACGCACTCGCCGTCCGCGGCCCGCCACCTCAAGCCAATGGCCTCCTGATGACCGCAACCGACCTCATCCCCGTCTTTGACGGCCACAACGACACGCTGCTCAGGCTCTACCAGTCGAAGGAAGCGGATGTCGAAAAGCTGTTCATCGACGGCACGCCGGGCGGCCATATCGATCTGCCACGGGCGAAGAAGGGCGGCTTTGCCGGTGGCATGTTCGCGATCTTCCCGCCGCCGATCGAGAAGACCAAGCGCAGCGCCGTGCCGCCGGCGCCGAGCGACAACGAGCCGCTGCCGCCGGAGCTGCCGCGCGCCGAGGCGATCACCTCGACCATCGGCATGGCCTCGATCCTGTTTAGGCTGGAACGCGCCGGCGCACTGACCGTCTGCCGCAGCGCCGGCGACGTGCGCGAGGCGATGGCGAAGGGCTCGATCGCGGCGGTGTTCCACATCGAAGGCGTCGAGGCGATAGACCCCGAGCTTGCCATGCTCGATGTGCTGCACGCCGCCGGCCTGCGCTCGCTGGGCATCGTCTGGAGCCGGCCGAATGCCTTCGGCAACGGCGTGCCGTTCCGCTTCCCGTCATCGCCCGACACCGGGCCCGGCCTCACCGATGCCGGCAAGGCTCTGGTCAAGGCCTGCAATCAGCTCAGGATCATGATCGACCTCTCGCATCTCAATGAGAAGGGCTTTCGCGATGTCGCGGGCTTGAGCGATGCGCCGCTGGTCGCGACCCACTCCAACGTGCACGCGATCTGCGGCCATTCGCGCAACCTGACCGACTGGCAGCTCGGCGCGATCCGCGAGACCGGCGGCATGGTCGGCCTGAACTTCGCCACCGGCTTTCTGCGCGAGGACGGCAAGATGAATGCCGACACCGGCCTCGACATCATGGTCCGCCACATCGATTCGCTGCTGCAGGCGCTCGGCGAGGATGGCGTCGGGCTCGGCTCCGATTTCGACGGCGCGATGATCCCGGCCGTCATCGGCGATGTCGCCGGCCTGCCCAAGCTTATCGACGCGCTGGCCGCGCGCGGTTTTGGGCGAGCGCTGATCGAGAAGATCGCCTATCGCAACTGGTTGAGGGTGCTGGAAAAGACGATAGGGTGATGCGGGCCGACTTCACTACTTTGTAAACGCCGATGGTGCGCCATGCTTACCTATGTCTACTTCGGCACCAACGACTTGAAACGCGCCACGACGTTCTATGACGCGGCTTTGGCGCCCCTCGGCATGCAACGTTGCATCACCGGCGATCCGGACTGGGATCGCGCGTCGGCGGGTTGGGGCACGTACGAGGAAGGCGGTTTGCGGGAGCTCGCGTTCTGGGTCGGAACGCCGTTCGACAAGCAGGCAGCGACAACAGGCAACGGCAGCATGGTCGCTTTCAGAGCGCGATCATGGAAGGAAGTGGATGATTTCCATGCTGCAGCCCTTGCCAATGGCGGGAGTTGCGAAGGTGCGCCCGGCCTGCGATTGCACTACAGCCGGGACTTCTACGCAGCTTACGTGCGCGATCCGGACGGCAACAAGCTCGCGGCTGTGAGCCGTGGCGTGCAAGCGTAGCGAAGCGCATAGCGCGCCCTCTTCGAAGCCGATGCGCTTCAGCCAGTCCTTGCCGACGCTGCGGTCGCGGATGATCGGCAGCGGATTTTCCGAATCGAGCCGGGCGCAGATGCGGTAGACTTCGAGCGTCTCGGCATTCATCTCGCCGCGCTTGAAGAAGAACATCGCCGCCGCATAGCGGGTGCGGCCGGACCACGGTTCGCCGAGCGGCGTGTTGACCAGCTGCCACTGATCGGCGGCTTCCGCCTCCGCATCCAGATTCTCCGCTTCGCTTGCCATGTCAGAAATCCGCGGGCGGGCTGGCGGTGCGGCGGTCGAGCTTGATGAAGGGCCTTTGCACCACCTTCGCCTTCTTCATCAGCTTCTGGTACTGCAGCTCGCGCATGGCGTAGATCTCGACCCAGAGGTCGTCCACGATCGTATCGCCATAGGGCCGTTGCAAAGACGCAATGGCGATGTTGCGCTTGGCCATCGGCGACCACATGGCGGCGCTGACCAGCCCGACCTCCTGGCTTTTGCGATAGTAGACGATGGCATGCTCGGCCGGGATGTTGCCCTCGATCTCAAGCCCGACCAGCACGTGGCGCAGCTTCTTCTTCGTCCGCGCTTCGAAAATGGCACGTCGGCCGTTGAAGTGCCCCTTCTCGGGATCGACCAGGAAGCCGAGGCCGATCTCGTCCGGCATGCGCAGGCGGTCGGCGCGGATGGCATGCTCGGAGGTGGTGAAGTCGGCATTGGCGACGATCAGGCCGGCTTCGAGACGAGCGCGATTCAGCGCCGTGTAGCCGATGGCGCGGATGCCCCGCAGCTCGCCTGCCATCATCAGCCGGTCCCAGAGGCTGAGCGCCTTGTCCGCCGGCACGAACAGCTCGTAGCCGAGATCGCCGGTGAAGCCGGTGCGCGAGATCGTCACGGTGGCGCCGTCATGCGCGAATTCGGCGAGGTCGAAAACCTTCAGCCTTTCGACGCCGGCGAAGCCGGCGTCGCGGAGGATGGCGAAGGAGGTCGGGCCTTGCAGCGCAAGCCCGGCGACCGCTTCGGTCTCTTCTTCGATGCTCACTTCATAGCCGATCGCGCTGTCCAGCAGCCAGGGCAGATGCCGCTCCTGCGAGCAGAGGCGGAAGCGCGTCGGCGACAGCCGGAACAGGGTGCCGTCGTCGAGCACGAAGCCGTCATCGTCGCACCAGGCGGTGTAGTGGACGCGGCCGGGCTGCAGCCTGGTCACGTCGCGCAGCGTGACGCGGTCGAGATAGGCTTCGGCGCCCGGCCCCTCGATGCGGTACTTCGTCATCGGCGAGATGTCGAAGAGGGCCGCCTGGCTGCGGATGGCGAAATATTCGAGTTCCTCGTCCCACAATGAGTGCGGGGCGCGATAGCCGGCCCAGCTGTACCAGTCCTGCTTCAAGCCCAGCGCGTCGATGCGCGGCTGGAAGGGTGTGCCGAGCCGCAGCGTGCGGAAATGCGGTTGCGCCGCGAGGCGGGCTTCGAGGGCGGTGTCCACCTCGCTTGCGATGGGCTTCTTCCTGGTTGCTTGCGCCATGCTCATGCCCTCATCGCGATGATGCGGCGCGCGGCGTTGAGGCCGGGCGCGCCGGAAATGCCGCCGCCCGGGTGCGAGCCGGCGCCGGCGAGGAACAGTCCTTCGAGCGGGGTGTCGTAGCCCGACCAGCCGGAGACCGGCCTCGACATCAGCATCTGGTCGGCCTGCAATTCGCCATGGTGCCAGTGGCCGCCGGGCATGCGGTAGCGCGCCTCGATGTCGGCGGGCGTCAGAAGCTCGGCATGGCGCACTGTCGCGCCGATGCCGGGCGCGTAGGTCTCGAGCTGGGCCATGATCGCCTTGAGGAATTGCGGCCTGCCGGCGGCCCAGCCCGCTCTCAGCGCATAGGGCGCATATTGCACCACTGCCGAGAGCACGCAGGCGCCGGAGGGTGCCAGCGAAACATCGGCCAGACTGGGCAGCGTGATCTCCATCACCGGCTCGGGCGAGAACTCGCCGTATTTCGACGGGTTGAAGGCGCGCTCGACATGGTCGGGCGAGGGCGCGATGACCAACCGGCCCTTGTGGCCGGCGGCGTCGACGCCGGAAAATTGCGGCGGTCGGTCGAGCGCCAGATGCAGCTTCGCCGCGTCGCCCTTCATGCGGATGTTCTTCACCTTGCGCACGAAGCCCGTGTCGACCTCGCGCGGGCCGACGAGATCGAGGATGGTCGTCGCCGGATTGGTGGCGGAAACGACAGTCTTTGCCCGCAGCGTCTCGCCGCCTTGCGTGACGACGCCGATGGCGCGGCCCTTCTCGACGACGACCTTGGCGACCGGCGATGCCGGGCGGATCGAGACGCCAGCCTGCTCGGCCGCCGCGCGGATGGCGGTGACGACGGCGCCCATGCCGCCTTTCGGCAGCATCTGCGCGCCGGCAAGGCCGCCGATCTCGCCGGCCAGCCGGTAATAGAGACCGAGCAGCGAGGTCGGCGAGCGCGGCCCGAGATGGGAGCCGAGCGTCGCGTCGAAAGCGAGCAGGCCCTTCAGCCTGTCGTCCGAAAGCTGCTCGTCGAGCAGGTCGTAAACATTCATCAAAAGCACGCGCAGGAAGTCGCGCATGTCCTCCTTGCCGAGCCGCTTCAGCGCCAGCGCGGTCTGGCCGAGGCCGGTCATCTCGGCGATCGACATGCCGGCAAGATCCGGCGGCCGGCGCGATAGGAAGGGCTTCAGCACGCCGGCATATCGCAGCAGCTGCGCGCGCAGTTCCTTCCAGGCGGATTGCTCGGTGGGGCTGGCGCCCGTCAGCACCTCGCCATAGGCGCCGTGCAGCACCAGCGAGCCGTCCTTCGACAGCGCCACCGAAGGCATGAAATCGGCGCGCTCGACCTTGAGGCCGTGCCGCTCCAGCTCCAGCGTCTTCACCACATCGGGATGCAGGCGGTTGAGCAGGTGGGCGACCGCGGAGACACGGAAGCCGGGCGCAAATTCCTCGGTGCGGGCGGCGCCGCCGAGATCACTGCCGGCTTCGAGCAGCAGCACCTTGCGGCCCGATTTCGCCAGCGTGGCGGCGGCGACGAGGCCGTTGTGGCCGCCGCCGATGACGATGGCATCCCAATTCACTTCAGATGACGTCATGGGCCGGGCTCATATGTGAGGTTGGCTTGGCAAGATCGCGCAGGATCTCGGCGGCGGCGTTGCGTCCGGGCGCGCCCATGACGCCGCCGCCCGGATGGGTGGAGGAGCCGCACATGTAGAGCCCGCCCACAGGCGAGCGGTATTGCGCGTAGCCAGGCACCGGGCGGTTGAACAGCAATTGGTCGAAGGTCAGTTCGCCCTGGAAGATGTTGCCTTCGGTGAGGCCGACCTCGGCTTCGATCTCGCGCGGCGTGCGCACTTCCATATGAACGATGCGGTCGCGGAAGCCGGGCGAGTATGCGGCGATCTGCGCAATCACGCTTTCGGCGAAGCCGTCGCGGTCGGCATCGGTCCAGTCGCGGCCGTCAATCTTCGGCGGCGCGTATTGCACGAAGCAGCTCATGAAATGTTTTCCCGGCGGCGCCATGGTCGGGTCGAGCGTGGTCGGGATCATCATGTCGAGGAAGGGGTCGGCCGACCAGCGACCGGCCTTCCAGTCGTCATAGGCGCGCTCCATGCGCTCGATGGAATCGGTGAAGTGCATGTCGGCGCGATAGACCGGCGAATCCTTGGGCAGGGCCGGGAATTCAGGCAGCGAATCCAGCGCGATGTTGACCTTGCCGGAGGAGCCGCGGATCTTGAAGTTCCTGACCCGGCGCAGAAAGATGTCGGGCAGTTCCCTTTCCTCGACCAGCTTCAGGAAGGTGCGCTTGACGTCGGCGTTGGAGATGACGAGCTTGCCGTAGATTTCCTCGCCGCCGGCGAGCACGACGCCCTTGGCCCTGCCGTTCCTGACCAGCACATGATCGACCTCGGCGCCGGTGCGGATGGTGCCGCCGGAGGCCCTGAAGGACGCGGCCAGCGCCTTGGTGACGGCGCCCATGCCGCCGCGCGCATAGCCCCAGGCGCCGACCGAGCCGTCGACCTCGCCCATATAGTGGTGCAGCAGCACGTAGGCCGTGCCCGGCGACATCGGCCCGAGCGCGGTGCCGATGATGCCGGATAGCGCGAAGTTAGCCTTGATGACGTCGGTCTCGAAATACTCGTCGAGGAAGTCCGAGATCGACATCGTCCAGAAGCGCAAGGTCAGCGCCATCTCCTCGGCCGTTAGGCCAGCGAACTTCTTCCCCAGAAAGAGCAATTCGCCGAGGTCGCGCGGCTTGAAACTGGTCGGGTCGGGCGCGGTGCGCATCAAGAGCGGCTGGATGAAGCGGCATTGCCGCGTCACGTCGCGCGAATAGCGGTCATAGGCCTCGGCGTCGCGCCTGGAGAAGCGGGCGAACTCGCGGCGATGGGCATCGTGGTCGCGGTAGTTGGCGAGATAGTCGCCGTCGCGTGTGAACACCGCGCCGCCGTCATAGGAGATCACCTGCAGGCCGAAGCGCGGCAGCTCCAGGTCGCGCATGATCTCGGGCCGAAACAGCGAACAGACGTAGGAACAGTTCGAATAGAGGAAGCCCGGCGTCAGCTCGCGGCTGGTGGCCGCGCCCCCGACCCAGTCGTTCTTCTCGACGACCAGCACGTCGAGTCCGGCGCGCTGCAGGTAACAGGCATTGACCAGGCCGTTGTGGCCGCCGCCGATGACGATCGCATCCCACGCCTTCATGTGCGCTCAACCTCCATCCGGCTGCCCTTCTTTTTGTGTGGTCTGTTCCCCGATGCGTCGAATTTGGCACGGATCACGGATTTCTGTCCAGCTATTTTGAATGAATGTTCAACAAATGGTGTTGCGTTTTCCTGTTTATGCGCTAGGCTTTGCGGGCAATTGGAACTGGCCACTTTCGAAATCTTGGGTTGAGATCCGATGATCGAAACGGCGGACGCCGAGCCGGAGTACGACGACACCGCCATTCGCTTCCTGGAGGCGCTCTGGGGCGAGGGCTATCTGTCGCCGGGCGGACCCGAAGAGGTCGACCGGGTGGTCGAAGGCCTGTCGCTGGAGGGCAAGACGGTCCTCGACATCGGCTGCGGCGCCGGCGGGATCACGCTGCATCTGGTCAAGCGTCACGGCGCGGCACATGCGACCGGCTTCGATGTCGAAGGGCCCGTCATCGAGGCCGCGAGGCAACGGGCGGCCGCGAGAGCTGTCGGCGAGCGCGTCAGCTTCGTCCAGGCGCCGCCCGGTCCGCTTCCCTTCGCTGACGCATCCTTCGATGTCGTCTTCTCCAAGGATGCGCTGCTGCACGTGCCCGACAAGGACGCGCTGTTCGCCGAGATCTTTCGCGTGCTGAAGCCGGGTGGCGTCTTCGCCGCGTCGAACTGGATGATTGCGCACGACGGCGAGCCGTCGCCGGACATGAAGGCCTATGTCGCGGCCGAAGGCCTGTCCTTCACCATGGCCTCGCCGGCGCGCTATGCGCAGGCGATGCGCCGGGCGGGCTTTGCCGACGTCGCCGTGCGCGACCGCAATCCCTGGTATCGCGACGTGGCGCGCGAAGAGCTGGCGCGGCTCAAGGGGCCGCTATATTGGCCTGTCGCCGCCGTGGTGGGTGCCGCCTATGTCGACAAGAACATCCATACCTGGGAGGCGATGCAGAAGGTGCTTGACAGTGGTGAGCACCGTCCCACTCATCTGCGCGGTTGGAAGCCGGTTGGATAGCCGGCGATGCTGGAGGCCGTGACGCTCATGAAGACTGCAGAGGCCAGCGATGTTGTCCCCGAACCGTCACCAAAGGGCGACGCCGAAAAGCGCGGCCGCAAGGCCTCGAAGGAGGTCAGGCAGCTGCAACTGATCGAGGCGACGATCGATTCGCTCGCCAAGCGCGGCTACGCGGAGACGACGATGGCCGATGTCGCCGACGGCGCCGGCCTGTCGCGCGGCATCGTCAACTTCCATTTCGAGAGCAAGGAAAAGCTGCTGATCGCCACGCTGCAGCACATGTATGACGAGTATTCGGCGCATTGGCGCGCGGCCCTGCAGAAGGCTGGCGATGATCCTGCAAGGCAGCTGCAACTGCTGGTGTGGGCCGACTTCGACCGCTCGATCTGCAACAAGCGAAAGCTCGCGGCATGGCTGGCCTTCTGGGGCGAGGCCAAGTCGCGGCCGACCTACCAGGCGCTCAGCAGTTCGCGCGACAATTACTACCAGCAGGTCTTCATCGATCTCTGTGCGACGCTCAAGGAGAGCGGTGGCTACACTTATGATCCCCCGGTCATAGCGCTGGCGCTCAGCGCCATGCTCGAGGGACTGTGGCTGCGGCTGATGATGGGGACAGAGGACACCACCCGCGAGACCGCGCTGCAGGCGGCGAATGCGTTCCTGGCGGCGGCCTTTCCCAGACACTACCAGTGAGAAAAAAGCCGGCCGACCGAGCCGGCGGAAACGACAAGGAGGATGGAACAGCAATGAGAACCCTGAGCCGACGCCTGACGCTGACCCTGGCACTGACCGGTGTGCTCGCCGCTTCCGCGGCGGCGCTGGCGGTTGCCGCCGACAAGGACCTGATCGTCTTCGACTGGTCGGGTTACGAGGACCCGACCTTCCATTCGAAATATGTCGAGAAGAACGGCGATTCGCCGACCTTCGCCTTCTTCGGCGACGAGGACGAGGCCTTCGAAAAGGTGCGCTCCGGCTTCAAGTCCGATCTTGGCCACCCCTGTTCGCAAAGCGTGGTGAAGTGGCGCGAGGCCGGCCTGCTGCAGCCGCTCGATACGTCGAAGATCACGGGCTGGAAGGACCTCAATCCCGGCATCATGGCGATGAAGGATCTCGCCACCACCGCCGACGGCAAGGCCTGGTTCATGCCGTGGGACTGGGGCAACACCCAGCTCACCTACAATTCCGACAAGGTCGACGAGAAGGACGTGCAGTCGCTGAAGGCCTTCGCCGATCCGAAGTTCAAGGGCAAGGTCTCGATCGGCGACAATGTCGACGACGCCTATGCGCTGGCGAGCCTTGCCATCGGGCTCAAGGACTGGACCATGATGACGGACGACCAGTTCAAGCAGGCGTCCGACTTCCTGCGCCAGGTGCACAAGAATATCCGCTCCTACTGGACCGACACCACCGACATCGTGCAGCTCCTGAGCGGCGGCGAGGTCGATCTCGCCTGGGCATGGAACGATGCGACGGTGCAGTCGGTCGCGGCCGGCGCGCCGATCAAATCCAAGAAGGATACCGCCGAAGGCATCTCGACCTGGGTGTGCGGCTATGTCCTGTTCAAGGATGCGCCGGACAATGTCGACAAAGCCTATGACTATCTCAATGCGATCAACGATCCGGACGTCGCCAAAGTGCTGGTCAAGGACTGGGGCTACGGTCAGGCCAATGCCAAGGGCATGGCCGGCGTCGACCAGGCCGTCCTGAAGGAAAAGGGCTACGACGACGTGCAGAAATTCGTCGACAAGACGCTGTTCCAGTCGCCGGTGCCTTCCGCGCTCAAGCTCAAGATGATCGCCGAGTTCGAGAAGATCAAAGCCGGTTATTGAGCATTGTCTTGGCGTCTCGCTGTTTCGTTGGAAACGGAAACAGGGCCTTAGGCTTCCGAGCTCGTCCGATCGCGCTCCCGAGCGCTGGCGCCGCCCCTCACCTGCCTGCCGGCATCCTTGTAACTTGTCCCTTGCCGACTCTGCTATTGCAGCAGGTGCGGTGGCGGACGAGAGACCGGAGCATCTTTGGGCCTTGAAGCCCGTGGGAGAGCGAGGGTCATCGTCCGCCGTTCCATCGACCCCG
>NZ_SRUX01000189.1:0-329 GCF_004791545.1 Mesorhizobium sp. M4B.F.Ca.ET.214.01.1.1
CCGCTTCTGGCCGGAATTCAAGGGCCGCGACGGCTGCCGCACGCCGATGGTGTGGGAAGCGGCTGCCAAGAATGGCGGCTTCTCGGCCGCGAAACCCTGGCTGCCGGTGCCGGGCAAGCACCTATCGCTGGCCGTCAACGTGCAGCAGGGCGACGCAAGCTCATTGCTCGAGCACTACCGCCGCTTCCTCGCTTTCCGTCGCCAGCACCCGGCGCTGGCCAAGGGCGATATCGACTTCATCGCAAGCGATGGCGACACCGTCGCCTTCACGCGCCGCGAGGGCAATGAGCGGATCGTCTGCGCCTTCAACCTCGGCAGCAAACCCGCCG
>NZ_SRUX01000190.1:0-329 GCF_004791545.1 Mesorhizobium sp. M4B.F.Ca.ET.214.01.1.1
CCGCCCGCGCCGAACAGGCCTGATATTGTCGCCAGCGCCGGTCGACGATCCGTTCAAGCACGCGGTCCTCGGTTCAGGCGTCTTCTATCGCGATCCGCGCGCGGCGCTGGCCTGGCTAAAGGCCGCCTTCGGCTTCGAGCCGAGCATGCTGGTAAGCGACGCCGATGGCCGGCTTGTCCATGCCGAAATGCGTTTTGGCGACGGCTATATCATCGTCGATTCCGAGTGGGCCGACCATGCCGCCAGCCCCGCCTCGGTCGGCGGCAAGAACACGCAAGCCGTCTACATCCCCCTGCAGCAAGACCTCGACGCGCATTGCGAACAGGCAC
>NZ_SRUX01000191.1:0-329 GCF_004791545.1 Mesorhizobium sp. M4B.F.Ca.ET.214.01.1.1
ACGGTGGGAGTTTCAGCCGGTCGATGAGGGGACCGGACGGCCCGGCCTGCTCGCCATTCGACATATCGATGGCGTTGGCGTCGAGGAGCGGCTGCTCATTGCGCAAAACGGCATCGGCCATGGCGACGAGCGCGGCATTCTTGGCCTTGATCGAAGCAACGGCCAACGGTCGGGCGGCTGCACGGGCGCGGCGGCCGATATCGGCCATCAGCGCAATCGTGTCTTCGCCGGATTTTTCATGCAGCTTCAGCATGGTCATCCTCCGCCCGTCGTCGTTCAGTACCTAGTCGTCGGCCAATACGTGGTCGCCGGCCACGCTTACCACAAGG
>NZ_SRUX01000192.1:0-329 GCF_004791545.1 Mesorhizobium sp. M4B.F.Ca.ET.214.01.1.1
TTGCGTACGGCATCTATTTTGGCGCCGCCAATTCGATACAGCAAATTGCAGCCGACGCCGCCCGGACGGCTATCGCCGGGGTGAACCAGACCGAGCGCCAGACGCTCGTGGCCAGCTACCTCGCCAACAACGCCGGCGGTTACCCCTTCGTGGACGCCAGCAAACTGACCTACCAGGCCAATGACAGCGTTGCCGACGGAAGCCAGTTCGTGGTGTCCATCTCGTACGATGCCCGCAACCTGCCGATCTGGAATCTGTTCCCGGGCATAGCCATGCCAGGGACGACCATCAGGCGTCAGTCAACGATCAGGGTCGGGGGTATCTGAATG
>NZ_SRUX01000193.1:0-328 GCF_004791545.1 Mesorhizobium sp. M4B.F.Ca.ET.214.01.1.1
ACTCAACAATTTATCCCGGACAGGCAGCCCTGTCCGAGGTCGCTGCCTTGCTGACATTTGCTCTGGCAGCCATCGGCTCGTTCCTCGCGTTCCACTGGCCGCCTTTGCTGCGCCGCATCGTGCTGACTTTGCTGCTCGCCTTCATCGCCGTGCGTGTCGTCCGCGCAATTGTCAGGTTGCTGTTTGGACTCGCCGGCGCGGAGAGCAGGACGCCGGATGAGACGCTGACAACAGTTCCTGTTGCAAACTCGACCGCGCAGCGTTTCTGGCTTCGGCGCGTGAGCCTCATCGCCGGCTTTCTGCTGTTTGGCTGGGCCGTGGTCAGCCT
>NZ_SRUX01000194.1:0-328 GCF_004791545.1 Mesorhizobium sp. M4B.F.Ca.ET.214.01.1.1
CATTGAGAAACATGGGGTTTCTCGAATGCACCTCTATCCGGTATGAAAGATACTGACATGACTTATGTCGAAAATCTCTGGCTTTTCTTTGTTGTCCTGTTCGGCATCATCATCCTGCCGGGCATGGACATGCTCTTCGTGCTGGCAAGCGCGCTGACAGGTGGCAGGAGAACCGGCCTTTCCGCCGCCGTCGGCATGAGCGCCGGCGGCATCTTGCATTCGCTGTATGGCGCGCTGGGTGTCGGCATGCTTGCCGCATGGATGCCGTCGCTGTTCCTGCCGCTGCTTGTCGTCGGCGCGGCTTACATGGTCTGGATCGGAATCGGCC
>NZ_SRUX01000195.1:0-326 GCF_004791545.1 Mesorhizobium sp. M4B.F.Ca.ET.214.01.1.1
TCCAGCTTTCCATAGCGAATCTAGCGCGCCCAAGGGCGTCCGAAATTTGTAGGCAAATTTCGGACATGGACACGGTCAGCGACGTCAAGCAGGCAGCGGTATGCGGCCTCTGCACCGCTGTCGCCCAAAAATTCGTGGCCATGGGCAAGCCCCACTTGAGACCCCCAGAGAGAACGCTCGTGAGCGATGGAAACGGTTTTGGTCCAAAGCTTGATACAGATGGCCTGCAGATGGGTGTAGGGTTTCAAAGCGCTCGAAGACGCGCCTTCGCAGAGTTAAAAGTCCGCGACGAACTCGTGTGTCGTTTGTCGCCAACTGCAAATTCG
>NZ_SRUX01000196.1:0-326 GCF_004791545.1 Mesorhizobium sp. M4B.F.Ca.ET.214.01.1.1
GACGATCCTGATGCGGCCTATCGCGGTAAAGCCCAGGAAGGCGTTGACCCGGTTGATGATCTCGCCGGTCTCGTGCTGCAGGTGAAGCGCGGCCATGCCTTCGCAAGCGATGACCAGCACGGCCGGCTCGAATGGATCGTCCTCGTGCAAGCGGCGCGGCCACTGGATCTTTTCGGGCCGTGAGTGGATGGCCAGGCGCGGGCCAGCAATCTCTTCCCAGGACTGGACGAGACCGATCGAGATGCCTGCCCGCTTGCGCAGCACCGGGTCGAGGATCTCGGTGGCGAGGTCGCTCACCGGAACGGGATTGCCGAAGGGCCTTTTCC
>NZ_SRUX01000197.1:0-325 GCF_004791545.1 Mesorhizobium sp. M4B.F.Ca.ET.214.01.1.1
GTCGAGAAATGGCGGATCAGGCCATCCTGCGTACAGGCGATGAAGAAGGGCGTGATGACGGCGATGCCGTCGACACCAATACGGTCGAAGGATCTCGCGAGCTGCAGGGTTTCGAAGGTGGCCGGCATGCCAGCATTCACGATGACCCTGGCGCGGCCGGCCACCTCATCCACCACCTCCTCCGTCAGCCGGATCTTTTCATCATGCGTCAGCGCGGTAAAATCGCCGTTGGTACCGGCGCACATGATGTTGTTGCCGGCGGCTACCTGGCGGCGCACCTGCGCACGCGTCGCCTCATAATTGATGGTTTCGTCTTCATTAAAAC
>NZ_SRUX01000198.1:0-325 GCF_004791545.1 Mesorhizobium sp. M4B.F.Ca.ET.214.01.1.1
ATACGGCCGAGCAGAGCCGACACTTCCGAACCCGCTTGCGTAAAGCGGAAGATGTTGTCGACGAAGAACAGCACGTCCTGGCCCTGGTCGCGGAAATATTCGGCGACCGTCAGGCCGGTCAGGCCGACGCGGGCGCGCGCGCCCGGCGGCTCGTTCATCTGGCCGTACACCAGCGCCGCCTTCGAACCTTCGCCGCCACCCTTCTTGTTGACGCCGGATTCAATGAACTCGTGGTAAAGGTCGTTGCCTTCGCGGGTGCGCTCGCCGACGCCGGCGAACACCGAGTAACCACCATGCGCCTTGGCGATGTTGTTGATCAGTTCCT
>NZ_SRUX01000019.1:0-158204 GCF_004791545.1 Mesorhizobium sp. M4B.F.Ca.ET.214.01.1.1
CGGGGTCGATGGAACGGCGGACGAAGACCCTCGCTCTCCCACGGGCTTCAAGGCCCAAAGATGCTCCGGTCTCTCGTCCGCCACCGCACCTGCTGCAATAGCAGAGTCGGCAAGGGACAAGTTACAAGGATGCCGGCAGGCAGGTGAGGGGCGGCGCCCACCTCGGATAGGCAAAGGAACGGGAGGCAGACCTGAAACGATTGCTCACCATGTCCGGCATGCCTCTTGCGATCCGCGTCGACTTTGAACAGTCTGGGCAAGGCGCAACTTTGGGGGCAAGGCCATGCGCGGCGAAATTCTGCACTATGACGAGGACCAGGGTTTTGGTTTCCTAACCGGGGCCGACGGCAACCGCTACAGCTTCGCGCGCGAGGACATGCGCCGCGAGACCTCGCTGGCCAGGGGCGCTGCGGTCGAGTTCCAGCCGGATCGCGGCCAGGCGCGCAACGTCTACTCGGTCCGTCTACAGGCCTCGGCCTCCCCAGGCGCCACCGCCCCAGCCGCCGCGCCGCCGCAGCAAGCCGCGCTTAGGCCGGCGGCCGCACAGCATTTCGGCCGCGCGGCCGACGCGGGCCCAGCTCAGTCCACCGGTCTGTGGGACTATTTCTGGCGGGCGGTGACGCGAAACTATTTCAACTTCGCCGACCGCGCCCGCCGCAAGGAATTCTGGGCCTTCTGCCTGTTCTGGACCATCAGCGTCATCGCGGTCGTCGCCATCGGCCTCGCCGCCGACGCGGCAGTCGGCGATCTCGAGCCCGGACAGGAAATGCCGGCGATGACGGTCGGCCTTTGCGGCCTGTTCATCCTGGCGTCGATCCCGCCCTGGATCGGCCTGATCGTGCGCCGCCTGCACGACATCGGCCTGACCGGCTGGCTCGCCATCCTCTGCTTCATCCCGACGATCGGCGGCCTCGCGACGCTGGTCTTCGCGCTGATCCCGACGCAAACCCGCGAGAACCAGTGGGGCCCGGTGCCGCAGGGCGTCAGGATTTAGCGACCGTCTTCAGCGCCTCGCCCGACAACCGGAGAAAAATCTTCTGGCCGTGGCGCTCGGCACCGAGCTGCGTGTAGAAGCGCCGCGCGCCGTCGTTCCAGTCCTCGGTGGTCAGGTCGATGCGGCCGATGCCGTGGCTCAGGCAATGACCGGCGAGAAACGCGATCAGCGCGCGGCCGGCGCCCTGGTTGCGGGCGCCTTCGCGCACGAAAAGATCCTTCAGGAACATCAGCCGTTCGAGATCGATGCCGGGATGCGCGATCGCCACCGAAGCCAGGCCGGCAACCTCGCCGCCGGCGAAAGCCAGCGCGAAATGCGGGTAGGCCGGGCTTTCATCGGTAAGCCAGTGCCGCGCCGCAGCCAGCGCCCGGCCGTGGTCGAGCTGCGCCTGCCGGTAGTGCGCCGCCATCTCGCAAAGGATGGTGGCGAGCGCCGCCGCGTCTTCAGTCGTCGCCCAGCGGACGTCGACCGCCATGGGATCAGCCCAGGAACTTGGCGATGATGGCGTCGCCCATTTGCACCGTGCCGACCTCGGTCATGCCTTCGGACATGACGTCCTTGGTGCGCAGGCCGTCGTCGAGCACGGCGGCAATCGCCGCTTCGAGCTTGTCGGCTTCGGCCACCATGCCGAAGGAATAGCGCAGGCACATGGCGAAGGATGCGATCATGGCGATCGGGTTGGCGATGCCCTTGCCGGCGATGTCGGGCGCCGAGCCGTGCACCGGCTCGTAGAGCGCCTTGCGCTTCTTAGTCTTGACGTCGGGCGCGCCGAGCGAGGCCGACGGCAGCATGCCGATCGAGCCGGTGAGCATGGCGGCGATGTCGGAAAGCATGTCGCCGAACAGATTGTCGGTGACGATGACGTCGAACTGCTTCGGCCAGCGCACCAGCTGCATGCCGCCGGCGTCGGCCAGCATATGGTCGAGCTTGACGTCCGAATATTTCGCCGCGTGCGTCTGGCTGACCACCTCGTTCCACAGCACGCCGGATTTCATGACGTTGCGCTTTTCCATCGAGGTGACGTGGTTCTTGCGCGTGCGGGCCAGCTCGAAGGCGACGCCGGAGATGCGCTCGATCTCGAACGTGTCGTAGACCTGCGTGTCGATGCCGCGCTTCTGGCCGTTGCCGAGATCGATGATCTGCTTCGGCTCGCCGAAATAGACGCCGCCGGTGAGCTCGCGCACGATCAGGATGTCGAGGCCCTCAACCACCTCCTGCTTCAGCGAGGAGGACGCGGCAAGCGCCGGGTAGCAGATCGCCGGACGCAGATTGGCGAACAGCTCCATGTCCTTGCGCAGGCGCAAGAGTCCGGCCTCGGGGCGCACTTCGTAAGGCACCTTGTCCCATTTCGGCCCGCCGACGGCGCCGAACAGCACGGCATCCGCCGCCATCGCCTTTGCCATGTCGGCATCCGAGATCGCCGCGCCATGCGCGTCGTAGGCGCAGCCGCCGACCAGCCCCTCGTCGGTGACGAAGCCGCTGCCGAGTTTTTCGTTCATGGCCGCGATCAGCTTCTTCACCTCGGCCATGGCCTCGGGGCCGATGCCGTCGCCGGCGAGCAGGAGGAGATTTTTCGAAGCCATGGAGAACCGTCCCGATAGTGTTTGGAGAAACCGCGGCCTTGCTAAACGCCAAGTGGTCCGTACGCAAGGGGATGCAGAAGGCGCGACGCCCCTTGCACCTGCCGGCCCTGCAGGAACTGGGTTCCTCGCCCCCGCCAGAGGCGGGGGAGAGGTGGCCGAGAAGCGGTCGGAGAGGTCTTCGTAGGGTGCTGCCCCGCTCCGTCTCGGCTTCGCCGAGCCACCTCTCCCCACGTCTAGGGAATGCACGCATCTTCTGTGAGTGGCGTGACTGATCGGCCGAGCCTTGATTGCCTCGTGGTTCCCCCGTCGCTGCTTCGCAGCGCCACCTTTCCCCCCTCCGGAGGGAAAGGAAGGGAGCATTGCTGGACGAGCGTTGACGGCAAAAGGCTTGGCGTCTTTCCTCTACCCCGTCGATCGAGGGAGAGGTGGCTCGGCGAAGCCGAGACGGAGTGGGGGTCGACCAGCGCTACATTAGATAATCCATGCGCCAAGCTGCCATGCACGCTATCGCAAAAACCAGCCGCTTGGAAATGCGTGCATGCCATAGCCCACTGTGTGGGGCGAGAAACCCAAGCTGGAATAGCGGCGCGCCTACCGGTGCGAAAGGACATTCACCAGCCGGCCGAACGGGTCGCGCACAAAGAAGCGCCGCACGCCCCAGGGCTCGTCGGCCGGGCCGTATTCGATGGCGAAGCCGGCCTTGCGCATGGCCGCAAGCGCCTCGTCGACGTCGTCGACCTCGATCGACAGATCAGGCGCGTGCCGGAGCCGCCCTCGGTCATGAAGCTGATCTGCACCGTCATCGTCTCGGCCGAGCCGCTGGTGACGATCCAGCCCTGATCCATCAGCACATCGAGCCCGAGCACGTCCTTATAGAAATGCTGCGCAGCGGCGGTGTCTTGCGTAGCGATGTTGGCGACGATGCGCTTGACCTTCACCATCGGCTGATCCTCGCTTTGTGCAAGCTGGCGCCCCGGTCTGGCGCGACCTGCATCAGGCCGTGCGCCTGAGCGCGGTCACTTCGATCTCGATCTTCATCTCCGGCTTGTTGAGCTCGCAGACGATCATCGTCGCCGCCGGCCGGATTTCGCCGAACGCCTCGCCGAGGATCGGGAACACCACGTCAACATAGGCTTGGTCGGTGATGTAGTAATGCGCCCGCACCACATCGGCCATCTCGAAGCCGCCGTCGGCCAGGGCCTTGGCAATGGTGGCGAGGCAATTGCGCGTCTGCGCCTCGACCGTGTCGGGCATGGTCATGGTGGCATAGTCGTAGCCGGTGGTACCCGAGACGAAGCACCAGTCGCCCTGCACCACCGCGCGCGAATAGCCGGCGGTTTTCTCGAAGGGCGAGCCGGTGGAGATGAGTGTGCGCATGGAGAGCCTCGCAGTTGTTGCGGTTATCCTGAAGCAGACGGGCGATCCGGTCGTGAGCCAGGGAGCATCGATTGTCGGTGCAAAACTTTGATGCTGGCGGGCCAGCGCCCCCCTCTGGCCTGCCGGCCATCTCCCCCACTTGGGGGGAGATCAGATGTCGCCTTGGCTTTCGCCAACCACCAACGTTGCAAGGCGGGCGGGGCGCCGAAACAGCCAATCTCCCCCCTCGTGGGGGAGATGTCCGGCAGGACAGAGGGGGGCGCGAAGGATCGCGGCGAAGCAGAAGGCGCTCACGCGCCGTCTGGCAAGAACCTAATTCCCCGACCCCTGCGCGTCGTCATATGCTTTCTTGATATCCGCCGGCCAATCCTTCAGCGGCGGCCGAGCATCGGGCTCGCCATTGTCGCCGCGGCGGGCGAAATAGACCATGTGCTTGACCGGGTCGACCGCCATGAAGCCGTCATTGCCGCCGCAATCGTGCGGCACGCAGCCGGTGGCGTAGAAGGCGCCGGATGCGGTCTTTTCGGTGCCGCCGCCGACCAGCAGGCTGGTCGCCATGTCGGGCATGGTGTCGCCGAGCACCGCCTGCGCCGCCTTGTAGACGGCCTCGTTGTGGAAGGCGTCGATGATGTTGTCATATTTCGACGGGTCGACATCCTTCCAGTCGGTGCCGGATTCCGGCGTGTAGGTGAGGTTGCCGGAGGTGGTCAGCCCTTCGGTCGGCGACCATTGCAGCGCCGCTCTCGTCTCTCCCGGTAGCAGGAAGGGCACATAGTAGATGGCGCTGTCGGAGACCGCGGCCGGCGGCGCGCCGCATTCGTCCTGTTCGACGGTGGTGGTCTGGATCTCGCCGCCTTCCGGCTTCCAGGCGATGACGCTCGCCGGCCCGCATTGATTGCCGCCATCGCCGACATCGAACAGTGCGATCTTGACGCCGCCGACCTCGACAATCTTGTCGAAGAAGACGTCGTAATTGTCAGCGAGCTGCTTGCCGTCATAGGCCAGCACCTTCTCGCCATACTCCTCCTGCTGGGTGATGGTGAACTGGCCGCCCTCGAACGGGATCGGCGCCTGCTTGTCGTCGTCGGCCGGCGCCGCATCGGTGGTGCTCGACGCGCCCTGGTCGGCGGCGCCGCCGGACGCATCGTCGGCCGGCACCAGCACCGGGTCGGTCTGGGCATGCGCGCCCGCCATCGGCAGCAGGATCAGCGCCAGCGCGCAGGCGCCGGCCAGAAGCGAGCGTGTCATGACTGTCCCTCCGTTCAGCCGCAGCACGAACCCGGCCTGTCGTGGCCGGGCTTAAGCATTCAGATATTGACGATCAGGCCCAGGGGCGCTGCGCGGCGTTCTTCTGTTCGAACGAGGCGATGGCGCCGGCCTTCTCCATGGTCAGGCCGATGTCGTCCAGCCCATTGAGCAGGCAGTGACGCTTGAAGTCGTCGAGGTCGAACGTGACCACGCCGCCATCCGGCCCGCGGATTTCCTTGGCCTCGAGATCGACCGACAGCGTGGCGTTGGAGCCGCGCGAGGCGTCGTCCATCAGCTTGTCCAGGTCTTCCGGGCTGACGGTGATCGGCAGGATGCCGTTCTTGAAGCAGTTGTTGTAGAAGATGTCGGCGAACGAGGTCGAAATGACGCAGCGAATGCCGAAATCGAGCAGCGCCCACGGCGCGTGCTCGCGGCTCGAGCCGCAGCCGAAATTGTCGCCGGCGACCAGGATCTGCGCCTTGCGATAGGCCGGCTTGTTGAGCACGAAGTCGGGGTTCTCCGAGCCGTCTTCCTTGTAGCGCATCTCGGCGAACAGGCCGGTGCCGAGCCCGGTGCGCTTGATCGTCTTCAGATAATCCTTGGGGATGATCATGTCGGTGTCGATGTTGACGATCGGCATCGGCGCCGCGACGCCGGTCAGCTTGGTGAATTTGTCCATTGGCTTTTGCCCGTTTTTCGTTGCGGGGGATTTGCTGGCGCACGGTTTACACAAAGCCGGCGGCAAATGAAAGGCAACTGTTCGTGCGCGGATCGGCGGTCAAAAAAGACTTCGAAATCCTGGCCCCTTGGTGCAGTCTGGCGTCGATGACCGAACCATCCCGCGTCCTCTATGCCAGCGAGCCGGCGCTCGACGTCGCCGAGTTCCGCCGCGTGCTGGCGGAATCCGGCCTCGGCGAGACGCGCCCCGTCGACGACGAGGCCCGGCTGACGACCATGCTCGGCAACGCCAACCTGGTGCTGACGGCGCGCCTCGACACAGAGGGCAAGCCGCTGATCGGCGTCGCGCGCGGCGTCACCGACTTCGCCTGGGTCTGCTACATTTCCGAGCTTGCCGTTTCCCGATCCGCGCAAGGGCTCGGCGTCGGCAAGGGCCTGATGGACGAGGCGCGCCGCCAGCTCGGGCCATCGGTGGCGATCAGCCTGATCTCGATGCCGGACGCTGTCGGCTTCTACGAGCGCATCGGCATGACGCGCATGCCGGACGCCTTCTGGTTCTCCCGCAAGGGCTGATCCGGCTGGCGACCCTGAAGTCCTGCTTGAGACCGGCAAGGGTTCTGCCCACCCGCCGTCAAAGGGTTGAGCCCAAGCAAACGTCGTGATCCTTCGCGCCCCCCTCTGCCCTACCGGGCATCTCCCCCACATGGGGGGAGATCAGATGTCGCGCCGGCTTTCGCCAATCACCAACGTTGCAGGAATGGCACTCCCCCTCGTGGGGGAGATGTCCGGCAGGACAGAGGGGGGCGCTGTCCCGCCAGCGTCGAAGAGAAACTTCAACACTAAATCACATTCAACTCCCGGAACGCCCGCCCTTCGGCCACCCGGCTGTACCCGAACGCAGAGCAATCCACCGTTCGGTAGCCGCCATGCACGATCAGCTCGGAGAGCGCCTTGCCGACGGCCGGCGCCTGCTGCAGGCCGTGGCCGGAAAAACCGTTGGCGAAGAGGAAGTTCCCGACCTCCGGATGCGGCCCGATCACCGCGTTCTGGTCGAGCGTGTTGTAGTCGTAGTGGCCGACCCAGGCGCGCGTCGACTTGATCGCCTCGAAGGCGGGGATGCGGGTCGCCAGCGTCGGCCAGATCACCTCCTCGAACAGCGGCCAGTTGACGTCGAAATCCGCGGGATCGGGAGCATGATCGCCTTCCTCCGGTTCGGCGCCGCCGGTGAGGTAGACCGAGCCTTCCGGCCGCACATAGATGCCGCTGGGATCGACCAGCAGCGGCATGTCGACATATTTCTCGCGCGCCTCGAAGACGAAGACATTGCGCTTGCGCGGCTCGACCGGCAGCTCGAGCCCGGCAAAAGCCGCGACCTTGCCGGCATTCGGGCCGGCGGCATTGACGACGATACCGGCTGCAAGCGTCTCGCCATTGTCGAGGCTAACGCTGGTGGTGCGATTGCCCTGCCGCGCGATGCCGGTGACATCGGCGGTGATGAAATCGATCTTCTTGTCGCGCAGCGCCTTGCGGAACAGCATCAGCAACGCATGCGCGTCGAACCAGCCCTCGCCGGTCCGCCCATAGGCGCCGGCGGAAATGCCTTCGGCCGACAGCCAGGGGAAGCGGCGCGTCAGCTGCTCGGCGTCCTCCAGCAGAATGTCGGCGCCCTCGGCGATCTGCGCCGCATGATTGGCCTTCAGGATCGGCAGCCCGGCCTCGCCGGCCAGGATGAGATAGCCGCCCTCGCGGAAGCCGATATCGGCATCGGCGCCGAAAGTCTCCTTCAGCCGCCGGAACAGTTTCAGCGTGAATTGCGACAGGCGGATGTTTTCGGGAATGGAGAACTGCTGGCGGATCGAGGCCATGGAAAGCGTCGTCGCCGCATGGGAAAATTGCGGGTCGCGCTCGACCAGCGCGATCGAGCCGGAAAACCCTTCCTCGCGCAGATAGTAGGCGACCGAGGACCCGACGATGGCCCCGCCGATGATGACGATGTCGTAGCGCACTTTTTTCTCCGATCCGCCCAGTGGCATCCTTCACGCCACCGGCAGGCTGATCTCGAAGCGCGTGCCGCGCTCGCTGTCAACCAGCCTGATCGTGCCATCATGCGCTTTCAGGAGGGCCAGCACGATGCCCAGGCCCATGCCGGTGCCGCCGGTCTCGCGCCGCGTCGTGAAGAACGGCTCGAACACCTTGCCGCGGTTGCTCGGCGAAATGCCGGCGCCGTCATCGCTGACCACGATGGTTGCCCGTTCCGCCGCGCTCGCGGCGGAAATCGAGACCAGGCTGGCGCCATGCCGCCCCGAATTGTCGATCAGATTGGCCAGCACGATCGCCGCGTTCTCGGCCGAGATGCGCAGGCCGGTCCCGCCGCCGGCCTCGACGCGGACCGTCAGCCGGGTGTCCGCGGGCAGCAGCGCCAGCGCCGCATCGAGCGACGTGCTTTCGCCGCTGGGCGCGAGGTTTTCGACGCGCGCCAGCTCGAGCAGGCGGCGGACCAGCAGATTGAGCCGCCCGGCGTCGGTGACGATATTGTTGGAAAACCGCTTCCGCTCGGCCTCGTCCATCGCCTCGCCGGAATCGCGCAGCAGTTCCGCCGCGCCCTGGATCGCCGTCAGCGGCGATTTGAGCTCATGCGAGACATAGGTGGCGAAAGTCTGGATGCTGTCGGACCGCGCCTGCAGTTTTTGCGCCATGTCGAGGAAGGCGGCGGACAGCTCGGCCATCTCGCGCGTGCCGTGATGGTCGAGCGGTTTCATCGCTTCGCGGTCGCCGGCGGCGATGCGCTTGGTGCGCTCGATCAGCCCGTAGATCGGCCGGCTGACCGTGCGCAGGAAGACCAGCCCGATCAGCAGCGTGCCGCCGACAATCGCGATCGCCGCGAGCGTCACCTTGCCGCGCTCGCCATAGAGATGCTTGACTATGTTGTTCGGCGTCCGCGACAGGTAGACCACGCCGGCGATCCGGCCTTCGACCGCGACCGGCAAGGCGACGAAGACCCGCACCCTGGTGCCGCGGCTGACCGAATAGAGCGGCGGCGCCGGCTGGTTGGGGATCCTCAGCCTGAGCGCGCTGGCGTAGCGGCCGGCAAGTGCTGCGCGCACCTCCGCGACATCGGCCAGCGACTGCCCGATCTCCTCGCGCCCGGCGATGACCACGCCTCTTGGATCGAGCAGCCGGAAGCCGGCCAGCGTCGTCTTCTGCGTTTCCGCGAGGATGCCGGAAAGCCCCGCGCCGATTGCCGCGAAGGCCGGATCGGCGATTGCCGCGACCGGGGCGGGCCGCGTCGGCAGCACAGTGTCGGAGGCAAGGTCGAGGCGCGGCTCGAGCGGCTGGTACGGCTCGTTCGTGCTGGCGCTCCGCTCGGCGTCGACTGCCACCGGCGCGCCAAGCTTGTCCGGCGCGATCCCCGCCGCGCGAACATCCTCGGCATAGATGGCGGCCAGCACCGCACCTTGCGCGATCAGTTCCGCCTCGGTCTGGCGGATCAGCTGGTTCTCGTAGAGGCGGAAGAAGAACAGGCCGACCAGCGGCAGCGCCATCACCACGATCAGGATGGCGACCACCACCGTGGCCAGGCGCGGCCGCCATTTCTTGCCTGTCCACTCCCGGGAATTCAGCCGCCGCATCGGCCGAGCCGGAAGCCGACGCCGTGCACGGTCTCGATCGCGTCGGTGCAGCCGGCCGCCGCCAGCTTGGCGCGGATGTTGCGGATATGGCTGTCGACGGTGCGTTCCGAGACATGGATGTTGGCGGCATAGGCATTGGCCATCACCGCCTCGCGGGCAAGCACATGCGCGGGGCGCGCGAGGAACCCTTTCAGGATCGAGAATTCGATCGAGGTGAGCGCCAGCGGCTGGCCGTCGAAGCTGGCGCCGTGGCTGGACGGCGTCAGCACCAGCCGGCCATGCGCGAACTGCCGCTCGTCGGCCTCGGCCGCAACCGGGCGGGCGCGCCGCAGGATGACGTTGACGCGCGCGACCAGCTCGCGCGGGCTGAACGGCTTTGTCACGTAGTCGTCGCCGCCCATTTCGAGCCCGAGGATGCGGTCGATCTCTTCATCACGCGCCGACAGAAACAGCACCGGCACATCGGATGTCTGCCTGAGCCGCCGGCACACTTCCAGCCCATCCATCTCCGGCATGCCGATGTCGAGCACGACGAGGTCGGGCGCGCGGCGCTCGACCGCCTGCAGGGCGGCCGCGCCGTCGGCGACGCCTTGCGTCTTCATGCCCGCCTTTTCCAGCGCGAAGCAGATGATCTCGCGGATATGCGGATCGTCGTCGGCGACGAGGATTTGATGCGGCATCGATCAGCGGCCCGGCACGGAAGGTTGCGAAGGCTGAGGAACCACGAGCGGGCCTCTTTTGTCGAGAGTGCGGATGAGCCGCCAGTCGCGAAAGCTCCAGGCGCGCCAGTTTTTCTGTTCGGCGCGGTAAGCGGCCTCGTCCCCGGCGTGCGCGATGGCGAGGTCGCGCCGGCAGGGCTCATCGGTAGCGGGCGCGTTCGCCTGGTGCGCGAGGAACCGGTCGAGCGCTGGCAACGCGCCCGGGCCGAGCGAGCGCAGATACTGCGTGTCCAGCGGAACGCCTTGCCCGGTCATCTCGTAGGAATGGTCGACATTGTAGTTGGCGATCAGCGCGGCGAAGTTGACGTAGCAGCATGCATAGAGCGTCGCCGATAACGTCAGAAGATTGGCGGAGAGCAGCCATTCGCTGGATTTTCCGAGCGCGATGCGGGCGATGATCAGCGCCAGGCCCGCCGCCACCAGCCCCATCCAGACGAAGGCGGCAATGCGCAGATAGGTCAGCGCATAGATGCCGATATAGAGATCAAGCCTCATCATCGAGGAGATGACCAGTATGATGTTCTGCGCCACCCAGGCGTAGACCAGCCGGCGGATCAGCGGATCCCCGGAGGTTTCGCTGCCCGGCCTCAGCGCCGCCAGCACGAAGCCGGCGGCAAGCAGCGCGGTGACGATCAGCGGATAGGCGCCGCGATGCGCGTAAGCGGCATAGGTCAGCCCGTCCGGCAGCGCCGCCCTGCCCCACAGATAGGTGGCGTCGAGCCCGGTCTGCATCGCGAACAGGAGGTTGAACACCACCAGCGCGCGCAGGATCGCCGCCTTGCCGAAGAGGACGTCCTCGATTGCCGTCCTTGCCGGCACCGCCGGTTCCGCTCGGACAGGCCGCGCCGGCCGAGGCAGGCGGCGGAGGAAGCGCGGCAGGCGCGGGCGCAGGAAGGCCCAGACGCCGGCGAGCACGGCGAGCCAGAAGATCAGCCGCGGCAGCTGGATCAGGTTGAGGAGTGCAAAAAGGTCGATCAGCGAGAACCAGTATTCGATGACCGGATTGGCGGCGCCGAACAAGGCGAGGAAGACGAGGCCGAGGCCGAGCGGCATCGCCCATACGGCGATCGCCGCCAGCCGGATGCGCCGCCGGCCATGGCGCCGCGCCGCCTTGCGCCAGCGCAGGAAGTCGCCCACGAAGCGGAACGGCGCGGCGATGACGAAGGCCAAGAGCTGCCTGGCGATGCGGGCAACGCTGGAGCGCAGCCGCCCGGCGAGCGAAAGCGCGAACACCGCCATTGCCGCCAGCGCGACCGAGACCGAGAGCGGACTGACATTCTCGACCAGCGGCAGCAGCGCGCAGAGCAGGGCGGCCGGCCTGATCCAGAGCCAGCGGTCGTTGGAGGCGAGGGACAGGGGATTGAGGGCCGCAACCGCGGCGGCGAGCGCGATGCCGAACAGGAACCACGTGATGCCGGCCGGCTGGCCATAGAAGAAAAAGTCCGCCAGCGCGACCAGCAGGACGGCGACGCCGAAGCGCCGGCAGTAGCTCGGCGCCGGCGCGAGGAGATGTGTCATGAGCGGGTTTTCCTCGCTTTGGCCGGGGCGTGGCGCGGCGGCGATCTAGGGACGAATGGCAACAGCGTCGCGGTCGGCCGCGACTTCGGGGCGAGCCACCAGCCATCGCTGCGCAGCCGGTAAGGCAGGGACCAACGGGGATTTTCGCGTGTCTGCATGCGGCCTGTCTCGCAAGCAGGCGAGGAGAGAGCGGGGCGGATTGGAGGAGGTTTTCCGCAATTGCGTGCAGGTTTCGTGCAGGCCAATCACTTCAAATTGCGCTGGCCCCGCGCCCTTTCAGAACGTTGGCGCCGCCCCTCACCTGCCTGCCGCCATCTTCTCCCCGTTCACGGGGAGAAGGACGTCGTCACGCGGATCTTCGCCAATCACCCGCGTCGCAGGAAGCGTGCTGGGGCCGCGGCCAGCCCCTTCTCCCCGTCACTATACGGGGAGAAGTGCCCGGCAGGGCGATGAGGGGCGGCGCCGACTTCCGACGATTGGCTGCGCTGCACGGCTTGCCTCCATTGTCCACAGGCGGCATAGATCCCGGATGCAAACCTACCGCCCGCGCCGTTCGGTGCTCTACATCCCGGCCTCCAATGACAGGGCGCTGGCCAAGCTCGCGACGCTTGCCTGCGATGCCGTGATCATCGACCTGGAAGACGCCGTGCCGCCCGCCGATAAGGTCGCGGTCCGCGAAAAACTGGCGGGCATCCTGACCGAACGTCCAAACCGGCGCTGCGAGATGATCGTGCGCGTCAACGCGCTGGGAACCGAATGGGGCATCGACGACGTGCTGGCGGCGGCGAAAGGCGAGGCCGACGGCATCCTTTTGTCCAAGGTCGTCACGCCGCGCGAGGTGCTGGAGGCCGGCGACCTGCTCGACGATAATTTCGCGCCGGACACGGTGAAACTATGGGCGATGGTGGAGACGCCGAAGGCCCTGCTCAACATCGGCGCGCTTGCCGAACTCGGCCGCGACCCGGCCTCGCGGTTTACTTGTTTCGTTGCCGGAACGAACGATCTGGTCAAGGAGACCGGCGTCCTGGCAACGCCGGACCGGCGCTATCTCATGCCCTGGCTGATGCAGCTGGTGCTGGCCGCGCGTGCCGGCGGTCTCGATGTGCTCGACGGCGTCTTCAATGATTTTCGCGATGCCGATGGCTTTGCCCGTGAATGCGTGGAAGCAGCCGCCATGGGCTTCGACGGCAAGTCGCTGATCCATCCGGCGCAGATCGAGGCGGCGAACCGCGCCTTCGCGCCGGCGCCCGAGGCTCTTGCGCAGGCGCGCGCGGTGAAGGCGGCCTTCGGGCTTCCCGAAAATGCCGGCAAGGGCGTCATCGCGCTCGATGGCAAGATGGTCGAGCGGCTGCATCTCGCCCAGGCCGAGAAACTGCTGGCGAAGGCCGCCGCCATCGGCGCATGATGGTCCTAAACGAAATCACCCACCACAGAGACGAACCATGAAACTCTACCGCTTCCTGTCCGCTCCCGACGATTCCAGCTTCTGCCACAAGGTGACGGCGGCGCTGAACAAGGGCTGGCACCTGTTCGGCTCGCCGACCTACGCCTATGACAAGAAGACCAAGTCGATGCGCTGCGGTCAGGCCGTGGTGAAGGATGTCGAGGGCCACGACTACACGCCCGACACCAAGCTGAGCGATTGGTAGACGCGGAATTTCAGCTGGCACCCTTCCTCTCCCTCCGGAGGGGGGAGAGGTGGCGCTGCGAAGCAGCGACGGAGTGGGGGAAGCCGGTCCTCAAAATGCGGCGGCGCCGCCAATTCACCACAGCGCCTCAGTCGAGGCGAGACACCGCCCTGGCTTGAATAACAACGCCCGAGCCATGTCGACCCCCACTCCGTCGAGCTTCGCTCGACACCTCCTCCCCCGATCGACGGGGGAGAGGAAAGGCGCGATGCGATTTCGCGAAAAGGCTCTAGGCCGTCTGCTCCGCCGCTTCCTCGATCCGCTCCATGTCGTCGTCCGACAGGCCGAAATGGTGGCCGATCTCGTGGATCAGCACATGGGTGACGATGTCTCCCAGCGTCTCCTCGTTCTCGGCCCAGTAGTCGAGGATGGCGCGGCGGTAGAGCGTGATGCGGTTCGGGCCCTCGCCGGTCTGCGGGTTCCAGCGCTCGGCGATGCCGCGCCCCTCGAACAGGCCGAGCAGGTCGAACGGCGTTTCCAGCGACAGATCGTCCATGATCTCGTCGGTCGGGAAGTCGGCGATCTGGATGACGATCTCGCCGGTCAGCTTGCGGAAATCCTCCGGCAAATGAGCGTAAGTCTCCAGCGCCAGGAACTCCATTTCCTCCATCGACGGCGAAAGCTGGTCGTGCCAGGTGCGGGTCTTGTAGATGCGGGCCATTCTTTGTCCTTTGATCCCGGCATATAGGCTTTCGCGCCGGTCGAGGCAAATGATGCGGCAATTCCGTTGCATATCCTTTGCCGCTGCCGGGGAATCGGCTATCCGTCGGTTCCGGCCATGTATCAGGAGCTCCTCATGCCGGACCTTTCCACCCTTGGACTTTTCGCCATTGCCTGCCTCGCTTTGACCGCGACGCCGGGGCCGGACATGCTGTTGATCGCTTCCCGCAGCGCCAGCCAGGGGCGCGCGGCTGGCCTGGCGACCTATGTCGGCATCGCCGCCGGCACCTATTGCCATGCGCTGGCCGCTGCCTTCGGCCTGTCGCAACTGTTTCTTGCCGCGCCCATCGCTTACGACATCGTGCGTTACGCCGGCGCTGCCTATCTGGCCTATCTCGCCTGGAAAGCGTTCCGCTCCGACGGGGCAGCGCTTGCGCCGGTCGCCGGCCTTGCACGCCACTCGCAAGGACGCATCGTCCGGCAGGGGCTGTTGACCAATCTCCTCAACCCGAAGATGGCGCTGTTCGTGCTGGCGCTGTTCCCGCAGTTCGTGCAGCCGCAGGCCGGGTCCGTGGCGGGGCAGATACTGGTGCTGGCGACCGTGCTCAACCTGATCGGGCTGGTCGTCAACGGCCTGGTCATCCTGACCGCCAGCCGGATCGGCGCGGCATTGTCGAGACGGACGCGGTTTCAGCGGGCCCCGCAGCTGTTGCTGGGAACCGTCTTTGCCGGGCTTGCGGCCCGGCTGGCCTTCGGTGGCCAGCGCTAAAGCAATTCCAGGAAAACTGTGAAGCGGTTTTCCATCCGGATTGCGTCAAACGAAAGCGCACAATGACAGAGGAATAAATTCACAATGACTCTGCTTGACTCTTCCGGCACCCTCTGGAATCTATAGGAACATAACAGGAACAATGCTGCTGAAAGTTGACCGTCATGGCGATGACCGCCGTGGCGCGGGAGACTGTTTTTGCCCTGCGCCGCCAGATCGCGAAGATCGAGGGAACGCTGCCCGAGCGCCTGGCGGCGCCGGCCGGCGCGTCGCCTGATGACCGCGACATCGCCGATGTCACGGTGGTTCGGCGGGGCCTTGCCGTTGCCGCGCCGGATGCCTTCCTGCGCACCGGCGTCGAGCCGCTCGACGCCGCCCTCGGCGGCGGCCTGCCGAAGGCGGCGCTGAGCGAGATCCATGGCCTCGAGACCCGCGACGCCGGAGCCGTCGCCGGCTTTGCGCTGTCGCTTGCCGGCCTGATCCTGACGCGGCAGCCGGGACTGCCGGTGCTGTGGGTCGGCACCTCGGAAATCTTCCGCGAGGCCGGCTTCCCCTATGCCGGCGGACTTCGGAGCCTGTTCGGCATCGCGCCCGAGCAATTGCTGTTTTCCGAGACGCCGAGGCTGCTCGACGCGCTGTGGATCGCCGAGGAAGCCGCCCGCATGACGGCGCTCGCCGCCGTCATCCTCGAAATCCGCGGCAGCCCGCGGCCTCTCGACCTCACCGCGACGCGGCGTTTGCACGCCCGCGCCCAGGACGCCGGCCGGCCGGTGTTGCTGCTGCGCCAGGCTGGCGAGGCCGAGCCGACCGCCGCGCCCGTGCGCCTCATCGTGTCGGCCGCGCCCTCGGCAAGCCGCGCGACGATCGCCGGGCCGCTGGCCGGCTCGATCGGCCGTCCCGCCTTCACCGTCAACATCGGCAAGAGCCGCACCGCGCTCCCCGAACAATTCACACTGGAGTGGAACCCCGATGAACATGTTTTCGAGGAAAGAAGGACCCAGGAAGAACGGGCAACGAATCCTGTCGCTGTGGTTTCCGCATCTCGCCGCCGACCGCATCCTGCGCCAGCGTCTGGGGCGGTCCTGGCGTTCCCGGCCGTCGCAGCACCTGCCTCTGGTGATCAGCCACCGCGACATGAACGCCCAGCGCATCGCCGCCCTCGACGAGCGGGCTGAGGCGCTCAGGCTGAAGCGCGGCATGGGCATCGCCGACGCGCGCGCCATGCACCCGACGATCGACATCGTCGAGGCCGATCCAGAGGCCGACCGCCGCCTGCTCGAAGGCCTCGCCGACTGGTGCGACCGCTACACGCCTTTGGTGGCGATCGACGGCGCCGACGGCCTGTTCCTCGACGTCACTGGGTGCACCCATCTGTTCGGCGGCGAACGCGCCATGCAGGACGAGATCCTGTCGCGCTTCCTTGAGCAGGGGTTCGATGTCCGCGCCGGGCTCGCTGCGACCCCGGGCGCCGCCTGGGCGGCGGCGCATTTTCACGGCGACCGCATCGTCGCCGGCGGCGAGGAGGAGACGCTGCTGGCGCCCTTGCCGCTCTCGGCACTGCGCATCGAGCCGGAAACGCGCGCCAGCCTCGAAAGCGTCGGCCTGCGCACGGCGGGCGCGGTGATGGCGGCGCCCCGCGCCCCGCTTGCCCGCCGCTTCGGCGCCTCTTTGCTGCTGCGCCTCGACCAGGCGCTCGGCCGCCTCGACGAGGCGGTGTCGCCGCGCCTGCCGGTGGCGCCGCTTTCGGTCGAGCGCCACCTGGCCGAGCCGGTCGTGCTGACCGACGACATCGAGCGGCTAGTGAGCCGGCTGGCCACGGCGCTGAAGGGCGACCTCGAGCGGCGTGGCGAGGGCGCGAGGGCGCTCGCTCTGCTGCTCTTCCGCGTCGACGGCGCCGTCAGCCGCATCGCCGTCGGCACCTCGCGCCCGCTGCGCGAGCCATCGCTGATCCGCAGGCTGTTCCACGAGCGGCTTGCGGCACTCGAGCAGGACATCGACGCCGGCTACGGCTTCGACCTCGTACGCCTCTCGGTACTGTCGGCGGCGGCCTTCGACATGCAGCAGGCCGATCTCACCGGCGAGGCCAACGACGATGACGCCGATATCGCTTTATTCGCCGACCGCGTCCGCGCGCGGCTCGGCGAGGCCGCGGTGCTGCGGCCGGTTGCCGTCGAGAGCCATTTGCCGGAGCGCGCCGTCACTATTGTCCCCTTCTCCGAGGCGCCGCAAAGGCGCGCGCCGCTCAAGCGGCCGGAGCGCGCCGTTCCGCCGGTGACCATCTATCCGCCGGAACGGCCAATCCGCCTGTTCCGTTCGCCCGAGCCGATCGAGGTGCCGGCCACCGAGATGCCCGAGGGCCCGCCGATGAATTTCCGCTGGCGGCGCGCGCTCTACCGCGTCACCCGCGCCGAAGGGCCGGAACGCATCGCCGCGGAATGGTGGCGAAGGCTTCCCGGGGAGGAGGAAGCGCCGACCCGCGACTATTTCCGCATCGAGGACAGCGACGGCCGCCGCTACTGGCTCTACCGCCAGGGCCTCTACGATGCGTCGGAGGCGCCGCCGCGCTGGTTCATGCACGGGGTCTTCGCATGAACGGGCTCGCCGCCACCGCCTATGCCGAATTCGGCATCCAGTCGAACTTCTCCTTCCTGCGCGGCGCCTCCAAGCCGGAGGAACTGGTGGTCGCGGCGAAATACCTCGGCTTCGCCGCGATCGGGCTTGCCGACCGCAACACGGTGGCCGGCGTCGTGCGCGCCTGGCAGCAGGCCAGGGTGGAGACGCTTGCCTATCATCCCGGCTGCCGCCTGGTGTTCGGCGACGGCACGCCCGACATCCTCGCCTATCCGCGCGACCGCGCCGGCTGGGGGCATCTGTGCCGCATGCTGACGCAGGCCAATCTGCGCGACGAGAACGAGAAGGGGGCGACGCTGCTGAAGCTGAGCGACCTTCTCGAATGGGGGGATCTGATGTCGCTGGCGGTGCTGCCCGAACTGTCGTCGGATCCGGATGGCAATCTCGCAATGATTAGCCGGCTTAAGGATCGCTTTGGCGCGGCGCTGCGGCTCGCCGTGGCGCCGGACTATCGCGGCCATGACCGTTTCCGCGTCGAGCAGGCGGCGGCGATGGCAGACCGGCTGGGCGTGCCGCTGATGGCGACCAACGACGTCCTCTATCACAGCCCCGGTCGCCGCTCGCTGCAGGACGTGCTGACGGCGATCCGCCTCAACACGCCCGTTTCCCAGGTCGGGCTGGAGCTGGCGGCCAATGCCGAGCGCCATCTGAAGCCGCCGCAGGAAATGGCCAGGCTTTTCCGGCGCCACCCGCAAGCGCTGGCGGAGACGCTGCGCTTCGCCGGCGAGCTGACCTTCTCGCTCAGCGACCTCGAATACAATTATCCGGACGAGCCGACCGAATCCGGCCTGGGGCCGCAGGCCGAGCTCGAGCGCCTGGCCAAGGAAGGGGCCGCGACGCGCTATCCAGCCGGCGTCCCCGCCGCCGTGATGAAACGCATCGGGGAAGAGCTCGCCCTGATCGAGCGGCTGAACTATGCGCGCTACTTCCTCACCGTTTACGACATCGTCAAATATGCCCGCAGCCAGCATATCCTGTGCCAGGGGCGCGGCTCCGCCGCCAATTCCATCGTCTGCTTCTGCATCGGCATCACCGAGGTCGGCCCCGACCGGATCGACACGCTATTCGAGCGCTTCATCTCCGAGGAGCGTAACGAGCCGCCCGACATCGACGTCGACTTCGAGCATGAAAGGCGTGACGAAGTCATCGCCTATATCTACCAAAAATACAGCGCCAAGCGCACCGCGCTCGCCGCCGCCGTCATCAGCTATCGCGGCCGTTCGGCGCTGCGCGAGGTGGCCAAGGCCATGGGCCTGTCCGAGGATGTCCGCACCGCCTTGACCAGCTCGATCTGGGGCTGGTCGACCTCCGAGCTCGGCGAGAAGGAGGCAGCCGCCGGCGGTATCGACCGCACCGATCCGCTGGCCAGGCAGGTGATCGAGCACGCCAACGAGATCATGGGCTTTCCCCGGCATCTGTCCCAGCATGTCGGCGGCTTCGTCATCACCAGGGACCGGCTCGACGAGGTCGTCCCCATCGTCAAGACGGCGATGGACGAGCGCAAGATGGTCGAATGGGACAAGGACGACCTCGACGCGGTGAAGATCCTCAAGGTCGACGTGCTGGCACTCGGCATGCTGACCTGCCTGAAGCGCGCCTTCACACTTCTCACGCAGCATTATCCGGACGCCCGGGACGCCTATGGCCGGCCCTATGTGCTGGCTTCGCTTCCGGAGGAGGATCACCGTGTCTATGACATGATCTGCCGCGCCGACACGCTCGGCGTCTTCCAGATCGAGTCGCGTGCCCAGATGTCGATGCTGCCGCGCCTCAGGCCGCGCGCGTTCTATGACCTGGTCATCGAGGTGGCGATCGTGCGGCCGGGTCCGATCCAGGGCGACATGGTGCACCCCTATCTGCGCCGCCGGCAGGGCAAGGAACAGGCCGAATATCCCAAGCCGGAGCTGGAGCAGATCCTCGGCAAGACGCTGGGCGTGCCGTTGTTCCAGGAACAGGCGATGAAGATCGCCATCGTCGCCGGCGGCTTCCGGCCGGGCGAGGCCGACGAATTGCGCCGCGCCATGGCCACTTTCAAGCGCACCGGCACGATCGGCAACTACCGCCAGCGCATGATCGACGGCATGGTCGGCAAGGGCTACGAGCAGGCCTTCGCCGAGCGCTGCTTCAAGCAGATCGAAGGCTTTGGCGAATACGGCTTTCCCGAAAGCCATGCCGCCTCCTTCGCGCTGCTGGTCTACGCCTCCTGCTGGTTCAAGACCTTCTACCCGGATGTCTTCTGCGCCGCGATCCTGAATTCGCAGCCGATGGGTTTCTATCAGCCGGCGCAGCTCGTGCGCGACGCTCGCGACCATGGCGTCGAGGTGCGCGAGGTCGACATCAACTTCTCCGTCTGGGACTGCACGCTGGAGCAGACCGCCTTCGATGCCGGCCGCGTGCTTGCCCGCCATGCCGAGATGCGCGGCGTGATCGAAACCGGCCATGCCGTCCGCCTCGGCTTCCGCCAGATCAAGGGCCTGTCGGAGGAGCGCATGACGCTGTTCGTCGAGCGGCGCGGCGCCGGCTACGAGACCGTGCGCGACGTCTGGCTGCGCTCCGGCCTCGATGTCGGCGAGATCGAACGATTGGCCGAGGCCGACGCCTTCCGCTCGATCGGCCTCGACCGCCGCGCCGCGCTTTGGGCGGTGCGCGCGCTCGACGGCAAGAGCGCCGCCGAGAGATTGCCGCTGTTCGACCAGCCGACGGTCCGCCTGCGCGAGCTGGAGCCGGAGACCAGGCTGCCGACAATGCCGCTCGGCGAGCATGTCATCCACGACTACCGCTCGCTCGGCCTGTCCTTGAAGGCGCATCCGGTGGCCTTCCTGCGCGAGCGGCTCGACCGCGCCGGCGTCACCCCCAATGCGCGTCTCCCGTCCGTCAAGGACGGCAGGCGCGTCTCCGTCGCCGGCCTCGTGCTGGTGCGCCAGCGCCCCGGCAAGGGCAACGCGATCTTCCTGACGCTGGAGGACGAGAACTCCGTCGCCAATGTCATTTTCTGGGAAAGGACCTTCACCCGCTTCCGCCCGATCGTCATGGGCGCCCGCTTCGTGCGCGTCACCGGCAAGCTGCAGCAGGAATCAGGCGTCATCCACATCGTCGCCGAGAAGATCGAGGACCTGACGCCGTGGCTGACCATGCTTTTGGAGGAGATGACCCCGGCTCTGCCCGCCCCGCCGGACATCGCCGTGCTATCGGACAAGGCGGAAAGCGTCATGCCCAGGGGGCGGAATTTTCAGTAGGCGGCCTACGCCTTCGCTCGTTGCCACGGTGCAGGCCTTCAATGCCGGCGGGACAGCGCCCCCCTCTGTCCTGCCGGACATCTCCCCCACTTGGGGGGAGATCAGACGTCACCCTGGCTTTCGCCAATCGCCAGCGTTGCAGAATGAGCGGAGCGCCGATGCTGCCAATCTCCCCCCTCGAGGGGGAGATGGCCGGCAGGCCAGAGGGGGTCGGTTCGACCGGATGCGACCCTCTTTTCTAATCGCCGTACCCACTCACGCCGGCCCGCTCAGCCGCGGCGGCGACAGCAGGTCCTCGGCCGAAATCGTCCGCGCCTCCGAGGGCAGCATGATCGGGATGCCGTCGCGCACCGGATAGGCAAGTTTGGCCACGCGCGAGATCAGCTCGCCGCGCTCCGCATCCCAGGTCAGCGGACCCTTGGTCAGCGGGCACGCCAGCAGCTCCAGCAGCTTCGGATCGACACTGGCCTTCTGTCCGTCACGTGCTTCCGCAGCCATTGCACTTTTCCCTGTCCGACTGGGGCCTAAGGTGTGTTGAGATACTGGTCAGGCCGAGTCGAGAATGGTGGCTTCCGAGAACCGGGGCGGAGCGTACTTGAAGTACATGAGCACCGGAAGCGCAGGAAGCCGCCGTTTGCAGGCCGGCCTCACCTGAATATCGATACACCTACTGGAGGCTCGAGCCAAAATCCTCACCCTCGCGCGCCAGCGCCATCTCGGTGATGGCGATCAGCGTTTCGGCGCGCGTTTTCAGGTCCGCCGCCTCGAGCAGCGCCTGTTTCTCGGCCGGCCCATAGGGCGCCATCATCGACAGCGCGTTGACCAGCATGGCGTTCTCGGCGCGGCTGACGCTCTCCCAGTCGGCTTCGAGATCGTTGGCCTGCAGATAGGCGCGAAACGCCTTCAGCAGCGACGGCCGGTCGACCTCGGCGCCGGCGCGGTCTTCGTCGAGATCGGCGAGGAAGGGCGCGATCCGGCATTGCCGGAACGGCGTCTTGGTGGCAGCCTCATGCGTGATGCGGAAGCGGCAGACGCCTTGCAGCGAGATCAGGTAGCGGCCGTCGCCGCTCTCGGCCAGCGAGATGATGCGCCCGGCGCAGCCGACGCTGCACAGTTCCGGCTCGCCGTCGTCGCGCAGGGCGCCGTCGAGGCTGGGCTGGATGATGCCGATCAGCCGCGCGCCGCCGACCGCCTCGTCGACCATCTGCAGATAGCGCGGCTCGAAAATGTTGAGCGGCATGCGCCCGCCCGGCAACAGCAGCGCGCCGGCAAGCGGAAACACCGGGATCGTCGCCGGCAGATCGGCGCCACGCCGGTAATGCGCGTTTCCCGCCTGCAATCAGCCCTCCGATCGCCTGAAGCGTGTCAAAGCCGCGATCTCCTCCTCGCCGCCAAAGGCTACTCGTGCCTCCAAGCTGTGTCGAGATTCAGGTCAGGCCGGCCTCACCTGAAAAAATCAACGCAGCTTAATCTGGCGCATTCGCATCCGGCCGCAAGCCCATGCGGCAAAAACAGCCGGCGAACCGCCTCAGGAAAACAGCAGCGACGACAGTTTGCGCCGTGCGCCAAGCGTCGCCTCGTCGGTCATGCCCCAGGCTTCGAAGAATTTTAACAGCTGCGCCTTGGCGCCGTCGTCGTTCCAGCTCCGGTCGGCCTTGATGATCGCCAGCAGATTGTCGGCGGCTTGCGTCCGCTCGCCGCGGGCATTCTGGATCATCGCCAGGTCGAAGCGCGCCTGGTGGTCGCCGGGATTGGCGGCAAGGCGGCGCTCGAACTCGGCCGGATTGCCGAGCGAGGCGGCCTGCGCGGCGAGCGCGATCCTGGCGCGCAGCGCGGCAAGTGGCGGCGCGTCCTTCTTGTCTTCCGGCGCCCGCGCCAGAATGGCCTCGGCGCCTTCCGTGTCGCCGGCCTCGAACAGCAGTTCGCCGAGCCCGGCGATCGCCTCGATCGTTTCCGGCGCCTGCTCGAGAATGGCGTCGTAGATGTCGGCCGCGGTCTGCGCGTCACCGGCGCCGCGCGCTTCCGCCGCCGCCGCCAGCGCCTCCGCCACCTGGTTGCCGGCGCCGTTCTTGCCGCCGACCTTCTTGATGAACTCGGCGATCTGGCTTTCGGGAATGGCGCCCATGAAGCCGTCCACCGGCTGGCCGTTCTTGAAGGCGATGACCGCCGGGATCGACTGGATGCCGAGCTGGCCGGCGATCGAGGGGTGGTCGTCGATGTTCATCTTGACCAGCTTGACCGAGCCGCCGGCGGCCTTGACCGCCTTTTCGAGCTGCGGCGTCAATTGCTTGCAGGGCCCGCACCACGGCGCCCAGAAATCGACCAGCACCGGCTGGCGGCGCGATTCCTGGACGACGTCGGCGGCAAAGCTGGCCGTCGTCGTGTCCTTGATCAGGTCGGCCGGCGCCTCGCCGAGCGAGAGCTTGGGCTCGCCGCCGCCATATTGCACCGTCGTGGCATACTGGCCGCTACTGTTGCCGAATGGATTGTTGTCGCTCATGTCATTGCCCTTCCGGTCGCGCCGCCGGCCAGCGGGAGGCGCGACAATTCTTGCTGGAGGTCAGTTTTCGCCATCCATGTGGCGATCATGACGTGACTTTCAAGATAACAGCATCGTGTCCGGTTGCCTCGACGAATCTGACGAGATCGGCCGATGCGATCGAAGTTGTCGCCTCGTTGGTCAGCGGATGCGCGTTGATGACGGCATGGCTCATCAACTCCTGGTCGAGAAAGACCTTGACCCGCCGCTCGCCGTCGTTGATCAGCCCGAAGACGGTGACCGCGCCCGGAATGACGCCGAGCAGTTCCATCAGCATTTCCGGCTTGCCGAACGAGACGCGGCCGGCGGCGCCGATCAGATGATGGATCTGCTTGAGATCGACCTCCGCCTCCTCATCCACGGTGACGAGAAAGAAATTGTCCTTCTTGTCCTTGAGGAACAGGTTCTTGGTGTGGCCGCCGGCGATCTCGCCGCGCAGCGCCTGCGAATCGGCGACCGTGTAGAGCGGCGGATGGCGGATCGTCGACACGCCGATGCCGAGGTCGGCAAGAAAGGCATTGAGCTCGGCTTCGGTCTTCGGCATCGGTCCTCACTTCTGTCGCGCTTGGTCTCGGCTCCGGCTACGCCGTTTACGGCCAATCACCGCACCGAGACAAGACCGTCGCCGGGGCAAGCCGACGAATCCCCGCATCTGCCGCAACGGAGCTTCTAGCCCTGTCGAGCTAGGTGAAAAAGCCCGTCATTTCCCTGTTGCAATCGCCGCGCTCTTCAGCCATATAGGCCCGGCTTGCGGCCCAAAGCCGCGTGAGCGGGTGTAGCTCAGGGGTAGAGCACAACCTTGCCAAGGTTGGGGTCGAGCGTTCGAATCGCTTCACCCGCTCCAGTTTCCCTTAGGGGATCAAGCAAACGAAAAGCCGCGGTCCGCCGCGGCTTTTTCGCATTTTGGGCCCTTCAGAACAAGATTCCGTTGCGCGCCATTCCCCATACCGCGGCGACGCCATGAAGGATCCCGATGGGCAGCACAAGCAGCGGCCTGAAGCGGATCAGCGCAACATAGATCGTGAATTGGGCGCAGGCGCTGAGCAACCCGGGCAAGGCGCCAGCGTTTGCCATCATCAGCAGCATCACCCAGGGGACCACGATGAAACCCGGGACATTCGTCCCGTGCCCGGCGCCCATGGTGAAAATCGCGACGAGGAACCCGACAAGGCCGAGGCCGACCCCGGCCGCGATTATCTTCAGCATCGCGCTGGTTCCCACGATTTATGGCTCGGCTCATACCCCGGAGAATAGGGGAAAGTCGCGACGCAAAGGAAGCGCGTCGCCGTCCACTCCTGACGTCTGCCGCCTCTACCATGCCAACCGCGCCCGCGCCGTCCGCCAACACAGCGTGGAATCGCGGCGTCGAGCGGATGTCCGGCAGCACAGCGCCCTCGGGGCAGGCCGGCCACGCGCCGGTTTGGTCATCCATGGTCGGGGCAAAGCTGTCAGGACTGTTTATCTGATGCTATCAAGAATAAATGACCGTTACCTCCGACGAAACAACACCATCGCTGCAGTCAATTGATTGGGATGCGACTTTCTGCGAGGTCAATTCCTGGCGTGGCGCCTGTATGCACCATTTCTCGATGGTCGAAACGGCGGTGACCGAGACACTGCTTGCGTTGAGCGCCACGGCACAGGGCGGGATCGCAGTGCGCTTGCGTCACCTCATCGGGCAAAGGTTCGAAGACTTGGCGGCAGCGATCAGCCCCGGCGGCCCGTTTGAGGAGGCCGGCCGGCACGCCCTTGGTGAACTTTCACAGTATCGCGAAAAGCATGAGGCGTTCCGGACCTTGCTGTATCACGGGACAGTCAAGGTGACGGTCGAGCATAACGGCCGATGGATTCTACTCATTCGTTCGCTGTCGATCCGCTCGCGTCAGCCTGACCTCACCACACTGGCGTTAGAGCGGTCCGAAGCCGAAGCCAAACTGGCGGTCCTAAAACGAGACGGGCAGAAACTCGCGTCGAGCCTTGGCCAGCTTCGCAAAGTGGCGGCCACGACCAGCCGTTGACCAATACCCTGCCGGGCTAAGCCAGCCTCGCCCGCGTCGTCCTCGGCGTCGCCAGCAGCAGACTGGTCTCGCTCCCCGTTATCCCCGGGATCAGCCGGATCCGCCGCAGCACCGCGTCGAAATCGGTCAGCGACGCGGTGCCAAGCTCGACCACCAGGTCCCAACGGCCGTTGGTGGTGTGGATGGTCGACACCTCGGGAAAGCCTCCGAGCGCCCGGATCACCCGGTCGGCGGCATGGCCCTCGATCTCGATCATCATCACGCCGCGCGTGCGCTGGTCGACCGCGTCGGCACGCAGCACCACCGTGTAGCCGATGATCTCGCCCGACTTTTCCAGCCGCGCCATGCGCGATCGAACCGTCGCGCGCGACACGCCGAGGTCGACCGCGAGATCGGAGACGCTGCGCCGTGCATCGTGCCTCAGCAGCGTCACCAGCCTTTCGTCAAGCGCATCCATGATTGCCCATTTCGCTCAAATCATTTGCCCAATATGATAGATCGGCCTTCTCGAAATGCCAATTTCGCCTGTTCAAACCGCCACCGGATGATGGTTCATTCCTGCGATCAATCGCAAGGACGGATAAAATCATGCGCTGCAGGATCGTTGGCGCGCCGGTGCAGGACGGTGCGGGCAGGATGGGATGCGAAATGGGGCCGAGCGCGCTGCGCACGGCCGGGCTGGTCTCGGTGCTGTCGGAACTCGGCCACCAGGTCGAGGACTGGGGCGCGGTCGAGAAGGCCGAGGCGCGCGCGGTTGTCCACGGCAATCTTGCGCTGAAAGCGCTGCCGGAGATTTCCGCCTGGACGGCGGCGATCGCCGACACCGCCTACGCGGCGTCCCGCGAAGCGATGCCGATCTTCCTCGGCGGCGACCATTCGATCTCCGCCGGCACGGTATCCGGGGTCGCGCGCCGGGCGGCGGAACTCGGCCGGCCGCTCTTCGTGCTGTGGCTCGACGCGCATCCGGATTTCCATACGCTCGACACCACCACCAGCGGCAATCTGCACGGTGTGCCGCTCGCCTATGCGAGCGGGCAGGCCGGCTTCAAGGGCTATTTCCCGGATCTACCTGTGACCGTCGATCCTGCCCGCATCTGCGCGATGGGCCTGCGCAGCGTCGATCCGGCCGAGCGCCGCGCGCTGAACGAGGCGGGCGTCACCGTGCATGACATGCGCACCATCGACGAGCATGGCATTGCGCCCTTGCTGCGCGCCTTCCTGGCCAAGGTCGAGCAGGAAAACGGCCTGCTGCATGTCAGCCTCGATGTCGATTTCCTCGACCCGTCGATCGCCCCGGCCGTCGGCACCACCGTGCCCGGCGGCGCCACCTTCCGCGAGGCGCATCTGGTGATGGAGATGCTGTCCGACAGCGGCCTGGTCACCAGCCTCGACCTCGTCGAGCTCAACCCGTTCCTCGACGAGCGCGGCCGCACCGCCACGCTGATGGTCGACCTCACCGCCAGCCTGATGGGCCGCCGCATCATGGACCGCCCGACCCGCAGCCATTCCGGAAGCCTCTGATCATGACCCAGCCGTCCCGCCTTGCCATCGTCCCTTTCGTCAGCGTCGACCGCATGATGAAGCTGGTGCTCGCCATCGGCGTCGAGCGCTTCCTCACCGAGCTTGCCGCCTATGTCGAGGAGGATTTCCGCCGCTGGGAGCTGTTCGACAAGACGCCGCGCATCGCCTCGCACAGCCATGACGGCGTTATCGAGCTGATGCCGACCAGCGACGGCAAGATGTACGGCTTCAAATATGTCAACGGCCATCCGAAGAACATGCGCGAGGGCCGCCAGACGGTCACCGCCTTCGGCGTGCTCGCCGATGTCGGCTCCGGCTATCCGATGCTGCTGACCGAGATGACCATCCTGACGGCGCTGCGCACCGCCGCCACTTCCGCCGTCGCGGCCAAATACCTTGCGCCGAAAGGTTCGCGCGCCATGGCCATCATCGGTAACGGCGCCCAGTCCGAGTTCCAGGCCATCGCCTTCAAGGCGCTGCTCGGCATCGACAGGCTGCGCCTCTACGACATCGACCGTTCGGCTTCTGAAAAATGCGCCCGCAACCTCGCCGGCAAGGGTTTCGACATCACCATCTGCGCGACCGGCCAGGACGCGGTCGAAGGCGTCGACATCATCACCACGGTGACGGCGGACAAGCAGTACGCCACCATCCTCACCGACAACATGGTCGGCTCCGGCGTCCATATCAACGCCGTCGGCGGCGACTGCCCCGGCAAGACGGAGCTGCACCGCGACATCCTGCTGCGCTCCGACATCTTCGTCGAGTTCCCGCCGCAGACGCGCATCGAGGGCGAAATCCAGCAGCTCGACGCCGACCATCCGGTGACCGAGCTGTGGCAGGTGATGACCGGCAAGGCCAAAGGGCGCAAGGCGCCGGAGCAGATCACGCTGTTCGATTCCGTCGGCTTCGCCACGGAAGACTTTTCCGCGCTACGCTATGTCCGCGACCAGCTCCAGGCCACCGGCCTCTATGAGGAGCTCGACCTGCTCGCCGACCCCGACGAGCCGCGCGACCTGTTCGGCATGCTGCTCAGAGCAGGTTTGCAGCCGGCGGCTTGAGGGAATGAGCACGTATCTCCCCCCTTGAGGGGGAGATGGCCGGCAGGCCAGAGGGGGTCGGTTCGACTGGGCTCGGCCTGCTTGTGCAGATGGAGGTTGGCGCTTCATGCGCAGCGACCCCCTCTGTCGCCTTCGGCGACATCTCCCCCTCAAGGGGGGAGATTACGCACTACCCACGCAATGGCGCGCAGCTTTCCCTCTCGACCAGGACGGGCATCAGGATTTCGCGGCGCGAATGCGCGGCCGGCTCGGCGACGCGCTCCAGCAGCAGGCTGACCGCCCGCGTTCCGATCTTCTCCACCGGCTGCGCGATCGTCGTCAGCGGCGGCCAGGTGGTGACCGCATAGGGGATGTCGTCGAAGCCGATCATCGACATGTCGTCGGGAACCCGCAATCCGCACGAGCGCAGCGCCGTGACCGCGCCCATCGCCATCAGATCGTTGCAGGCGAACACCGCCGTGATGTCGGGCGCCTGCGTCAGCAGCCGCTCCATCGCCAGGCGGCCGCCGGCGAAATGGTAGTCGGAATCGACCACTGCTGAAGCCGGCAGGTCGACGCCTGCTTCCTGCAGCGCCCGGGTAAAGCCGCGCAGGCGCGCGGGGCTGGAGCTCGAATCGCGCGGGCCGCCGATGACGCCGATCCGCTTGTGCCCGAGGCCGACCAGATACTGGCCGGCGAGATAGCCGCCGTGATCGTGGTCGACCAGCACGGAATCGACATGGACGGAATGGATCTCGCGGTCGAGCAGCACCGCCGGCACGTCGGGCGCGAGGCGCGAAAACACCCCCGCATGGTCGGACGAGCCGGCGAAGATCAGCCCGTCGATCTGCTTGGCCATCAGCACCGACAGATAGCGCTCCTCCTTCTCGGCGCTGCCGTCGGAGTTGCACAGGATCACCGTATAGCCGGCGACGAAGCCGGCATCCTCGATCTGGCGCGCGACGCTGGCGAAGAACGGGTTGGAATTGTCGGGGAGCAGCAGGCCGATGGTCTTGGTCTCGCCGCGCCTGAGACTCCGCGCCAGCGAATTCGGGCTGTAGCGCAGGGCGGCGATCGCCGCGCGCACGCGCTCGGCCGTCTCCGGCTCGACATGGCGCGTGCGGTTCATCACATGCGAGACCGTTGCGACGGACACCCCCGCGTAACGCGCGACATCGGCGATCGTTGTCATGGCCCCTGGTCCCAGCGCTCCTACATTTCCCACGCAAGTCCGGACGGAAAACCTAGCGTATCTTGCGCAACAGCCTCTCCCTATATGCGTCTAGGATGACGGCGAGCACGATGACAAGCCCAATCACGATCGGCTTGAAATTGTCGCCGACGCCCAGAAGCTGCAGGCCGGTGCTCAGCACCTGCAAAATGCAGGCGCCGACCAGCGTGCCGATGATCGAGCCCTTGCCGCCGCTGAGGCTGGTGCCGCCGATGATGACCGCGGCGATCGCGTTGAGCTCGTAGCCGACGCCGGCGATCGGGCTGCCGATGTTGAGGCGCAACAGATAGACCATCGCCGCGATGCCGGCGGTCAGGCCGCTGATGGTGAAGGCCGCGACCTTGTAGAAATCCGGATTGTGGCCCGAGAGCCGCACCGCCTCGTCATTGGTGCCGACGGCGAAGATCATGCGGCCGAAGACGGTGAAGCGCAGCACGAACCAGCCGACCGCGATCACCAGCACCGCGACCAGGAAGATCGAGGGCAGGAAGCCGCCGATGATCAGATTGCCGAAATCGACGAAGCTCTGCGGCAGGCCGGTGATGGTCGAATTGTCGCTGACCACGCGCGCCGCGCCCGCGGCCATGTTGAGCATGCCGAGCGTGACGATGAAGGAGGGGATCTTCCAGCGCGTCGAGATCCAGCCGTTTAGCAGTCCGCAGGCGGCACCCGTCGCCATGCAGGCCAGCAGCGCCAGTGTGATCGCCACCGCCGGCGACAGGCTCTCGTTGATCATGATGGTGGCGCCCACCACCGTGCACAGCGCCAGCACCGAGCCGACCGACAGGTCGATGCCGCCGGTGAGGATGACGAAGGTCATGCCGGCCGCCAGCACCGTGTTGATGGCGATCTGCACGAAGATCTTCAGCGCGTTGCCAGGCGTCGCGAAATAGGGCGCGCTGGCCGAGAAGAACACGGTGATCAGCACCAGCGCCAGGAGCACGCCGGCATCGCGGATGAGGAAGCGCAGGAATTTCGCCCGGCCGGGGGAAACTGGCGCCGACACGGTTGCTTCGGACGTCTCGCTCATGGTCGCACATACTCCTGATAGGCGAGCGACAGGATGCGCTCCTGGTCGAATTCGGCGCGCGGCACCTCGCCGACAATTCTGTTTTTGGAAAAGACGACGATGCGGTGGCACATGCCCATCAGCTCGGGCAGGTCGGACGACACCATGATGATGCCCTTCTTAGCCGCCGCCAGCATCCACAAGAGCTGGTAGATCTCGCGCCGCGCGCCGATGTCGACGCCGCGTGTCGGCTCGTCGAGGATCAGCGTCGAGGTGCCGCGGAACAGCCATTTGGCCAACACCACCTTCTGCTGGTTGCCGCCGGACAGGTTGCGCACCGCCTGCTCGATCGAGCTTGCCTTGACGCGCAGCTGGCCGACCAGGTCGGTCGCCGCCACCGCCTCCGCCTTGCGGTTGACCAGCCCGTGGCGCGACACCTTGCCGAGATCGGTGATGGTGATGTTCTTGTCCACCGGCAGGTCGAGCAGCAGGCCCTGCCCCTTGCGGTCCTCGGTCAGCAGGCTCAAGCCATGCCGGACCGCGTCCTTGGGTGCCGTGATCGCCACCGGCTTGCCGTCGATGGCAACGACGCCGTCGAGTTTCGGATCGGCCCCGAACAGGGCGCGCATGGCTTCCGTCCGGCCGCTGCCGACCAGCCCCGCGACGCCGAGGATCTCGCCATGCCGCACATCGAAGGAAATCGCCGGTGTCGTGGCGTCGCGCTTCAGGTTCGCCACGCTGAGCGCGACCTCGCCCGGCACGATCGAAGTGTCGAAACCGTATTCGTCGGCGATGTCGCGGCCGATCATCATGCGCACCAGGTCGGGCACGGTGAGGCCGTGCAGGTCGCGGGTGGCGACCAGCCTGCCGTTGCGCAGGACCGTCACCCGGTCGCCGATCTCGAACACCTCGTGCAGGCGGTGCGAGATGTAGATGATGGTGACGCCTTTGGCCTTCAGCCGCTTGATGATGGCGAACAGGCGCTCGATCTCGGGCGGCGTCAGCGTCGCCGTCGGCTCGTCGAGCACCAGAAGCTTGCTGTCGTAGCTCAGCGCCTTGGCGATCTCGACCAGCTGCATCTGGGCAACGCCGAGCGCCTCGACGCGCGTCCGCGGATCGATGTCGAGCCCGACCTCCTTCAGCAGCGCCAGGGCGCGCCGGTTGAGCGCCTTGCCGTCGACGATGCCGAAACGGCGGCGCGGCAGGCTTTCCAGCATCAGATTCTCGGCGATGCTGAGATAGGGGAGCAGGTTTAGCTCCTGATGCACGATGCGGATGCCGGTCTGATGCGCGTCATGCGGCGTCTTGGGCTGGTAGGGCTGGCCGTTGAAGGCGATCGCGCCGCTGTCCGGCTGGTGGATGCCGGCGAGCAGCTTGATCAGCGTCGACTTGCCGGCGCCGTTCTCGCCGAGCACGATATGGGTTTCGCCGCGCGCGATCGACAGCGAGACGTCGCTCAGCGCGACGGCGCCGGGAAAGATCTTCCCGACCCCTTGAAGGGAAAGAATCGCGTCATCCATGCAGCAAAATCCTGGATTGCGCCGTTCGGCCGCCAAGGCGGCGTCGGCGCGCCGTCACCGCCGCCGGAATTGCCGGCGGCGGTGACGAGGTAAGCGCAGCGATGGCACCAGCCATTAAATGCCCGGTGCCTCTTCGCCTGCCTCAGCCGGTGACCAGCTTGATGTCGGTCTTGACCCAGCCGGTGAACTTCTCGCCGGCGAGCTCGCGCAGGCCGTAGTCGATGCCGAGCGCGGCCATCTGCGCGCCATACTGCTCGACGGTGGCCAGCATCTTGCCTTCCTTCAGCAGCGGCCCGACCGCCGGGATGTTGTCGAAGCCGACCACCTTGATCTGGCCGGACTTGCCGGCCGCGTCGATCGCCTTGACGACGCCGAGCGCCATCGAATCATTGGCCGCCATCACGCCCTGGATGTCGGGGTGCTGGGTCATGAAGTTGGTCATCAGCGTATTGGCTTCCTCGGTCTCCCAATGCGCGGTCTTCGAATCGAGCAGGTCGAGGCCGTGTTCCTTCACCGCATCGTCGAAGCCGAGCTTGCGTTTCTTGGCGTTGTCGGCCTCGGGATTGCCCTCGAGGATGACGACCTTGCCGCCTTTGCCCAGCGCCTTGCCGAGCGCATCGCCGGCGAGCTTGGCGCCGGCGCGGTTGTCCGGACCGAAGAAGGCGAGGTCGATGCCGGCCTTCTTCTTGGCCTCGGTATCGAGCGAGACGTCGATGTTGATGACCTTGATGCCAGCCTTCAGCGCCTTGGCGATCGGCGTCACCATGGCCTTCGAATCGGCCGGCGCGACGACGATGACGTTGAAGTTCTGGGTGATGAAGTTCTCGATGGCGTCGACCTGCGCGGCAAAGTCGCGCTCGTCCTTCATGCCGACGGCGGCGAAATCGAACTTGTCCTTGTTCTTGGCCGCGTACTCTTCGGCGCCGGCCTGCATCTGCTTGAAGAACTCGTTAGCGAGCGACTTCATGACCAGGCCGACCTTCGGCTTGTCGGCGGCGAACGCCGGCCCGACCGGCAGCGCCAGGGCGCCGGCCGCCAATGCGCTGGTCTTGAGGAACTGACGGCGCGAGAACTGGCCTAGATCGAGACCCGACGCGTTTTGATCCTTGCTCATGCTTTCCTCCACTTGATTGATCCGTAATCGGTTACGTAACCGATTACGCAGCAAGGTTTAGTGTGCAACTTTGACCGATGTCAATATCAGCATGGAGGCTTGAGGCATCTCTTGCCAGCCGCCCCCGTAGCTAGGGGCGGCATCTAGGGCGCGCCTATGCGGCGGCAAGCGGTCGGGCGACAGGCGGCTCGCTCAGCGAACCCACATCGCGTCCGGCACCACCACGAGCTTGCCGACGAAATCCTTGGCGATGAAATCGGCCTGGGCGCGGTGGAAGTCCGACAGCCTGTAGACGCCGCCGACCAGCGGCTTGATCTTCCTGTCCTCGATGTAGCGCACGATGCGGCGGAAGTCGGCTCGCGTGCCCTGGCTGGAGCCGTTGAGTTGCAACTGCTTCAGATACATCGTCCTGAGGTCGAGCTGCACCACCGGCCCTGCGATGGCGCCCGCCGTCGTGTAGCGCCCCTCCGGCCGAAGAATGCGCAGCAAATCGTTGAAGATCGCGCCACCGACCAGGTCGGCGACGACATCGATGGGTTGCCCGCCTGTCGCCTCGGTGACGGCGGCCGGCAGATCCGCGACGCCGCGCGTGATCACCTTCTCGGCGCCGATATCGAGCACCGCCTGCTCCTTGCCCTTGCCGACAATGGCATAGGGGATGGCGCCGCGCGCCCGCGCCAGCTGCACGATGCCGGAGCCGACGCCGCCCGAAGCGCCGGTGACCAGCACCCGCTCCCCGGCCTTCAAAGCCGCGCGCTCCAGCATCTGCTCGCCGGTGAGATAGGCGCAGCAGAAGGTGGCGAGCTCGACGTCGCTCATATCGGTGTCGACGACATGCGCGTTCTCGGCCGGCAGGGTCTGATACTCGGCGTACCCGCCATCGCGGCCGTGGCCCATATAGTCGATGTCGGCCAGCGAATCGTCGTCGCGGTTGTAGATGGAAAAGTCGACCATCACCCGCTCGCCGATGCGGTCGGCAGACACGCCGTCGCCGACGGCGGCGATCGTTCCCACCGTGTCGGTGCCCTGGATGCGCGGGAAGACAAGCGTGTTGCCTTGCCGGCGCCAGGTCGACACCGCCGCCGCGTCCTCTTCCGTGCCATAGGCGCCCTGGCGCACCCAGACATCGGTGTTGTTCATGCCGCAGGCGCTGACCTTGACCAGCACTTCGCCGGCGGCCGGCGCGGGCACCTTCACATCGGTGCGGTAGACGAGCTTTTCCGGACCGCCATGGCCGGTGAGCTGCACGGCGGCCATGGTGGCTGGAATGGGGGGATGGGATGTCATGAATGTTGGCTCCAACTCAATATAGGTTGGCGCTGCCCCTCACCCTACCCTCTCCCCGTGAAGGATGGGGAGAGGGGGGCTCCAGCGTCGAAGCTTCTCCCTTCTCCCCGTCACTATACGGGGAGAAGGTGCCGGCAGGCGGATGAGGGGCGGCGCCGACGGTCAAATTAGAGTCCGGCGAACACGCTGTTCACCGCGTCCGCCGTCTTCGCCACCACCGTGTCGGCTTCCTCGCGCGTCAGGCAGAGCGGCGGTGCGAAGCCGAGGATGTCGCCCTGCGGCATGGCGCGGCCGAGGACGCCGCTGGCCGCGAGCGCCGCGGCGATCTGCGGCCCCACCTTCAGCGCCGGATCGAAGAACACGCGGTCGTCGCGATCCTTGACGAACTCGACCGCCGCCAGCATGCCGTCGCCGCGCACCTCGCCGACATGTCTGTGGCCGCCGACGGCCCTGGCCAGCTCGGCGCGGAAATAGGCGCCGGTCTCGCCGGCGTTCGTGACCAGGTCCATCTCGTCGATCAGTTCAAGGTTGGCCACACCCGCGGCAACGCAGATCGGATGCGCCGAATAGGTCCAGCCATGGCCGAGCGAGCCGAGCTTGTCGGCGCCGTTGACCAGCACCTGCCAGACCTTGTCGGAGACGATGACGCCGGAAAGCGGCGCATAGGCCGAGGTCAGCCCCTTGGCGATGGTGATCAGGTCCGGCTTGATGCCGTAATGGTCGGAGCCGAACATGGTGCCGAGACGGCCGAAGCCGGTCACCACCTCGTCGGCGACGAGCAGCACATCGTACTTCCTCAGCACGCCTTGGATCTTTTCCCAATAGCCGGCCGGCGGCGGCACGATGCCGCCGGTGCCCAGGATCGGCTCGCCGATGAAGGCGGCGACCGTGTCCGGCCCTTCGGCGAGGATCATCTCTTCCAGCCTGTCGGCGCAATATTGCGAGAACTGCTCCTCGCTCTGCGAGCGGTCGGCGCGGCGGAAATAGTACGGCGCCTCGGTGTGCAGGATCGGCGCGCGCGGCAGGTCGAAGGCGTTGTGGAACAGGTCGAGCCCGGTCAGCGAGCCCGTCATCACGCCGGAGCCGTGATAGCCGCGCCAGCGCGAGATGATCTTCTTCTTCTCCGGCCGGCCGAGCACGTTGTTGTAGTACCAGATCAGCTTGATGTTGGTCTCGTTGGCGTCCGAGCCGGAGAGCCCGAAATAGACCCTCGACATGCCCTCGGGCGCACGGTCGACGATCATCTTGGCGAGCGTGATCGAGGCCTCGGTGCCGTGCCCGACATAGGCGTGGTAGTAGGCGAGGTTCTTCGCCTGCTCGGCGATCGCATCCGATATCTTCTGGCGGCCGTAACCGACATTGACGCAATAGAGGCCGGCGAAGGCGTCGATGCTCTTCCTGCCGGTATTGTCCCAGACGGTGACGCCCTCACCGCCGGCCATGACGCGCGCCGGCGACTCGCCCCGCGCATGGGTGCCCATATGCGTCGAGGGATGGAAGAAGTGGTCGCGATCCCAGGCGGCAAGTTCGTTGGACTGTTCAAGCATTTTTTGACTCCTTGAGAAAGATCGCCTTGCGCGGCCCAAGGTGCGTCGAGATTCAGGTCAGGCCGAGTCGAAAATGGTGGATTCCGAGAACCGGAGCGGAGCGTACTTTTGGTACGTGAGCACCGGAAGCGCAGGAAGCCGCCATTTGCAGGCCGGCATCACCTGAATATCGACGCGCCTTAAGCCACGTCCAGGCAAAGATATTTGAGGTCTGTAAAAGCTTCGAGCCCGTGGCGCGAACCTTCGCGGCCGATCCCGGATTGCTTGACGCCGCCGAACGGGATCGGCGCGCCGGTGATCTTCACCCGGTTGATGGCGACCATGCCGTAGTCCAGCGCGCGGCCCATGCGCGCCTGCCGGGCGCCATTTTCGGTCACGACATAGGCGACCAGGCCGTATTCGGTGGCGTTGGCGCGGGCGACAACCTCCGCCTCGTCGTCGAACGGCGTCACCGCCGCGACCGGGCCGAACGTCTCCTCGCGCATGATCAGCGCTTCGTCGGGCACATCGACGAGCAGCGTCGGCTGATAGAACAGCGGCCCGGCGGCATGGCGCCCGCCGCCGGCCAGGCAGCGCGCACCGCGGGCGAGCGCGTCGGCGACCTGCTCCTCCACCTTCTGCACGGCGCGCTCGTGCATCAGCGGCCCGATATCGGCATCGCCGGAAAGCCCATTGCCGGTTTTCAGCCCATCGATGCGGCGGGCAAAGGCGGCGCAGAACCGCTCGTAGACCGGCCGCTGCACATAGATTCGGTTGGCGGCGAGGCAATCCTGGCCTGAGGTGGCGAATTTGGCGTCGAGCGCAATCGTCACGGCCCTGTCGATGTCGGCATCGTCGAACACGATCAGCGGCGCATGGCCGCCGAGCTCCATCACCAGCCGCTTCATCGTCGGCGCGCTGTGCGCCGCGATCAGCCGGCCGACTTCGGTCGAGCCGGTGAAGCTCATGGCGCGGACGCGGGCATCCGCGCACATCCGTCCGACGATCGTGCGCGCATCGCCGGTGACGACGTTGAACACGCCGGCGGGCAGCCCGGCGCGCTCGCCGAGCTCGGCCAGCGCCAGCGCCGAGAGCGGCGTTTCCGAGGATGGATGCGCGACGATGGTGCAGCCGGCGGCAAGCGCCGCCGCCGCCTTGCGGGTCAGCATCGCCGAGGGAAAATTCCACGGCGTGACGACGCCGACGACCCCGAGCGGCTCGCGCCGCACGGTCATCTCGGCATTCGGCAGATGGCTGCTGACGCTCTCGGCGTTGAGGCGTTTGGCTTCCTCGGCGTACCATTCGATGAACGACGCGGCGTAGTCGATCTCGCCGAGCGATTCCTTGAGCGGCTTGCCCTGCTCCAGCGTCATCAACAGCGCCAGATCCTCTTTGGCGGCGACGATCAGCTCGAACCATTTTCGCAAAATCTTCGAGCGCTCCTGCGGCAGCAGCGCCCGCCACGCCGGAAAGGCGCGGGACGCGGCATCGATCGCCTTCGTGGTCTGCCCTGCATCGAGCGCGGCAACGAAGGCGATCGCTGAGCCGGTCGCCGGATCGGTGACCGCGAAACTTTCCGCCGCCTCGCTCGCCGTCCAGTGGCTGTCGACATAGGCGAGCGCCCGCAGCAGCCGGCGGTCGGAAAGGCCGTCGAGGGCTTCATGGCGGTTCGTGCGGGCAAGATGCGCGGACATCGATCAGGTCTCCCGGTGCCGAGGCGATACGGAGAGACTAGCCGCGCGGTCGAGACAGAGAGGCTGTTTCGGCAGCCGCAGGTAGAGAGATTGTCTCTAATGACCCTTGGGCGCAGATGATCTCTCTAGCGCGACGGCCGGCGGTCAGCCCGAACCGTGAAAACTGGCCGAGCCTCCTCCGCTTCGTCACCCTGGGGCGAAGCAGCGGACGTTCGGCCAATCTCCAAGCTGATCGCGAGACCGACTCAACCTTGCCCCGGCAGCAGATCCGCCACCGGCAGCACCGTCTCCTCCTTCACCGTCTTGGTGACGATGTAGGTGAAGTAGCGGTCGATGCCGATCTCGCGCTCGAGCAGGCTGTCGACCAGCCGCTGATAGGCGTCGATGTCGCGCGCCATCACCTTCAGCACATAGTCGACGCCGCCGCCGACCGACCAGCAGGCGACGATCTCGCGGATGTCGCGGATGACGCGCTCGAAACGGTCGAAATCGGCCTGGCGGTGGCTGGCCAGCGTCACCTCCACCAGCACGGTCGCCACCGGCGCCACCGCTCGCATGGCGACCGAGGCATGATAGCCCGAGACGATGCCCGCCTTCTCCAGCTTGCGCAGCCGCATCCAGCACGGCGTCGGCGACAGGCCGACCTTGTCGGCCAGCGCCAGCTTGGTGATGCGCCCGTCGCGCTGGATCGCGTCGAGGATCTTCAGGTCGATCGGGTCGAGTTTCACCGCGGTCATGGGCGTCCACTTTTTGCTTGCCGCCACCATGGGGGCGCATGATTTCGATTGTCAATTGCACTGATTTCGATCTCTAATAAGTCATGACATTGTGGCAGCCAGATCCCAGCCTCATCCGCCGCCCGGCCTACCAGTCGCTGGCCGACCAGTTCGCCCGCGCCATCCATGACGGGCGGCTCGCCAATGGCGCCCGGCTGCCGACGCACCGCAGGCTCGCCGAGGACTTGAATTTGTCGGTGCAGACGGTGAGCCGCGCCTATGAGGAACTGATCCGCCGCTGCCTGATTTCCGGCGAGATCGGCCGCGGCAGCTTCGTCCAGACGCAGCGCCGCGAGGAGGATCCGCCTTACATTCCCGAGCGCCTGGGCGAGGTCATCGACCTCTCGATCCTGAAGCCGGTCTGCGAACCGATGCATCTGGAGCGGCTGAAGCAGGCGCTGGGCTGGCTGGCCGAAAACCTCCCGTCGAGCTCGGCGCTGTCCTTCCGCCCGAACATGGTGTTTCCGCGCCACCGCGCCGTGGCGGTCGAATGGCTGCGGCTTTGCGGCCTCGACGCCTCGCCGCAGAACATCAGCCTGACCAACGGTGCCACCGCCGGCATGACGGTGGCGCTGATGAGCGTGGCGCCGCCCGGCTCGACGGTCGCTACCGAGGCCATCGGCCACCACACGCTGGTGCCGCTCGCCCGCTATCTCGGCTTCAACCTCGAAGGCCTGCCGATCGACGAGAACGGCCTGATCCCACAGTCGCTCGACGAGGCCTGCCGGGACTCCGACATCCGCGCCGTCTTCGTGCAGCCCTCGGTGATCAACCCGACGGCGACGCTGATGGATGCCAGGCGGCGCGAGGAGATCGCGGCCGTGGCGCGCAAGCACGACATCGCCATCATCGAGAACGACGTGCTCGGCCCGCTGGTCGAGGACCGGCCGCCGCCGGTCGCCGCCTTCGCGCCGGAGCGCACGCTCTACGTCACCTCCTTCACCAAGATCACCGTGCCCGGCCTGCGCATCGGCTACCTCGCCGCGCCCGACCGCTATGTCGCGGCGGTGGCCAACCGCCACCTCGTCTCGAACTGGATGGCGACGCCGATGGTGGCCGAGATCGCCACGCGCTGGGTCACCGACGGCACGGCGATGGAGCTGGTCCGCTGGCAGCGCGCCGCGCTGAGGCGGCGCCAGGACATCGCCGCGGAGGTGCTGACCGGCATCGACTACCGCGTCCACCGCGACGGCTTGCACCTGTGGCTCGAGCTTCCCGGCGACCGCGCCGAGGAGAGTTTCGTGTCGCAGGCCCGCCTGCGCGGCGTGGCGATCGCGCCCGGCAGCTCCTTCCGCATCGCCGAGGCACCCTGGCATCCCGCGGTGCGCATTTCGCTGGGTTCGACCGCCGAGGCGGAACTGCGCGCCGGCTTGAGCGTTGTCGCCAAGCTCCTGCTTGGCGATCCGGAGCATCTCCTGCTCGCCATCTGATGCACAAGCGGAGTTCAGATTGCCCTGAAATTGTGCCGCGTCGGAAATATTGTCATGATATTATTTTCCTAATTGACATGATTTAGCGCGTTCCGCATCGTTAAGGGCATAGGCTTCTCCAGAACGGGGAAATTGATTGCCCACGCCCATCATCAAGGTCGACGCCATTTCCAAAAGCTTCGGCGCCTTCAAGGTGCTGGACGGCCTGTCGATGCAGGTCATGCCCGGCGAGAAGCTGGCGCTGATCGGCCCGTCCGGCTCCGGCAAGACGACGATCCTGCGCATCCTGATGACGCTGGAGAAGATCGACGGCGGCCACATCCAGGTCGATGGCGAGCATCTCTACCACATGGAGCGCAACGGCCAGCTCCTGCCCGCCGACGAGCGCCATCTGGCGAAAATGCGCCAGAAGATCGGCATGGTCTTCCAGCTGTTCAATCTGTTTCCGCACAAATGCGTCATGGACAACGTCACGCTGGCGCCGATGCTGACCAAGGGCGTGGCGCGCGCCGCGGCCGAAAAGCGGGCGATGGAACTGCTCGACATGGTCGGCATGGCCGACAAGGCCAAGGCGATGCCGGCCCAGCTTTCCGGCGGCCAGAAGCAGCGTGTCGCGATCGCCCGGGCACTCGCTTTGTCGCCGAAGATCATGCTGTTCGACGAGGTCACCTCGGCGCTCGACCCGGAGCTGGTCGAGGAGGTGCTCAACGTCATGCGCAAGCTCGCCGCCGAGACCGACATGACGATGCTGCTCGTCACCCACGAGATGGGCTTCGCCCACGATTTCGCCGATCGCGTGCTGTTCTTCGACCGCGGCCGCATCGTCGAGGAAGGCAAGCCCGACGAGATTTTCCGCCACCCCAAACAGGAGCGCACGCAAGGCTTCCTGAAGAAGATCATCGCGGCCGGACACCGCGTCTAAGGAGCGACGAAGTCGTCCCGCGGGCGACGAAATCGTCCCGCGGGCGACGAAGCCCGAAGCGGCGAGACCATCCTAGACGGGCGACGCAGTCGTCCGAAACAACGCAAACCAGGACAACAACAAGGAGTTGGGAACAATGAAGAAACTTGCCATTCTGGCCGGCGTCGCCGGCCTCGCGGTGACCACGATGCTGCTTGCCTCCGGCGCGCGCTCGGCCGACGACGCCAAGCTCGAGCAATTGAAGGGGCAGGGCTTCGCCCGCGTCGCCATCGCCAACGAGCCGCCCTACACGGCGGTCGCCGCCGACGGCAAGGTCTCGGGCGCCGCGCCCGACGTGGCGCGCGAGATCTTCAAGCGCCTGGGTGTCAATGACATCGTCGCCTCGATCTCCGAATACGGCGCCATGATCCCCGGCCTGCAGGCCGGCCGCTTCGACGTCGTCACCGCCGGCCTGTTCATGAAGCCGGAGCGCTGCGCCGCGGTCGCCTATTCCGAGCCGGTGCTGTGCGACGCCGAGGCGATGCTGGTCAAGAAGGGCAATCCGAAGGGTTTCAAGAGCTATGAGGACGTCGCCAAGGATAGCTCCGCCACCATCGGCGCGCCGGGCGGCGGCACCGAGGAGAAGCTGGCGCTCAATGCCGGCGTGCCGCGCGATCGCGTCATCGTCGTGCCGGACGGTCAGAGCGGCCTGAAGATGCTGCAGGATGGCCGCATCGACGCCTATTCGCTGCCCGTTCTGTCGATCAACGACCTGGTCAAGAAGGCCAACGATCCGAATCTCGAAGTCATCGCCCCGGTGATGGGCGCGCCGGTCTATTGCGACGGCGCCGCCTTCAAGAAGGGCGACGAGGCGCTGCGCGATGCCTACGATGTCGAGCTCGCCAAGCTGAAGAAGTCCGGCGAGTTCGCCAAGATCATCGAGCCCTACGGCTTCTCGGCGGCCGCCGCGATGTCGACGACGCGCGAAAAGCTCTGCGCAGCGAAGTAGGGCGCTTTCTTCCTTCTCCCCGTTCACGGGGAGAAGGTGTCACGAAGTGACGGATGAGGGGCAGCGGCAAGATATCAGAAGGCGGCTCCGCCCCTCATCTGCCTGCCGGCATCTTCTCCCCGTAGAACGGGGAGAAGAAAGCTAACCGCCAACGTTGGAACCCAGATGACCCAGTGGTCCGGCTATCTCGGCCTGATATTGCAGGGAGCGCTTGTCACCATCGAGCTGACGCTGATGGGGTCGGTGCTGGCGCTGATCATGGCCTTCCTGGCCGGCATGGGGCGGCTGTCGCGCTTCTTCATCGTGCGCGCGCTGGCCACCGCCTATATCGAGTTCTTCCGCGGCACCTCGATCTTCGTGCAGCTGTTCTGGGCCTACTTCGTGCTGCCCCTTGCCGGCATTTCGCTGACGCCGCTGCAGGCCGGCGTGCTGGCGCTGGGCCTGAATGTCGGCGCCTATGCGGCGGAAGTTGTGCGCGGCGCCATCCAGTCGATCGGCCGCGAGCAGTACGAGGCCTGCATCGCGCTCAATCTCGGCCGCTGGCAAGGCATGCGCCATGTCATCCTGCCGCAGGCGCTGCTGGTCATGCTGCCGACCTTCGGCAACAACGCCATCGAGCTGCTCAAGGCGACCTCGGTGGTCTCGCTGATCTCGCTCGCCGATCTCACCTTCCAGGCGCAGGTGGTGCGCTCGCAGACCGGCAACACGCTGATGCCATTCACCACCATCCTGGTCATCTATTTCGTGCTTGCGCTGGTCATCTCCTGGGGCGTGCGCTCGCTGGAACGCCGCATGGCTCGCGGCATCGACGGAGTGCGCGTCTGATGGACTGGGATTGGAATTTCGTCAGGGAGATCCTGCCGACGCTGATCCAGGGGGTGAAGATCACCATCCTGGCGACGCTGCTCGGCTCGGTGCTGGCGGCGATCGTCGGCCTGGCCATCGCGCTGGCGCGGCGCTCGGAGAACCGGGCCGTGTCGCGCACCGTCGGCTTCCTCGCCGAATTCATCCGCGGCACGCCGCTGCTGGTGCAGCTCTATTTCATCTTCTACGTGCTGCCCGACTTCGGCATCCTGTTGCCGCCGCTGGTGGCCGGCGTCATCGGGCTCGGCCTGCACTACGGCACCTACACGGCGGAGGTCTACCGCGCCGGCATCGACAACGTGCCGCGTGGCCAGTGGGAAGCCGCCAAGGCCTGCAATCTCGGCGCCGGCCAGACCTGGACGCACATCATCCTGCCGCAGGCGATCCCGCCGATGATCCCGGCCTTGGCCAATTACTTCATCGCCATGTTCAAGGAGACGCCGCTGCTCTCGGCGATCACCGTTCTGGAGCTGATGAACCAGGCCAAGAGCGTCGCCAACACCTATTACCGCTACGTCGAGCCGATGACGCTGGTCGGCGCCTTCTTCCTGATCATCAGCCTTTTCTCGGTCGTGCTGCTGCGCTGGCTGGAACACCGCTACGGCAAGATCGAAAGGTAGTATTGATGCAACCGCTGCCCGAAATCAGGCTGTTGCCGACAAGGCCGGCCCTCGATGCGCGCCCGATGGAAAAGCGCGTCGGCCTGATCATCCTTGCCACCGACCACACCAGCGAGCCCGATTTCCGCCGAATGGTGGCGAGCGAGCGGATCGGCGTCTATGTCGCCCGCATCCCCTACAAGAACCCGACCACGCCGGAGAATCTGCGCAGGATGCAGCCTGAGCTTGAGGCCGCCGCCGCGCTCATCCTGCCGGACGAGCCGCTCGACGCCATCTGCTATTCCTGCACCTCGGCCTCGGTGGTGATCGGCGACGCCGAGATCGAGGCGGCGATCCAGGCCGCCAGGCCCGGCGTTGCCGTGGTGACGCCGCCCATGGCCGGTGTGCGCGGGTTGAAGTCGCTGGGCGCGAGACGGATCAGCATCCTCACCCCCTACACGGTCGAGACCAGCCGGCCGATGGCGGCCTATTTCGCCGAGCGCGGCTTCGAGATCGTGAGCTTCACTTGCCTCGGCTTCGAGGACGACCGCGAGATGGCGCGCATCCCGCCGGCCGCGCTTGTCGAACTGGCCGGCAAGGCAACCGATGCCGAGGCTGATGCGCTATTCGTGTCCTGCACCGCGCTGCGCTCGGCGCTCGCGGTCGCCGGCATGGAACAGGCGATCGGCCGCCCGGTCGTCACCAGCAACCAGGCCACCGCCTGGAATTGCCTCAGGCTGTGCGGCGACGACACGGCGCGGCCTCAGTTCGGCCGGCTGATGACGAAGTCGCTGAGCCAATCATGACGAGCGCCACCACCCTCGCCGACATCCGCGCCGCCCGCGAGCGAATCGCCGACAAGGTCGAGCGCACGCCGACCGTGCAGTCGCCAAGCCTTACGGATCGCGTCGGCCAACCCATCCACCTCAAGCTCGAGCACCATCAGACCACTGGCGCCTTCAAATTACGTGGCGCCTCGAACGCGATCGCTTCGCTAAGCCCTGAGGATAAGACGCGCGGCGTGGTCGCCGCCTCCACCGGCAATCACGGCCGCGCGCTGGCGCACGCGGCGCGGCTCGACGGCATCCGCGCCGTGATCTGCATGTCGCGGCTGGTGCCCGAGAACAAGCTCGACGCGATCCGTCGGCTCGGCGCCGAGATCCGCATCGTCGGCAACAGCCAGGACGATGCGCAGAAGGAGGTCGAGAAACTGGTCGGCGAACAGGGCCTGGTCATGCTGCCGCCCTTCGACCACCCCGACATCATTGCCGGCCAGGGCACGCTCGGTCTGGAGATCATCGAGCAGGTGCCGGACGCAGCAAGCGTGCTGGTGCCGCTGTCCGGCGGCGGGCTGGCTGCCGGCGTCGCCGCCGCCGTCAAGGGTGTCCGCCCGAACACCAAGGTCATCGGCATCTCCATGGCGCGGGGCGCCGCGATGAAGGCGAGCCTCGATGCCGGCCGGCCAGTCGAGGTGGAGGAACTGCCGACGCTGGCGGATTCGCTCGGCGGTGGCATCGGCCTCGACAACCGGCTGACCTTTGGCATGTGCCGCGACCTGCTCGACGATGTTATCCTGCTTTCCGAGGGCGAGATCGCCGCCGGCATCCGTCATGCCTATGAAGAGGAGCGCGAGATCGTCGAGGGCGCCGGCGCGGTCGGCATCGCCGCGCTGCTTGCCGGCAAGGTCAAGACGGCCGGGCCTGCCGTGCTCATCCTGTCCGGCCGCAACATCGACATGGCGCTGCACAGAAGAATCGTCTGCGGCGAGGCGCCATCAACCGTGGAGCGTGCCGCATGAGCCGGATGATGATCCTCACCGAGGCCGAGCTGCGCCAGATCGTTGCGCTGGACCTCGATGCCGTGGCCTGCGTCGAGAACGCCTTTCGCGCGCTGGCCACGCTGCCGGTGGCGATGCCGCCGATCCTGCGCCTCGACATTCCCGAGCATCACGGCGAGGTCGACGTAAAATCCGCCTATGTGCCTGGCATCGACGGCTTCGCCGTCAAGATCAGCTCCGGCTTCTTCGACAATCCGAAGCTCGGCCTGCCCAGCGGCGGCGGCATGATGGTGCTGCTCTCGGCCAAGACCGGACAGGTCGAGGCGCTGTTGCTCGACAATGGCTATCTGACCGACATCCGCACCGCCGCTGCCGGCGCGGTCGCCGCCAGGCACCTGTCGCGGCCGGACTCCGCCGTCGCCGCGATCTTCGGCGCCGGCCTCCAGGCCGGACTGCAGCTCGAGGCGCTGCGCCTGGTGCGGCCGATCGGGGAAGCCCGCATCTGGGCGCGCGATGCCGCCAAGGCAGACGCCACCGCCGCCCGCTTGCGCGAGAAGCTCGGCATCATGGTGCGCGCCGAGCCGGACGCGGCGAAGGCGGCCGCCGGCGCCGACGTCATCGTCACCACGACGCCGTCGACCGAACCGCTGATCAAGGCCGGCTTCGTCGTGGCCGGCCAGCACATCACCGCCATGGGCTCGGATGCCGAGCACAAGAACGAGATCGCGCCGGCGATCCTGCGCATGGCCGATCTCTATGTCGCCGACAGCGCCCGGCAAACCAGGCGGCTCGGCGAACTGCATCATGCCATCGCGACCGGGGTGATGACGGCCGACGCCGACGTTGCCGAACTCGGCCAGATCATCGCCGGCGACAAGCACGGCCGGCGCTCGGACAGCGACATCACCATCGCCGACCTCACCGGCACCGGCGTGCAGGACACGGCCATCGCCACGCTTGCCCGCGATCGCGCGCGGGCGGCAGGTGCCGGCACCATTTTCGAAACCTGAATACCGGCCAGAGCGTGATCCGGAAAAGTGGCAACCGGTTTTCCGAAAAGATCACGCTCAAACAAGAACAAACGACGAGCCGGATTCAACGAAGTTGAAACAGGCTCAAGGCCCAACAAACGAGGACCAAGAACAATGCAGCCGAATTTGAAATTCACGCGCGGCGAATATGCGGAGCGCCTCGCCAAGACCCGGAGGGCAATGGCGGCCAAGGGGGTCGATCTGCTGATCGTCAGCGACCCCTCCAACATGGCCTGGCTGACCGGCTATGACGGCTGGTCGTTCTATGTCCATCAGGCGGTCATCGTGCCGCCTTCAGGCGAGCCGGTCTGGTACGGCCGCGGCCAGGACGCCAACGGCGCCAAGCGCACCGCCTATCTCGCCCATGACAACATCATCGGCTACGCCGACCACTACGTGCAGTCGACCGAGCGCCACCCGATGGACTTCTTGTCCAGCGTGCTTTCCGATCGCGGCTGGGGCAAGCTCGCCATCGGCGTCGAAATGGACAATTACTGGTTCTCGGCCGCCGCCTTCGCCGCGCTGCAGAAGCACCTGCCCAACGCCCGGTTCGTCGACGCCACCGCGCTGGTCAACTGGCAGCGGGCGGTGAAGAGCCCGACCGAGATCGACTACATGCGCAAGGCCGCCCGCATCGTCGAGGCCATGCACCAGCGCATCGTCGACAAAATAGAGGTCGGCATGCGCAAATGCGATCTGGTCGCCGAGATCTACGATGCCGGCACGCGCGGCGTCGATGGGATCGGCGGCGACTATCCGGCGATCGTGCCGCTGCTGCCGTCGGGCGCCGACGCCTCGGCGCCGCATCTGACCTGGGACGACCGGCCGATGAAGGCGGGCGAGGGCACCTTCTTCGAGATCGCCGGCTGCTACAACCGCTACCATTGTCCGCTGTCGCGCACCGTCTTCCTCGGCAAGCCGACGCAGGCCTTCCTCGACGCCGAGAAGGCGACGCTGGAAGGCATGGAGGCAGGCCTTGCCGCCGCCAGACCCGGCAACACATGCGAGGACATCGCCAACGCCTTCTTCGCCGTCTTGAAGAAATACGGCATCGTCAAGGACAACCGCACCGGCTATCCGATCGGCATCTCCTATCCGCCGGACTGGGGCGAGCGCACCATGAGCCTGCGCCCCGGCGACCGCACCGAGCTGAAACCCGGCATGACCTTCCACTTCATGACCGGCCTCTGGCTGGAGACGATGGGGCTGGAGATCACCGAATCCATTCTCATCACCGAGACCGGCGTAGAGTGCCTGGCCAATGTGCCGCGCAAGCTGGTCGCGAAGGATTGATCGCGATGGCGGCCTTGCGTCCTTCACCGATCGTCCCGACCGTCGATTTCGACAAGGACGGCGTCCAGCACGGTTTCCTGCGCCTGCCCTACAGCCGCGACGATTCGGCCTGGGGCTCGGTGATGATCCCGATCTGCGTCATCCGCAACGGCAACGGCCCGACGGCGCTGCTCACCGGCGGCAACCATGGCGACGAGTACGAGGGGCCGCTGGCGCTCTACGACCTTGCCCGCACGCTCGATCCCAAGGAGGTCACCGGCACGGTCATCATCGTGCCGGCGATGAACTACCCGGCCTTCCGCGCCGGCACCCGCACCTCGCCGATCGACAAGGGCAATCTCAACCGCAGCTTCCCCGGTCGTCCGGACGGCACGGTGACGGAAAAGATAGCCGACTATTTCCAGCGTGAGCTCCTGCCGCGCACCGACATCGCGCTCGACTTCCACTCCGGCGGCAGGACGCTCGACTTCGTGCCGTTCTGCGCCGCCCACATAAGGCCGGACAAGGACCTGGAAGCGAAGGGCTTCGACGCGGTCGAGGCGTTCTCGGCGCCGTGGTCGATGAAAATGCTGGAGATCGACGCCGTCGGCATGTTCGACACCGCCGCCGAGGAGATGGGCAAGCTGTTCATCACCACCGAGCTCGGCGGCGGCGGCACCTCCCGCGCCGAGACGGTGCGCATCGCTCGCCGCGGCGTGCGCAACGTGCTCAAGCATGCCGGCATCGTCGCCGGTGCGGTCGAGTTGGCAAAGACCCGCTGGCTCGACATGCCTTCCGGCGACTGCTTCGCCTTCGCCGAGGACGACGGCATGATCGAGACGATGGTCGATCTCGGCGAGCCCGTCGAGGAGGGACAGGTCGTCGCCCGTATTCATGGCATCGGCCGCACCGGCGTCGCGCCGCAGGAGATCGGGGCGAAAATGTCGGGCCTGCTCGCGGCGCGGCATTTTCCAGGCCTGGTCAAGGCCGGCGACTGCGTTTCGGTGGTGGCGGTCGAGGTGGGGTGACGCGACGCGCGCACCCATGAAGTGATCCTCGGCTATTTGACGCCGGCCCGGCGGAAGTCGGAGGGCGACATGCCGGCAAGCTTGCGGAACGACTTGTTGAAGGCGCTGAGCGAGCCGAAGCCCGAATCCATGGCGACGCGCAGCACGTTGGCGTCCTCATGCATCAAGAGCGCCTGCGCATAGCTCAGCCGCAGCAGGTTGACATACTCGTTGAGCGTCATCCCGGTCGACTTCTTGAAGATGCTCATGGCGTATTTCGGGTGGATGTCGACGACAGCCGCTATGTCGATGCAGTCGATCTCATAGAGGAAATTCTCGGCGATGAAGTCGCACATGCGCCCGACATTGCGCGAGGACTGCTGGTCGAAGGGGCTGCCCGCCGAATGTGCGGCGGGAACCCTCGAAACAAGCCGGTAGGGTTCGAACCGCACCCGCTCCAGCCGAAGCAGCAGCTCGTTCACCGCGTGCTCGGCTTTGGCCGCGTCGCCCGAGCGGGCGTAGCTGTTCCAGCGCTCGAAATTGTGGTTGTCGGCCTGGTCGGTGGCCGACGTCACCAGCGTGGCGCCCGTCATCAGCCGGTGCCGGACATCGGTGGGCAGATGCAGCCGGAAGAAATGCACCAGCGGCAAATGCGCCCCGGCATAGACGGCATCGTCACTGAGATCGTCCATCTGGTGCGGCAGGCCGCCCCAGAACAGGCACATCTCGCCGGCCGACAGCGAGATCTCGTGATCGTTCATCAAATAGTGCACGGTGCCGCGCACGATGAAATTGACTTCCACCTGCGCGTGCCAATGCGGCTTGAGCATAACCAGCGGCTGTGTGTGGAACATCTGCAGCATTAGCGGCATGCCTTCCACGCTGCTGGCGCCAGGCTGGTAGAACGGCCGTTCCGGCATCTTACTTTCCGCCAATTTTCTTTTCCCTTTGTCCGGGACAAGCCTTCCGCGCTGCATAATCTAGCCACGCTCACTGTGAGAGAGCAAATGAAATGGGAGGAGTTCAATGCGCACCACACTGACCTGCGCCGCGCTCGCGCTTGCCCTGGGCTCCGGCCCGGCCATGGCGCAATCCGGCGAAATCACGATCTGGAGCTGGAACATCGCGGCTTCGTCGCTGAAGGCCACCGTCGCCGGCTTCAACAAGAAATACCCCGACATCAAGGTGACCGTCGAGGATCTCGGCAACCAGCCGACCTATGACAAGTCGATTGCCGGCTGCGCCGCCGGCGGCGTTGGTCTGCCGGACATCGTCTCGATCGAGAATGGCGAGGCCGAGAACTACTGGAGCCAGTTCCCCGACTGCTTCGTCGACCTGCATACGCTGGGCTACACCGCCGAGGACCAGAAGAAATTCCCCGATTTCAAGCGCACCGAGCTCGAGGTCGGCGAGAAGGCCTATGCGATGCCTTGGGATTCCGGCCCGGTCGCCTCCTTCTACCGCCGCGACTTCTACGAGAAGGCCGGTGTCGACCCCGCCTCGATCAAGACCTGGGACGATTTCATCGCCGCCGGCAAGAAGATCCAGGCCGCCAATCCCGGCGTCACCATGACCAACGCCGATTTCAACGGCGACACCGAATTCTTCCGCATGATCGCCAACGAGCAGGGCTGCGGCTATTTCGCCGAGGACGGCCAGTCGATCACGGTCAACCAGCCCAAATGCGTCGACACGCTGACCAAGATCAAGGAGATGAAGGACGCCGGCATCATGGCCTCGGCCGACTGGGGCACCAAGATCACCAACAACACCGCCGGCGCCGTCGCCACCCAGGTCTATGGCGGCTGGTATGAGGGCACCATCCGAACCGAATCGGCCGGCGAAAACGGCAAGTGGGGCGTCTATCCGATGCCGAGCCTGACCGCCGACGGCCCGCGCGCCGCCAATCTCGGCGGCTCGTCGCTGGCCATCACCTCGGCCTCGAAGAACAAGGAAGCGGCCTACGCCTATCTGAAATACACGCTGGAGACCAATGAAGGCCAGATCACCATGCTGAAGGATTTCGGCCTGGTGCCGTCGCTGATCTCGGCGCTCGACGACCCCTATGTCTCGCAGGGCCTGCCTTACTGGGGCGGCCAGGCGGTGTGGAAGGATATCCTGGCCACCCTGCCCAAGGTCGTGCCGAGCCGCGGCACGCAGTTCCAGAGCGATGCCGAGCTCATCATGCGCGCCGTGCAGACCAAATATCTGGGCGGCGGCTATCCGGACGCCAAGGCGGCGCTCGACGACGCCGCCAACCAGATCGCCTCGGCGACTGGGTTGCCGGTGAAGTGAAGGCAGAGATGCTGGTGGGCCAGATATAGGGCACCTTGCCGGACTGTTGGCGCTGCCCCTCGCCTGCCTGCCGGCATCCTCTCCCCGTATAGTGACGGGGAGAGGGACGCTGCCGCCAGCGATTTCGCCAATCGCCAGCGTTGCAAAGCAGGATGCCAAGGCCGCGGCTAGCCCCTTCTCCCCGTCAATATACGGGGAGAAGGTCCCGGCAGGGGGATGAGGGGCGGCGCTGACCTGGCCAAATCATGCTGCCCCCACCGGCCGCATCCATATCAACACTGCCCGCCACAACAGGCGGCAACCGATTGAAGGAGGAAACGATGCGCCATCAGAACGCCACGGCCTATCGTTTCCTCACGCCCTATCTGCTGATCTTTTCCATCTTCTGGGTCTGGCCGATCATCAGCTCGTTCCTGATCTCCTTCCAGGCGACGCGCACCGTGCCCTGGCGCTTCGCGCCGACCTTCAACTGGGGCCGGCTGATCGGCGACCCGGCCTTCTACAACGCGCTGAAGAACACGCTGCTCATCCTCGTCATCCAGGTGCCGGTGATGATCTCGCTGGCCATCGTCATGGCGGTGCTGTTGAACTCGCCGCTGCTGAAAGTCCGCGGCCTCTACCGCTTTGCTTTCTTCGCCCCGGTGGTGGTCGGCGAGGTTGCCTATTCGGCGGTGTTCCGGCTGATGTTCAATCTGAACTTCGGCATCATCAACAAGCTCTTGAACAGCGTCGGCCTGCCCAGCGTCGACTGGTTCTCCAACGTCACGCCGGCCATGGCGCTGATCATGATCGCGGTGACCTGGCGCTGGGCCGGCTACAACGCCATCATCCTGCTCGCCGGCCTGCAGTCCATCCCGGACGATGTCTATGAGGCGGCCACGCTCGACCGCGTCAGCAAGGTCAAGCAGTTCTTCTACATCACCCTGCCGCTGTTGAAGCCGATCATCGTCTTCTGCGCCGTGCTGTCGATCATCGGCACCATGCAGCTGTTCACCGAGCCGTTCCTGATCACCGAACGCGGCGGCCCCGGCGGTGGCACCGAGACGCTCGGCCTGCTGCTCTACCGCCAGGGCTTCCGCTCGCTCAATTTCGGCTACGCCTCGGCCGTCGCCTACACCATGGCGGGGCTGGCGATAGCCATCACCCTGGTGCAGCTCTGGCTGACGAGGGACCCGAAATGACCTCGCGCTCGCAAAGCCGGCTCGGCCGCGCAATCGCGCTGCATCTCTTCCTGACGCCGCTGGCGGTGATCTGGCTGTTTCCGCTGTGGATGATGGTGGTGTTCTCGACCATGCCCGACAACGGCATCTTCAGCCCCGGCATCGAGCTTCTGCCGCACGACAATTTCGTCGACAATTTCAACAATCTGCAGCGCGACACCAATTTCGTCGGCGCCATCGGCATCTCGGTTTCGGTGGCGGTGACCTACACCTTCCTGTCGGTGCTGCTCACCTCGATGGCCGGCTGGGCGCTGGCGCGCTATCAGTTCGTCGGCAAGGGCGCGGTGGTGGCGATCATTCTCGGCACCATCACGCTGCCCTATTCGGTGGTGCTGATCCCGCAGTTCATCATGGTGGCGCGCGACTTCCAGCTCGCCAACACCTGGATCGCGCTGATCGTGCCGCCGCTGTTCAATTCGCTCGGCGTGCTTTTCATGCGGCAGGCCTTCTCGATGATGCCGGCCGATCTGTTCGACGCCGCCCGCGTCGAGGGCGTCAAGGAGTGGCGCATCTTCCTGTTCGTCGCGCTGCCTTTGGCACGGCCGATGCTGGCCGCGCTGGCCATCATCCTCTTCCTCGCCTCGTGGAACAATTATCTCTGGCCGCTGCTGATCAACAGCCAGCCCGGTTCGATGACCGCGCCGGTGGCGCTCGGCACGCTGATCGGCCTGACCAAGGTCTCCTGGGGCGGCATCATGGCCGGCGCCGTCATGCTGACCGTGCCGATGCTCGTCGTCTTCGTGCTCCTGCAGCGTCATTTCATTGCCGGCATCGCCGCCGGCGCGGTCAAGTAGGAAAGGCGATATGGCAGCGGTCACACTCACCAATGTCGTGAAGCGCTTCGGCGGCTTCGGCGTCGTCCATGGCGCCAACATCGACATCGCCGATGGCGAGTTCGTCGTCTTCGTCGGCCCGTCCGGCTGCGGCAAGTCCACGCTGCTGCGCATGATCGCCGGGCTGGAGGACATCAGCGCCGGCGAGATCGCCATCGGCGGCAAGGTGGTGAACGATGTCGAGGCGGCCGAACGCGGCATCGCCATGGTGTTCCAGTCCTACGCGCTCTACCCGCACATGACGGTGGAGCAGAACCTGAGCTTCGGCCTGCGCATGAACGGCAACCCGAAGGCCGACACCGAGCGGCGGGTGAGGCGCGCCGCCGAGATTCTCCGCATCGACGAGCTGATGCACCGGCGACCGAAGCAATTGTCGGGCGGCCAGCGCCAGCGCGTCGCCATCGGCCGCGCCATCGTGCGCGAGCCGCAAGTGTTCCTGTTCGACGAGCCGCTCAGCAATCTCGATGCCGAGCTGCGCGTCCAGATGCGGGTCGAGATCTCCAGGCTGCACAAGGAGCTCGGCGTCACCATGATCTATGTGACGCACGACCAGACCGAGGCGATGACGCTGGCCGACCGGATCGTCGTGCTCAAGGCCGGCAATGTCGAACAGATCGGCGCGCCGCTCGATCTCTATGACGACCCGGCCAACCGCTTCGTTGCCGGCTTCATCGGCTCGCCGAAGATGAATTTCATGCCGGCGAAGGTGGTCGAGACCGGGCAGGGCGCGGCGACGGTCGAGCTCGTCAACCACGCCGGCGCGCGGCTGAGCAAGCCGCTCCAGAGCGCGCCTCCGGCTGTCGGCGCCGAGGTCGTGCTAGGGGTCAGGCCGGAACACTTCTTCGATGCCGGCAAAGGCGATTGCGACATCGCCGTCAAGGCCGATGTCGCCGAGCATCTCGGATCGGTGAGCTACGTCTACGCCGGTGCCGGAGACGACGAACTGATTATCGAGCGCGAGGCATCCAGGCAGCGGGCGAGCGGCGACCATCTGACGGTGGCGATCAAAGCCGACAAGGCGCTGCTCTTCGACACCAAGGGCGCGCGGATACGCTAGAGCAATTCCAATGGTCCATTCTTGCCCGATCGCGGATGCGTGGCGGCGACCCCAGGAGATTTGACATGACATCCAGACCGCAAAAGATTCGTTGGGGCATTCTCGGGCCCGGCAGCATCGCCAAATCCTTTGCCGGCGGCGTGGCGCAGTCGCACACCGGCGAACTGGTAGCGCTCGGCGCCCGCAACTCCGGCAAGCCGGGCCTCGCCGAGACCTTCCCCGGCGCGCGCATCCTCGACGGCTATGAGGCGCTGCTCGCCGACGACGGCGTCGACGCCGTCTATATCTCGATCCCGCATCCCGGCCATGCCGAATGGGCGATCAAGGCCGCTGAAGCCGGCAAGCACGTGCTGTGCGAAAAGCCGCTGGCGCTCACCGCTTTCGAGGCCGACGCCATGATCCATGCCGCGCGCAAGGCCGGCACTTTCCTCGGCGAAGCCTTCATGTACCGGCTGCACCCGCAGACGTTGAAGCTGGTCGAATTGATCAAGTCGGGCGTCATCGGCGAAGTCCGCATGATCAAATCGAGCTTCGGCTTCGCCATGCCGGGCTTCATGCCGGAGCACCGGCTCTATGCTAACGACCTCGCCGGCGGCGGCATCCTCGATGTCGGCGGCTATCCTGTGTCGATGGCGCGGCTGCTTGCAGGCGCTGCGATCGGGCAACCCTTCGCCGAGCCCGACAAGGTTGTGGGCGCTGCCCATCTCGGCCAGTCCGGCGTCGACGAATGGGCCTCGGCGCTGCTGCAGTTTGCCGACGGCATCGTCGCCGAGGTTTCCTGCAGCATCTCGCTCAACCAGGACAATGTGCTGCGCATTCTTGGCACCAAGGGCCAGATCGAGGTGCCTGACTTCTGGTTCGCCGGTGGCAACCGCGACGTCGGGCCGGGCAGGATCGACCTGATCCGGCCCGACGGGAGCCGCGAGACCATCAGCGTCAACGAGACCCGCCATGTTTATTCCTTCGAGGTCGACGGCGCCGGCGAGGCGATCCTGGCCGGTCGGCAGGAATTCGCCTGGCCGGGCATGTCCTGGGCCGACAGCCTCGGCACGCTGCGCGCGCTCGACAAATGGCGCGCCGCGGTCGGGCTGGAGTACGAGATCGAAAAGCCGGCTAAGCGCGCCAACACCCTCTCCGGCCGGCCGCTGCGCAAGGATGGCAAGGCGATTGCCAAGCGCGCCATTCCCGGCCTGCCGAAGCCGGCGTCCGTGGTGGCGCTCGGCTTCGAGGACTTCCGGACGTTCTCCTCGGGCTCGATCCTGCTCGACGCCTTCTTCGAGGCCGGCGGCAATCTGTTCGACACCGGCTATGTCTATGGCGCCGGCTACACCGAGACGCTGCTCGGACAATGGCTGCGGAGCCGCGGCGTGCGCGAACAGTCGGTTGTCATCGGCAAGGGTGCGCATTCGCCGCTCTGCTATCCCGACGTCATCGGCAAGCAGCTCGCCCAGTCGCTCGACCGGCTGCAGACCGACCATGTCGACATCTATTTCATGCACCGCGACAACCCGGATGTGCCGGTCGGCGAGTTCGTCGACGCCATGGACGCCGAGGCCAAGGCCGGCCGCATCCGCGGCCCGTTCGGCGGCTCGAACTGGACCATGGAGCGCATGGACGAGGCGATCGCCTATGCCGAGCGCACCGGCAAGCAGAGGCCCGGCGCGCTTTCCAACAATTTCTCGCTGGCCGAGATGCTGGAGCCGATCTGGGCCGGCTGCGTCACCTCGTCCACCGACGACTGGAAGGCCTGGCTGACCGCCAGGCAGATGCCGAATTTCGCCTGGTCGAGCCAGGGCCGCGGCTTCTTCACCGACCGCGCCGGGAGAGACAAGCAGGACAATGAGGAGCTGGTCAGGGTCTGGTACTCCGAAAAGAATTTCGGCCGCCGCGACCGCGCCATCGAGCTCGCCAACCGCCTCGGCAAGAGCCCGATCCATGTCGCGCTCGCCTATGTGCTGGCGCAGCCCTTCCCGTCGGTGCCGCTGATCGGCCCGCGCACGCTTGACGAGCTGGAGGACAGTCTCAGGGCGCTGGATATCAAGCTGTCGGCGGAAGATGTCGCCTGGCTGGACAACGGGCCGGAGCGGCGCAGGGCTTAGGCTGCTTGGGGCGTTGAAAAGGAAGCGCAGCGTTCCTTCGCCCCCCTCTCTGCCCTGCCGGGCATCTCCCCTCAAGGGGGGAGATTGGCAGCTTCGATCCCGGCGCCTTTTCTGCCACATCGGCGATTGGCGAAAGCCGGCGTGACATCTGATCTCCCCCCTTGAGGGGGAGATGTCGCCGAAGGCGACAGAGGGGGTCGGTCCGACCGGGCGCGGCCTGTTCCTTTCCTCTCCCTCCGGAGGGGGGAGAGGTGGCGCTGCGAAGCAGCGACGGAGTGGGGGAAGCCGGTCCTCGAATGCGCTGCCGCTGACAATTCACCGCAGGCTTGAAATAGCAACGGCCGTGCAGGTCGACCCCCACTCCGTCGAGCTTCGCTCGACACCTCTCCCCCGATCGACGGGGGAGAGGAAAGGTGCCGTTCACTCGCCTGCCGGCAGTTTCACCGATCGATCCGCGTCGACAGAATGATCGACGACGACGTCCGCTCGACCCCGTCCATAGCGCCGATCTGGTCGAGCAGCGCGTCGAGATCGCGGATCGACGGCGCGTCGACGATGACGATCATGTCGAAATTGCCGCTGACCGAATGCAGCGTCCTGACCGGCGGCAGCGCCGCCAAGGCGCGCACCACCTTGTCGGCGAGCTTGGGCGTGACGGTAAGCAGCACATGCGCCCTGACCAGCCCTTGCTCATAGTCGGGCGACAACCGCACGCCGTAGCCCGCAATGATGCCGCGCTGCTCCAGCCGATCGATCCGGCTCTGCACCGTGGTGCGCGACACGCCGAGCTGGCGGGCGAGCTCGGCGGTCGAGGCGCGCGCGTTGGCGCGCAGCAGCGAAAGCAGGGCCTGTTCGGCATCGCTGATCATTTCGACGATCCTTGTCGGCATATTGTTCAAAATGGCATTTCGCTTCGTACAATTCCACGCTTCCTTTCGACAGGCAAGCTGCGATGATTCCCGCCAGTTTCGAAATGGCAGGGGTATAGATCATGAAAAAGAACATCGTTGTCGTCGGCGCCGGCAAGATCGGCTCGACCATCGCCGAGATGCTCGCCTCCACCGGCGACTATGGCGTGACGCTCGTCGACCGCTCGGCGGCGCAGCTTGCGGCGGCCGAATTGCCCGCCGGTGTCGAGACGCTTGAGATCGACATCGCCGCGCCGGGCGTGCTCGAGGCGGCGCTTGCCGGCAAGTTCGCGGTGCTGAGCGCCGCGCCCTTCCATCTCACCACGCGCATCGCCGAGGCTGCCGCCGCTACCGGCGTGCACTATCTCGACCTCACCGAGGATGTCGTCAGCACCAGGCGGGTTAAGGAGCTGGCGCGCGACGCCGGGAGCGCCTTCATTCCGCAATGCGGGCTGGCGCCGGGCTTCATCTCCATCGTCGCCAACGATCTCGCCAGCCGCTTCGACACGCTGGAGAGCGTGCGCATGCGGGTCGGCGCGCTGCCGCAATATCCGTCCAACGCGCTGAACTACAATTTGACCTGGAGCACCGACGGCGTCATCAACGAATACTGCGAGCCCTGCGAGGCGATCGTCGAGGGCGAGCTGATCGAGGTACCGCCGCTGGAGGAGCGCGAGGAGTTCTCGCTCGACGGCGTCACCTACGAGGCCTTCAACACCTCGGGCGGGCTGGGCACGCTGGCCGAGACGCTGAAGGGCAAGGTGCGCACGCTGAACTACCGCACCATCCGCTATCCCGGCGACGCCGCGATCATGAAGGCGCTGCTCAATGATCTCGGGCTTCGCCATCGCCGCGACGTGCTGAAGGACATTTTCGAGAGCGCGCTGCCGTCGACGCTGCAGGACGTCGTCATCGTCTTCGTCACCGTCTCGGGCCGCAAGAATGGCCGCCTGCTGCAGGAGACCTACGCCAACAAGATCTACTCGAAGCGCGTCGGCACCCTGGTGCGCAGCGCCATCCAGATCACCACCGCCTCCGGCATCTGCGCCGTGCTCGACATGCTGGCCGACGGCTCGCTGCCGGCCAGGGGCTTCGTGCGCCAGGAAGACATCGCGCTCGACGCCTTCCTCGCCAACCGCTTCGGCCGCGCCTACGCTCAGCACGAGATGGAAAGCCGGCTCGCGGGGTGAGCTGTGCAATCTTCCCCGTTGAGGGGGAGATGTCGCCGAAGGCTACAGAGGGGGTCGCTTCGCGTGGAGCGCTAACCTCCATCTGTCGCAAGGGAGGTCGCGTCCGGTCGCACCGGCCCCCTCTGGCCTGCCGGTCATCTCCCCCTCAAGGGGGGAGAAACCTTTTCAAATATGCAGCGCCTGACCCAGCGCCTTGAGCGCCGCTTCCTGGAAACCTTCGCCCTGCGTCGGATGGGCGTGGATCGTTCCCGCGATGTCCTCCAGCCGCGCCCCCATTTCCAGCGCCAGGCCGAACGCGGCTGACAGTTCCGAGACCCCCTGGCCGACCGCCTGGATGCCTAGCACCAGGTGGTTGTCGGCGCGGGCGACGACGCGCACGAAGCCATCCTCGCCGAGCCTGGTCATGGCGCGGCCGTTGGCGGCGAACGGGAACTGGCCGATCTTGATCTCGCCAGCCAGCGCCTTCGCCTCGTCCGGCGACAGACCGGCGGTCACCAGCTCCGGATCGGTGAAACAGATCGCCGGGATCGAGCGCTTGTCCCAGCTTCTTTTGTGGCCGGCGACGATCTCGGCCACCATCTCGCCCTGCGCCATCGCCCGGTGCGCCAGCATCGGCTCGCCGGTGACGTCGCCGATGGCGAAGATGCCGCGCATCGAGGTGCGGCACTGCTCATCGATGCGGATGAATTTGCCGGCCATGTCGAGGTCGATCTGGTCCAGCCCCCAGCCTTCGGTGAGCGGCTTGCGCCCGACGGTGACGAGGATCTTGTCGGCGGCGACCTTGGCGTTCTTGCCGTCTGCCGCCTCGACCAGCAGCGCATCGCCCTTGCCGGCCTGTCCCTGGGTCGACACCCCCTTGGCCTTGGCGCCTGTCATCACCTCGATGCCGAGCTCGCCGAGCCGCTTCACCACCGGTCGGGTCAGTTCGGCGTCATATTGCGCCAGCACGCGGGGCAGCGCCTCAACCACGGTGACCTTGGCGCCCATTTTTGCGAAGGCCATGCCAAGCTCCAGCCCGATATAGCCGCCGCCGACCACGGCGAGCTTCTTCGGCACCTCGCTCAACGCCAGCGCGTCCGTCGACGAGATCACCGGGCCGCGGAACGGCAGGAACGGCAGTTCGACCGGCGCCGATCCGGTCGCGATCACCACCGTCTCGGCGCGGATCACCTGGGTGCCGGTCTCGGTCTCGACCTCGACGGTCTTGCCGTCGCGGAACGTCGCCCAGCCCTGCACGGTCTTCACCCTGGCCTTCTTCAGCAGCCCGGCGACGCCGCTGTTCAGCCGGCTAACGATGCCGTCCTTCCAGGCGATTGCCTTGGCCAGATCGAGCGTCGGCGCAGCGACCGAAATGCCGAGCGGGCTGTTGCCGCCGGCCATATGCGCCACCTTCTCGAACTCCTCCGCGGCATGGATCAGCGCCTTGGAGGGAATGCAGCCGACATTGAGGCATGTGCCGCCCGGCTTTCCCGCCTCGACGATCACCGTATCGACGCCGAGCTGGCCGGCGCGGATCGCGCACACATAGCCGCCGGGCCCGGCGCCGATGACGAGCAGCTTGCAGGAGATTTCTTTCATGATGTGGTCCTTCGATCCGAGGGAACGTTCCGTCGCGATCCTTCGCGCCCCCCTCTGTCCTGCCGGACATCTCCCCCACGAGGGGGGATATCAGCAGCTTCGTCGTTTCGTTCATTCCTGCAACGGCGGAGATTGGCGAAGCCCGGCATGACGTCCAATCTCCCCCCTTGTGGGGGAGATGCCTGGCAAGGCAGAGGGGGGCGCTGTCCCGCCATCATCTCAATCGTCCCGCCCCACTAATCCACGAAAATCAGCGCAGGCGTTTCCAGCAGCGCCTTGATGCGCTGGACGAACACAGCGGCATCCCAGCCGTCGATGACGCGATGGTCGAAGCTGGACGACAGGTTCATCATCTTGCGCGGGATGAACTGGGTGCCGTCCCACACCGGCCGCACCATCATCTTGTTGACGCCGACGATCGCCACCTCCGGATAGTTGATGACCGGCGTCGTCGCCACGCCGCCCATGGCGCCGAGCGAGGTGATGGTGATGGTCGAGCCTGACAGCTCGTCGCGGCTCGCCGTGCCCGACTTCGCCGCCTCGGCCAGCCGGTTGACCTCGGCGCCGCACTCCCACAGGTCGCGCGCCTCGGCATGCTTGACCACCGGCACCACCAGCCCGGACGGCGTCTGCGCGGCGATGCCGATATGGACGCCGCCATGCTGGTGGATGATGCCGGCCTCGTCGTCGAAGATCGCGTTGATGCTCGGCTGGTCGGCGATCGCCTTGACCATCGCCCGCATTAGGAACGGCAGCAGCGTCAGCTTCGGCCGGTCCTGCCGCTTCTCCTTGTTCAGCGTCGCCCGCAGCTCCTCCAGTGAAGTGACGTCGATCTCCTCGACATAGGTGATGTGTGGGATGCGCGATTTGGCGAGCGCCATCTTCTCGGCGATCTTGCGCCGCAGCCCGATGACCTTGATGTCCTCGACATTGTCCTTGCGGGCAAGCCCGGAGGTTTTCGCGACCTGCGGCCCGCGCGCCAGGAACGCCTCGATATCCTCATGGCCGATGCGGCCGGCCGGGCCGGAACCCGCGACCTGCCTGAGGTCGATGCCGGCTTCCCTGGCGCGCAGCCGGACGGCGGGCGAGGCCAAAGGCTTCTCGCCTTCGGGACGCGGCGCGCCGGAAACCAAGGCCCGTGCCGCCCCATTTGCGGGAGCTGGCGCCGGCTTGGCTTTCGGCGCGGCGACCTTTGACTGCGCCTTCGGGCTCGCCGGAGCGGCCTCGGGTTTCGGGGTTGGCAGCTTGGCTGGCGGTTCGGCCTTGATGGCCTCTTCCGCCGCATCGCTCTGCGGCTTCATATTGCCCTCGCCGGCAACCTTCAGCCGCACGATCGGCGAGCCGATCGCCACCGTGTCGCCGATCTCGGCGCCCAGCCACAGGATCTCGCCATCGACCGGCGAGGGAATCTCGACGGTTGCCTTGTCGGTCATGACGGCGGCCAGCACCATGTCCTCGCGCACGAGGTCGCCGACCTTCACATGCCATTCGACCAGCTCGGCCTCGGCGACGCCTTCACCGACATCCGGCAGCTTGATGACGTGCTCGCCCATGGTCAGGCCTCCCCTCTTCAAGCTTCCAGCGTTTCGACGAGCGCGCGGCCGACCCGGGCCGGGCCGGGAAAGTAGTCCCACTCCTGCGCGTGCGGATAGGGCGTGTCCCAGCCGGCGACGCGCACGACCGGTGCTTCCAGATGGTAGAAGCAGTGCTCCTGCACCAGCGCCGAGAGCTCGGCGCCGAAACCGGAGGTCAACGTCGCCTCGTGCACCACCACGCAGCGTCCGGTCTTCGTCACCGAGGCGACGATCGTCTCGAGATCGAGCGGCAGCAGGGTCCTCAGATCGATGATCTCGGCGTCTATGCCGGTCTCCGCGGCCGCCGCCTCGGCGACATAGACCATCGTGCCATAGGCGAGCACCGTAACCGCGGCGCCCTGCCTGCGGATCGCCGCCTTGCCGAGCGGGACAGTGTAGTGGCCGTCGGCGACCTCGCCAAGATCATGTTTCGACCACGGCGTCACCGGGCGGTCGTGATGGCCGTCGAACGGACCGTTGTAGAGCCGCTTCGGCTCGAGGAAGATCACCGGATCGGGATCCTCGATCGCCGCGATCAGCAGCCCCTTGGCGTCGGCAGGGTTGGACGGCACGATCACCTTCAGGCCGGAGACGTGGGTGAACAGCGCCTCCGGGCTCTGGCTGTGCGTCTGGCCGCCGAAGATGCCGCCGCCGGTCGGCATGCGAACCACGATCGGGCAGGTGAAATCGCCGTTGGAGCGATAGCGCAGCCGCGCCGCCTCCGAGACGATCTGGTCGTAGGCCGGATAGACATAGTCGGCAAACTGCACCTCGACGCAGGGCTTAAGCCCATAGGCGGCCATGCCGATGGCGGCGCCGACGATGCCGGCTTCGCTGATCGGCGCATCGAAGCAGCGGCTCTTGCCGTATTTGGCCTGCAGGCCTTGCGTGCAGCGGAAGACGCCGCCGAAGAAGCCGACATCCTCGCCGAACACGACGACGCGCTCGTCGCGCCCCATCGACACGTCCATGGCGTCGCGGATCGCCTCGATCATGGTCCGTCTCGGCATGGTCAGACCCCTGCCTGCTGGCGCTGGCGCCTGAGATGCGGCGGCATCTCGGCATAGACGCCCTCGAACATGTCGCGCGTCGACGGCTTGCCGCCGGCATGCAGCGTGCCGTGGCTCTCGGCCTCCTTCTGCGCCGCGATCACCGTCTCGAGGATTTCGGCTTCCGCCTGGGCATGGCGCTCGTCCGACCAGACGCCGCGCAGGATGAGATGGTTCTTCAGCCGCACGATCGGGTCGCCGAGCGGCCAGGCATCGGACTCCGCCTTCGGCCGGTAGGCGGACGGGTCGTCCGAGCTCGAATGCGCGCCGACGCGGTAGGTGACATATTCGACCAGCGTCGGCCCGAGATTACGGCGCGCCCGCTCGATCGCCCATTTCGCCACCGCATGGACGGCGAGATAGTCGTTGCCGTCGACGCGCAGCGAAGGGATGCCGAAACCGAGGCCGCGCGCCGCGAAAGTGCCGGAGCCACCACGCGCAATGCCCTGGAACGTCGAGATCGCCCACTGATTGTTGACGACATTGAGCACCACCGGCGCCTTGTAGGTCGAGGCGAACACGAGTGCTGCATGAAAATCGGACTCCGCCGTCGAGCCGTCGCCGATCCAGGCGGCGGCGATGCGCGAATCGTTGGAGATCGCCGAAGCCATCGCCCAGCCCACCGCCTGGATGTACTGCGTCGCCAGATTGCCGGAGATCGAGAAGAAGCCGTGCTCCTTTGACGAATACATGATCGGCAGTTGCCGGCCCTTCAGCGGATCGGCCTCGTTGGAATAGATCTGGTTCATCATCGTGACCATCGGATAGCCGTCGGCGATGAGCAGGCCGGCCTGCCGATAGGTCGGGAAGTTCATGTCGCCCTTGGTCAGCGCCTTGCGGAAGGCGCAGCTCACCGCCTCCTCGCCGAGATGCTGCATGTAGAAGGAAGTCTTGCCCTGGCGCTGCGCCATCTGCATGCGCTGGTCGAAGCTGCGCAGCGTCATCATGTGGCGCAGGCCTTCGAGCAATTCCTGGTCGGAAAGCAGCCCGGCCCACGGCCCGACTGCCTCGCCGTCGCGGTTGAGCACGCGGATGATCGAGAACGCCATGTCGCGGATGGTGCGCGGATCGACATCGATCTCCGGGCGCGGCGCCGATCCGGCCTTGGGGATGGTCACATTGGAGAAATCGGGCGTGCCACCCGGCCGCACCTCGGGCTCGGGAACATGGAACCGCAACATTCCAGCATCGGCCATGACCTACGTCCTCCAATGTTGCCGGTGCGATAGTTGCACATCCGCGCCACTAATTCATCGGCCAGATGACGGGCCGTGCCCCGGCTTCTCGGCTGATCAAGGCCGATACGGCGCGCTGGCGACAAGATGCAGATATGACGGCGAAATTTCTTGTCGATGTTTTCCTGCGTCACGCAATTTGGCGAATGGCTGTGACCGGTCTGGCGCAAGAGCCTGAAATGCCCGGACCACGTAGGCGTTCGGGTAACTGTCGAGGCCAGTGCTGCCCCTCACCTGCCTGCCGGCATCCTCTCCCGGTATGGTGACGGGGAGAGGGGCGCTGTGTCCCCCGTTTCGCCAATCATCAACGTCGCAAGAAGGGCGCCAACGTCGCGGCCATCCCACTTCTCCCCGTCACTATGTGGGGAGAAGGTGCCGGCAGGCGGATGGGGGGCGGCGCCGGCGGTCAGCTATGAATCATCATCCGACATCGAAACAATCGCCCGCGCGAGCCAGATAGGCCTCTGCAAGTTGCCGAAACTCTGGTTCACCCGCCCCGCCTCATGCTAACTCACCCCGCATGGCACAGAAGAAGGGATACGAGGTCGATTCGTGGCTGGCGCGGCCTGACGCGGCCATGTCCATCGTCCTGCTTTACGGCCCGGACCGCGGGCTCGTCGCCGAACGGGCCAGGGCTTTTGCCGGCAAGACCGGCCTGCCGCTCGACGATCCGTTCTCGGTCGTCAGGCTGGACGGCGCGGAAGTCGACCGCGACCAGGGCCGCCTGCTCGACGAGGCGCGCACCGTGCCGATGTTCTCCGACCGGCGGCTCTTGTGGGTGCGCAACGCCAGCGGCCAGAAAGCGCTGGCCGACGACGTCAAGGCGCTGACATCGGAGCCGGCGCGGGACGCCATCATCCTCATCGAGGCCGGCGACCTGAAGAAGGGCACCGGCCTGCGCGCCATCGTCGAGGCCGCCGGCAACGCCATCGCCCTGCCCTGCTATGCCGACGAGGCAAGGGATATCGAGACCGTCATCGACGACGAACTGCGCAAGGCCGGCATGTCGATGACGCTGGAGGCGCGCCAGGCGCTGCGCCGCAATCTCGGCGGCGACCGGCTGGCGTCGCGCGGCGAGATCGAGAAGCTGGTGCTCTACGCCCACGGCCAGAAGGAGATCAACCTCGACGATGTCCGGGCGACGTCCGGCGACGTGTCAGGCGCCTCCTTCGACGATGCCGTCGATGCGCTGCTGGACGGCAAGATCGCCGATTTCGACACCGCTTTCACCCGACACTGCCAGGGCGGCGGCCACCCCTTCCTGGTGCTGTCGGCGGCGATGCGCCAATTGCAGGCGATCCAGGCGATGCGCGGCCAGATGGAAGGCGGCGGCCGCAACGCCGCCTCCGTCGTCGCGGCCGCGCGCCCGCCGGTCTTCTTCTCGCGGCGCAAGCTGGTGGAAAAGACGCTGGAGCGCTGGAACGTCGAGGCGCTCGGCCGGGCGCTCAACCGGCTGCAGACCGCCGTGCTGCAGACCCGCAAGCGGCCGGACCTGTCGGAAGCCCTGGCGCGCCAGGCGCTGCTTGGCATTGCGGTCGAAAGCGCGCGGTTGGCGCAGAGGGGCTGAGCCGTCTTCGCCTGAATGCAGTCCCGGTCGCCTATTAGAGCAATTCCAGGAAAAGTGGCCGGCGGTTTTCCATACGGGATTGCGCAATAACAAACACTTAGGGGCAGACCCGGATTCCATGAAGCGCTGTGCCGCACTACAGACTTCAACCTCAAATTGGGATTGGCTGGCTGGCGCCAGGTGTTTCAGGGGCGATTCGGGGGGGGGTGAAATGACCAAGAAAGTCGTTATCGGGTTCTTTTTCAGCGTGTTCTTGACGGTTGTCCTCTGGCAGGTCACCGCTCGCCTGTCCTTCGGCCGCGCGTTGGACGACATCGTGTTCATGGCAAGCCCAATCGTGGCGATCGTCATTTCCGTACTGCTTGTCCGGTCGAAGCTGATGCACAGCAACCGGACAAACGAAGATACGGACGACGCCTAGCGACCGGGACGAGCGCGTTTCGTCGTTTCATAGGAAGGGCGCCCTTCCTCTCCCCCGTCGATCGGGGGAGAGGTGTCGAGCGAAGCTCGACGGAGTGGGGGTCGACCCGCGCCGGCGTCGTTGTTTCTGGCGGGGTGATGCCTGATTGATGAATTGTCGGCGGCGGGGCATTTAAGGACCGCCTTCCCCCACTCCGTCGCTGCTTCGCAGCGCCACCTCTCCCCCCTCCGGAGGGAGAGGAAAGGAGCCGGGCGGAGGGGTCACAAAACGAAGGGCCGGCGGATGCCAGCCCTTCCTCGCTTTTCATCTTAAGCCGAAACGTTATTAGCCGGCTAAATGTCCTGAAATCTCGACACTTTACCGCTCGTCCTTCAGCCGCCGGCAGAGCTCGTCGAGCTGGTCCAGCGTCCGGTAGTTGACGCGAATTGTGCCGCCGCGCTCCTTGTGCTCGATCGACACGATCATGCCGATCGTGTCGGTGAGCAGCTTTTCCAGCGCCAGCGTGTCGGGGTCCTTTTCCACCGGCTCGGCCTTTTTCGCCTTGGCCGGCGTCGGACCGGCCGGCATCTGCGCCAGCGCTTCGGCCTGGCGCACCGAAAGTCCCTCCTCGACGATGCGCTTGGCGAGGCCCGCCGGATCCTCGGCCGTCACCAGTGTGCGGGCGTGGCCCGCCGACAGCGCGCCGTCGACCAGCATGTCGTGGATGACATTGGGCAGCTTCAGGAGCCGCAGTGTGTTGGCGACATGGCTTCGGCTCTTGCCGATCACCTGGCCGAGGTCGGCCTGGGTGTAGCCGTGCTCGTCGATCAATTGCTGATAGCCTTGCGCTTCCTCGACCGGGTTGAGGTCGGCGCGCTGCACGTTCTCGATGATCGCCAGCTCCAGCGCCGTGCGGTCGTTGACCTCGCGCAGGATGATCGGCAGCTCGGTCAGGCCGGCGCGCTGCGCCGCCCGCCAGCGCCGCTCGCCGGCGATGATCTCGTAGCGGCCGGGCTGCGTTGGCGACGGCCGCGCCACCACCGGCTGCACGACGCCGTGCTCGCGGATCGACTGCGCCAGATCGGTCAGCTCGGCATCGCCGAAATGCCGGCGCGGGTTCTTCGGATTGGGGCTGACGAATTCGATCGGCACCTTGCCGTCGGCCGCCGGGCTCAGCTTTTCCGGGATCGCCGGGCGGTCGATCTCGCCGATCAGCGCCGCCAGGCCGCGGCCAAGTCTTTTTCTCGAAAGGTCTTCACTCATAATCTGTCCAGATCGTTTCGGTATCGAATCGGCGTTTGGCCGGCATCAGGCGGCGCGCAATTTGCGCTCGCGGCGGATCACTTCGGAAGCGAGCTGCAGATAGGCCTGGCTGCCCGAGCATTTGAGGTCATAGAGGATCGCCGGCTTGCCGTAGGAGGGCGCTTCGGAAACGCGGACATTGCGCGGGATGATCGTCTCGTAGACTTTGTCGCCCATATGCGTGCGCACGTCCTGCACCACCTGGTTGGCCAGGTTGTTGCGGCCGTCGTACATGGTAAGCACGATGCCCTGGATGGTGAGATCCGGGTTGATCGTGCGACGCACCTGCTCGACCGTCTCGAGCAGCTGGCTGAGACCTTCAAGCGCGAAGAACTCGCACTGCAGCGGCACCAGAACGGAATCGGCTGCCGCCATTGAATTCAAGGTCAAAAGGTTGAGCGACGGCGGGCAGTCGATCAGCACATAGCCGAAAGGCGCCGAACGCTCGGCCGCCGCGCGCAACGCGTTGCGCAGCCGCAGCACCCGGTCCGGCGCCGAGGCGATCTCCATCTCGATGCCGAGCAAATCGAGCGTCGATGGCACGATCGAGAGGCCCGGCACCGCCGTCGGCACCGCCGCCGCTTCGAGATCGAGCTCGCCGATCAGCACGTCGTAGGAGGAGACGGTGCGGTCCTTGCGGTCGATGCCGAGCCCGGTGCTGGCATTGCCTTGCGGATCGAGGTCGACGATCAGCACCTGTTCGCCGATCGCCGCCAGCGCCGTCGCCAGATTGATGGCGGTCGTCGTCTTGCCGACGCCGCCCTTCTGGTTGGCTACGGTGATGATTCGAGGTCCAGTTTTCATGGGTCTATGCCAGTGATTCATTGCGGGGTCGCCGGGCGCAGATGGGTGACTTCGAGGATGACGCCATGAGGGTCGGTCATGCTTGGATGTTCTACCAGATCGAATGCCCAGCGGTGAGTGCTTTCTTCCACCTCGGCCCGGTAATCCCGGCCTTTGTGGAAAAGCGCGCGCGCCCCTTTGGTCAGCCACGGCGCCGCCAGGTCGAGCAGCGCCGGCAAAGCCGCAAGCGCTCGCGCCGTGACGATTTCCGGTGCCGCAACAAGCGGATAGCTGTCGTCGATGCGCCGTGCGACGACTCGCGCCGGCAGCCCGAACTGGCCGACGACCGCCTGCAGGAACGACGCCTTCTTGCGGTTGCTTTCGACCAGGTCGATCGACGCGCCGTCGCGCTCGGCTAGCAGGAAGCCCAGCACCAGTCCGGGAAAGCCGCCGCCCGAACCGAGGTCGACCCAGCGTCTGGCCTCGGGTTCGATTCGGGCGAGCTGCGCGCTATCCAGTATGTGCCTGCGCCAGACATCGTCCAAGGTCGACGGCGCGGCGAGGTTGATGCTGCGGTTCCATTTCAGGAACAGCTGTTCGAAGGCAACCAGACGCTCGAATGTTTCACGTGAAACCGGGCCCGTCGCTTCCTGCAGGCTCTCCCATGACGCAGCACTCACGCGACATGCCTCTGCGCGGCGGCTTCGGCGTTGCGGACGTGGGCGACGATGATCGCCAGCGCCGCCGGCGTCATGCCCTCCATGCGCTGCGCATCGGCGATGGAGCGCGGCTGCCGCGTCTTCATCTTCTGCTTCAGTTCATTGGACAGGCCGGGAACGTCGGCGAAATCCAGCGATGCGGGGATCAATCGGCTTTCCTCGTGCCTGATCTGCGCGACATCAGCCTGCTGGCGGTCCAGATAGACCGAATATTTCGCTTCCGTTTCGAGGCGCTCCGCCGTCTTCGCATCGATTGAGCCGAAGCGCGGCTCGATGCGCGCCAGCCAGGCAACATCGACACCGGGGTAGGCGAGCAGCTCATAGGCGGAACGGCGCACGCCATCCCTGTTGATCTCCAGCCCATGCCGCGCCGCCTCGTTGGGCGTGAACAGCACGCTCGATGCCAGTTCCCGCGCCTTGGCAAGATCCTCGTTCATCCCGTTGAAGCGCCGCATCCGTTCCATTGACGCGATCCCCAGTCGGTCCGCCATCGGGGTCAGCCGCTCATCGGCATTGTCGGCTCTCAGCGACAGGCGGAACTCGGCGCGCGAGGTGAACATGCGATAGGGCTCGGCAATGCCGCGACTGGTGAGGTCGTCGACCATCACGCCGATATAGGCTTCGGTGCGGCTGAGCACGATCTGCTCGTTGCCGGATGCCTTGCGCGCGGCGTTGAGGCCGGCGAGCAGACCTTGCGCGCCGGCCTCCTCATAGCCGGTCGTGCCGTTGATCTGTCCGGCGAGGAACAGGCCGCCGATCCGCTTCGTCTCCAGCGTCGGCAACAACTCGCGCGGATCGACATGGTCGTATTCGATGGCATAGCCCGGCTGCAGCATGGTTGCCCGCTCCAGCCCCGGGATCGACTTCAATATGTCGAGTTGCACATCCTCCGGCAGCGAGGTCGAGATGCCGTTCGGGTAGACGGTGTCGTCATCGAGACCTTCGGGCTCCAGGAAGATCTGGTGGCCTTCACGGTCGCCGAACTTGACGATCTTGTCCTCGATCGACGGGCAGTAGCGCGGCCCGACGCCTTCGATCGAGCCGGAATACATCGCCGAGCGGCCGAGATTGGCGCGGATCAGCTCATGCGTGGCCGGCGTCGTGCGGGTGATGCCGCAATCGATCTGCGGGTTCTGGATCGCGTCGGTCAGCAGCGAGAACGGCACCGGTTCCTCGTCCGCCGCCTGGCTTTCCAGCGACGCCCAGTCGATGGTGCGGCCGTCGAGGCGAGGGGGCGTCCCGGTCTTGAGGCGCCCAAGCGTGAATCCCGCGCGGCTCATCGTTGCCGACAGGCCAAGGCTCGCCTGCTCGTTCATGCGGCCGGCGACGATCTTCTTCTCGCCGATATGGATCAATCCGCGCAGGAAGGTGCCGGTGGTCAGCACCACCGCGCCGCAAGCCAGGCGGCGATCGCCCGAGATCTGAACGGCCGCGATCCGCCCTTTCGCGATCTCAAAGTCGAGAACTTCGCCCTCGATCACCTCGAGATCGTTCTGCTGCCGAATCGCTTCCTGCATGGCCAACCGATAGAGCTTGCGGTCGGCTTGCGTGCGCGGGCCGCGCACGGCCGGACCCTTGCGGCGGTTGAGCAAGCGGAACTGGATGCCTGCCGCATCGGCGATGCGGCCCATCAGCCCGTCCATGGCGTCGATCTCGCGCACCAGGTGGCCCTTGCCGAGGCCGCCGATCGCCGGATTGCAGGACATGACGCCGATTGTGTCGAAACGCAGGGTCACCAGCGCCGTCCTGGCGCCCGCGCGTGCGGCGGCGCTGGCCGCCTCGCAACCGGCATGGCCGCCGCCCACCACAACCACATCATAGTGATCGTTCATCTTTTTCGAGTCCAAAATCTGAAGTTGCCCGGAGAGATGTCCCCGCGAGGCTTCGCTGTCAAGGATGCAACACCGACTCGTTTCACGTGAAACAATGCGACTGCGGTGCTAGACCTAGTGTTTCACGTGAATCATCTGCGCCAAAGCCAGCCCGGCAATGTTTCACGTGAGTCATTTACCGATGCAGAACTGCGAAAAGATGACGTCGAGCATGTCTTCCACATCGACCGCGCCGGTGATTCGTCCGAGTCGGTCCGAGGCCAGGCGAAGCTCTTCGGCGCGCAACTCCTGGCCTCGCTCGTGCCCGGCCAGCGCCGTTCGCAGGTGATCATTTGCATCCTTGAGCAATTCGACATGGCGCAAGCGCGACGGCAGCACGTCGCCGATCTCGCCAACAGAAGCTGCGGCGCGACGGCCGACCTCCGCCAGCAGATCGGACAGCCCGGTGCCAGTCCTGATCGAGATCACCACGTCATAGAGTTTCGCGCGATCAACAAGCAGTTCACCCGCAACCAGGTCCGCCTTTGCCCCGATCCTCAGCAGCGGCGCATCGGACGGCACCGCGCCAGGATCGACGGGCAACGCCATATCCTCCAGCAGCAGCAGAAGGTCGGCGCCGCCCGCCTTGGCGCGCGCCTTCTCGATGCCGATCGCCTCCACCTTGCCGGGCGCCGCGCGCAGGCCGGCCGTATCGGTGACCCGGACTCGCATCCCTTCGAGGTCCAGCACCACTTCGAGCAGATCGCGCGTCGTGCCCGGCTCGTCCGTCACGATCGCCGCCTCCCGCTTGGCCAACGCATTGAAAAGGCTGGATTTCCCGGCATTCGGCGCGCCGAGGATGACGACCTCAAATCCGTCGCGGATGATCTCGGCGGCTCGGAACCCGTCGACGTGGCGATCGATCTCGCCGATCAAAGCCCGCACATCCGACCAGACCGCGTCCGAAACGGATCCCGGCACGTCATCCTCTTCGGCAAAGTCGATCTCCGCCTCGATCATCGCCCGCGCATGGATCAGCCGCCGCCGCCATTCGGCGTATAGCTCGCTCTGCGCCCCCTCGGCATTGCGCACGGCAAAACGCCGCTGCGCCTCGGTCTCGGCATTGACGAGATCGGCCAGTGCTTCGGTCTCGACCAGGTCGAGCCTGCCGTTGAGAAAGGCGCGGCGCGTGAATTCGCCGGGCTCCGCATGCCTGACACCTTCAAAACCGGCGATGGTCTCCAGCATCTTCGCCGCCACGGCGCGGCCGCCATGCACCTGGAACTCGGCGACGTCCTCTCCGGTGAAGCTGCCCGGTCCGGGGAAGAAGAGAACGACGCCGTGGTCAATCACCGATCCGTCCGTCGCGATGAGCTTGCGATAGGCGGCGGCGCGCTCCTTGACCATGCCGCCGGCGATCGTTTCGACCACGAATCGAGTCTTGGGGCCGGAAATGCGGATGACCGCGATGCCGGCCGGCAAGCGGCCGCTGGACAAGGCAACAATCGAATCGCTCAAAATCATTTGCCCGCTCTACCGAACCGCCCTAGCTTCCCGCGCAACTCTGTTAACCGAGCTTGCCGTCGTGACCTTGCCCGCGCAAAACCTGCTGGCCGAAGAAGCCAGCCCCTATCTCCAGCAGCACAGCGACAATCCGGTGCATTGGCGCGGCTGGTCGCCGGCGGCGCTCGCCGAAGCCAGGGAGCGCGGACGCCCGATCCTGCTCTCGATCGGCTACGCCGCTTGCCACTGGTGCCATGTCATGGCGCATGAAAGCTTCGAGAACGACGCCGTGGCCGCCGTCATGAACCGGCTGTTCGTCAATATCAAGGTCGATCGCGAGGAGCGGCCCGACATCGACCAGATCTATATGGCGGCGCTGCATGCGATGGGCGAGCAGGGCGGCTGGCCGCTGACCATGTTCCTGACGCCGGACGGCAAGCCATTCTGGGGCGGCACCTATTTTCCGCGCGAGGCCCGCTACGGCCGGCCAGGCTTCATCCAGGTGATGGAGGCGGTCGACAAGGCATGGCGGGAGAAGCAGGAAAGCCTCGGCCAGAGCGCCGACGGCCTGACCAGCCATGTCGAGGCGCGGCTGGCGGGAAGCCATGGCAAGGCCGTGCTCGACCGCGACACGCTCGGCGATCTGGCCGGCCGTATCGACGGCATGATCGACCGCGATCTCGGCGGCCTGCGCGGCGCGCCGAAATTCCCCAACGCGCCGTTCATGCATTCGCTCTGGCTGTCCTGGTTGCGCGACCGCGCCGCTTCGCACCGCGATGCCGTGCTGCTCAGCCTCGAGAAGATGCTGGCCGGCGGCATTTATGATCATGTCGGCGGGGGATTGAGCCGCTATTCCACCGACGCCGAATGGCTGGTGCCGCATTTCGAGAAGATGCTCTACGACAACGCCCAGCTCCTGCGCATGTGCAATTGGGCCTTTGCCGCCACCGGCAATGATTTGTTCCGGATACGAATCGAAGACACGGTCGCCTGGCTACTGCGCGAGATGCTGGTCGACGGCGGCGGCTTCGCCGCCAGCCTCGATGCCGACAGCGACGGCGAGGAGGGGCTGTTCTACACCTGGAACCGAGCCGAGGTCGAAGCCGTGCTTGGCGAGGATTCCGCCTCGTTTTTCGAATACTTCGACCTAGTCGCCCCACATGGTTGGGAAGGCAAGCCGATCATCCGCCAAACCGCCGACCAGCAAAAGCAAAGCATCGTCGACCATGCCTTGCTGGTGCCGTTGAAGCAGAAGCTCCTGGCCGCCAGGGAACGGCGCGTCAGGCCCGGCCGCGACGGCAAGGCGCTGACCGACTGGAACGGCCTGATGATCGCCGCGCTTGCCGAAGCCGGCCGTGCCCTGCAGCGGCCCGACTGGATCGAGGCCGCAGCGCGGGCCTTCGCCCACATCGTCGAAGCGAGCCATGACGGCCGCCTGCCGCACTCAATGCTCGGCGCCAGGAAACTGTTCCCGGCGCTGTCGAGCGACTATGCCGCCATGACGAACGCCGCCGTCGCACTGTTCGAGGCCACCGGCGAAACGGCCTATGTCGATCGCGCCAGGCATTTCATCGGGCAACTCGACCATTGGCACCAGGATGCCGACCAGACCGGCTACTATCTGACGGCCTCCGACAGCGCCGATGTCCCGATCCGCATCCGCGGCGACGTCGACGAAGCGATCCCGTCCGCCACCGCCCAGATCATCGAGGCGCTGGTGCGGCTGGCGTCGGTCACCGGCGGTCTCGATCTTCAGGAAAAAGCCTGGACGACCGCCGAGCACGCCATGGGCCGCGCCGCCCAACAGGCCTATGGCCAGGCCGGCATCGTCAATGCCTGCGCGCTGGCTCTCGAGCCCCTGAAACTTGTGCTGATCGACCATCCAGAGAGGCCAAGCCTCGTTCCGGTTGCGAATCGGAATCCCGACCCGCGCCGGGTGGATATTGTCGTGCCGGTCGGTACGGAAGCGAATCGACCGACCTTGCCGGGTGGGGTGGTGCCACCCACCGAAAAGCCGGGCGCCTGGCTGTGCACCGGGCAGGCTTGCCTGCCGGTGGTGACGGATGCGGGAGAGTTGGAGAGGCTGCTGCGGCGAGGGTAGTCGGAAGCGGCCTACGAAGCGTTTTTCAGCTGGCTCACAGTTTCAAGCGCTGGCGCTGCCCCTCATCTGGCTGCCGCCATCTTCTCCCCGCGAACGGGGAGAAGGGGCTGTCGACACTGGCTTCGCTAACCACCGACCTTGCAAGAAAAGCGCCGGCGTCGCGGCCAGCCTCTTTCTCCCCGTTTACGGGGAGAAATGCCCGGCAGGGCAATGAGGGGCCGCGCCAACTCCTGCGATTGGCTGCCAGCGATCGAGACAGATTTCCTGACGAAGGCGAAGGGAGTTCCCCCCGCTATGCGGACCGACCCTCCCCACAAGGGGGAGGATAGCCCAATCACGTATTCATCGAATCGAAGAAGTCGGCGTTGGTCTTGGTCTGCTTGAGCTTGTCGATGAGGAACTCGATCGCGTCGGTCGTTCCCATCGGCGCCAGGATGCGGCGCAGCACAAAGATCTTCTGCAGGTCCGCGCGCGGCACCAGCAGGTCTTCCTTGCGGGTGCCGGACTTGAGGATGTCCATGGCCGGGTAGATGCGCTTGTCGGCCACCTTGCGGTCGAGCTGGATTTCGCAGTTGCCGGTGCCCTTGAACTCTTCGAAGATGACTTCGTCCATGCGGCTGCCGGTATCGATCAGCGCGGTGGCGATGATGGTCAGCGAGCCGCCTTCCTCGATGTTGCGGGCGGCGCCGAAGAAGCGCTTCGGGCGCTGCAGCGCGTTGGCGTCGACACCGCCGGTCAGCACCTTGCCGGATGACGGCACGACGGTGTTGTAGGCGCGGCCGAGGCGGGTGATCGAATCGAGCAGGATGACGACGTCGCGGCCATGCTCGACCAGGCGCTTCGCCTTCTCGATCACCATTTCGGCGACCTGGACGTGGCGGGCGGCCGGCTCGTCGAAGGTCGAGGAGATCACCTCGCCCTTCACCGAGCGCTGCATGTCGGTCACTTCTTCCGGCCGCTCGTCGATCAGAAGCACGATCAGATAGCATTCCGGATGGTTGGCGGTGATCGAGTGGGCGATGTTCTGCATCAGCACCGTCTTACCGGTGCGCGGCTGCGCGTTGATCAGCGCGCGCTGGCCTTTGCCGATCGGCGCCACCAGGTCGATGACGCGCGGCGAGATGTCCTTCGAGGTCGAATTGTCGACCTCCATCTTCAGCCGCTTGGTTGGATAGAGCGGCGTCAGATTGTCGAAGTGGATCTTGTGCCGGATCTTTTCGGGATCGTCGAAATTGATGGTGTTGACCTTGAGCAGCGCGAAATAGCGCTCGCCCTCTTTCGGGCTGCGGATCGGTCCTTCGACGGTGTCGCCGGTCTTCAGCGAAAAGCGGCGAATCTGCGAGGGCGAGATGTAGATATCGTCGGGACCTGGCAGGTAGTTGGCATTGGCCGAGCGCAGGAAGCCGAAGCCGTCCTGCAGCACCTCGACGACGCCGTCGCCGATGATCTCGATGTCCTGGGCGGCGAGCTTCTTCAGGATCGCGAACATCAGCTCCTGCTTGCGCATGACGCTGGCGTTCTCCACCTCGAGCGATTCGGCATAAGCGATCAGCTCTGGCGGCTTCTTGTTCTTGAACTCAGTAAGTTTCATTTCTTGCATTAGATGGACTCTGGGTAGGCTTTGGGGAGAAAAATCGGCTGGATGCGACAAATGCCGGGCGCGGCCGAAAGCGAAAAAATGGGGCGGCGCATGACGGGAAGGAAGACCCGTCTTTTATCGTCGCTCGTCTGAAAGAGCAAGCCGCCTTTTGCGCCGTCGCGGGAAGCTTCAGAACGGCTTCACGACGACCAGGATGACGATGACGATCAGCAGCAATGTGGGGATCTCATTGACGATCCGCCAGTGGCGCGCCGGCTTTTCATTCTTGTCCTCGGCGAATTTGCGCACCGCCCCGGCGAGATAGCCATGCAGCCCCGACAAAACGAGGACCAGCGCTATCTTGGCGTGCAGCCAGCCGCCATGGAAAGCAAAGCCCTTCCATGCCAGCCAGAGCCCGAACACCCAGGTCGCGATCATCGCCGGATTGATGATGGCTCTGAGCAGCCGGCGCTCCATAACCTTGAAGGTTTCCGACTGCGCCGATCCCTTCTCGGCATCGGCATGATAGACGAAGAGCCGGGGCAGATAGAGCATGCCGGCCATCCACGAGATGACGGCGATGACATGGATGGCCTTGGCCCACAGGTAGAAGCCGTCGGACGCCACGAAGTAAAGCAGCGCGGTCGCGACGACCAGAGCGGCGATGCCAATCACCATGCGCTTCATCGCCTGGCCGGTGCTGTTGGTATTGTCAGCCATCAGCGCGTCGCGCTCCGCACCTGTTTCACCATCGCCTCGACATGCGCGATCGGCGTCTCCGGCGTGATGCCGTGTCCGAGGTTGAAGATCAGCGGCCCGCCGCCCAGCCTCCTCAGGATCGCGTCCACGCCGTCGGCCAGCGCCTTGCCGCCGGCCACCAACCGAAGCGGATCGAGATTGCCCTGCACGGCGCCGCCAAGCTGCAATTCCTTCGCCATCGAGAGCGGCACCGTCCAGTCGAGGCCAAGCCCGGTGATGCCGGTCTTGGAGCGATAGTCGCGATAGCGCTCGCCGGCGCCTTTCGGAAAACCGATGACCGGAACATCAGGGTGGACCGCCTTCACTTGCCTCGCGATCTCGGCCACCGGCTCGACGCAGAAAGCCTGGAAGGAAGGCTCGTCCAAAACACCGGACCAGGAATCGAAGATCTGCACCACATCGGCGCCGGCTTCGATCTGGCGGATGAGATAAGCGGCCGAATGATCGGCCAGCACTTTCAACAGCCGTGCGAAGGCCTCCGGCTCGCGATAGGCGAAAAGCCGCGCCGGCGCCTGGTCCGGCGTGCCCTGGCCGGCAATCATATAGGTCGCCACCGTCCACGGCGCGCCGCAGAAGCCGATCAGCGTCGTCTCGTCAGGCAGTTTGGCGCGCAGCCGGCGGACGGTCTCGTAGACCGGTTCGAGATTCACGTGAAACAAATCGCCAGTGAGGCCCGCAATCTCCGAAGCCGAGATCGGCGTCAGCATCGGCCCGCGGCCCTCCTCGAAGCGGACGTCTCGGCCGAGCGCGTTGGGCACCACAAGGATATCTGAGAACAGGATCGAGGCATCGAAGCCGAAGCGCGCGATCGGCTGCAGCGTCACTTCCACCGCAAGGTCCGGATCGTAGCAGAGATCGAGGAAGGAGCCGGCGCGCTTCCGGGTCTCTCTATACTCCGGCAGATAGCGGCCGGCCTGGCGCATCATCCAGATGGGCGGGGGAAAGACAGGCTCGCCCCTCAAAACGTCCAGCATGATCCGTTTTCCAGGCATTCAGCGTCGCCTCTCGAGGGTCCTCTTAAATCAAATATCTATTTTAAAAGAGTCTTCTGATTCTAAGAGTCTGTTGGTTGTGGTGGTTGCGACCTGTCCAGCCTGCCGCCCGAAAAGGCCAGTCAGCATATTGTCGCGCGGTCCCGATCGCGATTTGGAGGGTTCTGGGGAAGAACCGGAATTCCCCTTACGAGTCAACAGCTTGGCCTTTCGCTTCCAAACTTCGGGCTGTGGATGAAATCGGCCAAGAAAAGTTGATCCCCAGTTTTGTCCCCAGCGCCCCGACAAAGCCTACAGCAGGGCGAATTGTGGACAACCCACCATCTGATACAGTCGCTCTCGCCGCCATCGCGTCTTTGTCCGATCTTGTCCACAACTACCCACAGCCTGGAACCCGCGCCTGTGAACAAACCCCAGAGCTTCTTTCACCTGCACCTGATTTCCGACGCCACCGGCGAGACGCTGCTGGCGGCCGGCCGCGCCGCCTCCGCGCAATACAAGGATGCGCGCGCCATCGAGCACATCTACCCGCTGATCCGCACCGAAAAGCAGGTGGCCAAGGTGTTCGAGGATATCGAGGAAGAACCCGGCATCATCCTCTACACCGTCGTCGACCAGAAGCTCGCCCGCGGCATCGACGAGCGTTGCGCGGCGATGGGCCTGCCTTGCGTCTCGGTGCTCGAGCCGGTGCTTGCCGTCTTCCAGTCCTATCTCGGCACCCCGGCCGGCCGCCGTGTCGGCGCCCAGCACGTCCTCGACGCCGAATATTTCCGCCGCATCGATGCGCTGAACTTCACCATGGAGCACGATGACGGACAGCTACCCGCCAACATGGACGATGCCGACATCGTGCTGATCGGCATCTCGCGCACCTCCAAGACGCCGACCAGCATCTATCTCGCCAACCGCGGCATCAAGACCGCCAACATCCCGATCGTGCTCGGCGTGCCGGTGCCGGAAAGCCTGGTCAACGCCAGGACGCCATTGATCGTCGGCCTGGTCGCCACCGCCGAGCGCATCTCGCATGTTCGCCAGAACCGCATCCTCGGCAACACCAGCACCTATGTGCCGTCCGACTATGTCGACCGCGCCGCGATCAACGAGGAGCTCGCCTACGCCCGCCAGATCTGCACAAGGCATGGCTGGCCGATGATCGATGTCTCCCGCCGTTCGATCGAGGAAACGGCGGCGGCGATCGTTGCCCTGCGAGGGAAGTCGAGATAGAGGAGCAAAGAAACTAGTTTTGCGAGTCACCTTGGCGGAGGTCGGCGCCGCCCCTCACCTGCCTGCCGGCATCCTCTCCCCGTATAGGGACGGGGAGAGGGGCGCTGGTGTCTATGGTTTCGCCAATCGCCAGCGCTGCTGGAAAGAGCGCCTGCGCTGAAGCTGGCCCTTTCTCCCCGTCTCTATACGGGGAGAAATGTCCGGCAGGACAATGAGGGGCGGCGCCAACTCTACGATAGCAAGGCTTTGCATACACCAACCGTCCCCTGTCCGCGTCCGAGCACAAAATGACCGAGAAAATCATCCTTGCCTCCGGCAGTCCGTTCCGCAAGGCGATGCTGGTCAATGCCGGCGTCGAGATCGAGGCGGTGCCGGCCGAGGTCGACGAGCGCGCGCTCGAGGCGCCGCTCAAGGATAGCGGCGTGTCGCCGGAGGACGTCGCGCTGGTGCTTGCCGAGGCCAAGGCCACCGACGTCAGCGAACGCCGGCCGGGCGCGCTGGTGCTCGGCTGCGACCAGACGCTGTCGCTCGGCGACGAGGTGTTCCACAAGCCGGCCGACATGGAAGGCGCGCGCCGCCATCTGCTCGCGCTATCCGGCAAGACCCATCAGCTCAACAGCGCCGCCGTGCTTGCCCGCGACGGCGAGGTGCTGTGGCGGCATGTCGGTGTCGCCAGCCTCACCATGCGCAAGCTCGACCCTGCCTTCATCGGCCGGCATCTGGCGCGCGTCGGCGCCAGGGCATTGTCGAGCGTCGGCGCCTACCAGATCGAGGGCGAAGGCATCCAGCTCTTCGAAAGAATCGAAGGCGATTATTTCACCATCGTCGGCCTGCCGCTGTTGTCGGTGCTGAACGAATTGCGCGCGCTGGGGGCGATCGATGGCTGAGAAGAGGGCCTTCGTCACCGGCCACCCGATCGCGCATTCGCGCTCGCCGAAAATCCATGGCCACTGGCTGGCCAGATACGGCATCGACGGCAGCTACCGGGCCATCGATGTCGCCCCCGACGATTTCGCCGCCTTCCTCAACGGGCTGCGGGACAACGGTTTCCAGGGCGGCAATGTCACCATCCCGCACAAGGAGGCGGCCTTCGCGCTGGTCGAGCGCCGCGACGAGGCGGCGGAAGCGATCGGCGCCGTCAACACGCTTTGGTTCGAGGACGGGAAATTGTGGGGCGGCAACACCGACGCCCACGGCTTTGCCGCCAATCTCGACGACTACGCGCCGGGCTGGGCAGCGAATGGCCCGGCCGTGGTGCTTGGCGCCGGCGGCGCGTCGCGCGCCGTCATCCATGCGCTGAAAGAGCGCGGCGTCGGCGACATCCGCATCGTTAACCGCACGCTGGCGCGGGCCGAGGAGCTCAGCCATCGCTTCGGCGCCGGCGTTTCCGCGCATCGCGCCGACGCTGTCGGCGACCTGCTCGCCGATGCCGGCCTGCTCGTCAACACGACGGCACTTGGTATGCATGGCAATGAAGGACTGTCCGCCGATCCGGCCGGCCTGCCGGACCATGCCATCGTCACCGACATCGTCTATGTGCCGCTGGAGACGCCGCTGCTCGCCGCCGCCCGTGGGCGCGGCCTGTGGACGGTCGATGGGCTCGGCATGCTGCTGCATCAGGCGGTGCCCGGTTTCGAACGCTGGTTCGGCACGCGGCCCGAGGTCACCGCCGAGCTCAGGCGGATGATCATTGCCGACATCGAAGCCCATTGATGAGGCGCCGGATATGATCGTGCTTGGCCTCACCGGATCGATCGGCATGGGCAAGTCGACGACGGCGAAGATGTTTGCCGAGGCCGGCGTGCCGGTGCACGATTCCGACGAGACGGTGCATCGCCTCTATGCCGGCAAGGCCGCGCCGCTGGTCGAGGCCGCCTTTCCCGGCACCACAGATGCGGGTGTCGTCGACCGCGCCAGGCTCGGCGCCCGGGTGCTCGGCGACGCCGTCGCGCTGAAGCGACTGGAAGCGATCATCCATCCGCTGGTCCGCGCCGATGCCGACGCTTTCCTTGCCAGGCACCGCGCCGCTGGCGCGCCGCTCGCCGTGCTCGACATTCCCTTGCTGTTCGAGACCGGCGGCCGCGACCGCGTCGACAAGGTCGTGGTCGTCACCGCCCCGGCCGAGGTGCAGCGCGCGCGCGTGCTGGCGCGTCCCGGCATGAGCGAGGCGAAGCTGGCGGCGATCCTCGCCAAGCAGGTGCCCGACGCCGACAAGCGGCGCCAGGCCGATTTCATCGTCGACACCGGCCAGGGCTTTGACGCCGCGCGCGCCGCGGTCGCGGCCATCATCGCCGAATTGGCGGGGGATAAGTCGGGCAAGGACGCTTCCTGACGCCTGCTGTCAGCAGTCCCCATTGCCATTTTGTTCCGTTGGATGATTCTGCTCGTTCAGAGTGGACTGATTCGATGCGCGAGATCATTTTCGATACGGAAACCACCGGCCTCGACATGCGCGAAGACCGCATCATCGAGCTCGGCGGCGTCGAGCTGGTCAACCGCTTCCCGACCGGCCGCACCTTCCACAGATTCATCAACCCGCAGGGACGGGCGGTTCATGCCGAGGCGCAGGCCGTGCATGGCATCAGCGCCGCCGACCTGGTCGGGAAGCCGATCTTTTCGGAAATCGCCGAGGAGTGGCTGGCCTTCACCGACGGCGCCAAGCTGATCGCCCACAACGCCAATTTCGACATCGGCTTCCTCAATCTGGAATTCGGCCGGCTCGGCCATCCCGCCATCGATGTCGGCCGCGTCGTCGACACGCTGGCGCTGGCGCGCCGCAAGCACCCGATGGGCCCAAACTCGCTGGACGCGCTCTGCCGCCGCTACGGCATCGACAATGGTCACCGCACCAAGCACGGCGCGCTGCTCGATTCCGAATTGCTGGCCGAGGTCTATATCGAGCTCATCGGCGGCAAGCAGGCGGCGCTGATCCTCGATGCGGTGGCGGTGCAGATGAACGGCGCCGGCGAGGTGGCCGACATCGACATCTCCATCGGCGCCCGGCCGATCGCCTTGCCGCCGCGTCTCACCGAGGCCGAGCGCGCCGCGCATGCCGGCCTGGTGCGCACGCTCGGCGAAAAGGCGCTATGGCTGAAGGTGGAAGCCGAACCCGGGGCGGCACAGAACTAACACCGTCCCGCCGGCATCTCATGCAAAAAGCCCGGCGCGAGGCCGGGCTTTTCGATACCAAATAAAGAGCGGATCAGCTCACCTGGACCTTGGCCGCCGCCTGGTCCTCGGCCAGCTTCTGCTGGAACATCTGCGCGAAGTCGATCGGGTCGAGCATCAGCGGCGGGAAGCCGCCATTGCGGGTGGCTTCGGCGATGATCTGGCGGGCGAACGGGAACAGCAGCCGCGGGCATTCGATGAACAGGATCGGCAGCATGTGTTCCTGCGGGAAGCCGCTGATAGCGAAGACACCGCCATAGACCAGCTCGACGTTGAACAGCACTTCCTGGTCGAAGGAGGCCTTGGCGTTCAGCGTCAGGTTGACGTCGAACTGCTTGTCCGAGAGCGGATTGGCGTTGACGTTGACATTGATGGCGATGCCGGGAGCCTTGTCGCGGCCGCGCAGCGAATTCGGCGCGCCGGGGCTCTCGAAGGACAGGTCCTTCACATATTGGGCGAGTACGTTGAGTGTCGGCTGCGCGTTGCCGTTGCCGTTGGCGGCGCCGGTCGGCGCGTCGTCTTTGCTGGCCATGAGCCTTTGTCCTTTTGCCTGGGCAGCCTTGCTGACCGGATTGAAACCGGGGGTTCGCTACCATGGTCGGCATGACAAGACAAGGTTTGCCGCCTCCGCGCGGGATCACAGTTGCGACCGATCTCCGCCGCAGATTCCTGACGGCCAACCTTGAGACACTTGACCGGAAATTGCCTAGTCGTCCTTGAGGCGGCGCCAGGGCGAATTGTGGTCGGGGCCGCGCGTGTAATCGTCGCCGCGCGTATAGTCGCTGTCGTCGAGATCGATCGTCTTGCCGCGCGGCCGCGCCTGGAAGCCGGCGCTGAAGCTGGTCGCCAGCACGATGCGGCTTTTCAGCATCCGCCAGGCGAGGTCCCGCACCGGCGGCAACAGCAGCAGGATGGCGAGGATGTCGGTGATGAAGCCGGGGATGATCAAGAGGATCGCCGCCAGCACGATCATCGCGCCATGCGCGAGCTGGCTGCTCGGATCGCGCCCGGCATCCATTTCCGCCCGCACCCGCGCCATCACGCCGAAACCCTGGTGTCGCAGCAACAGGCTGCCGGCAATCGAGGAGGCCAGCACCAGGCCGACTGTCGCCAGCGCGCCGACCTGGCGGCCGACGACGACGAAGCCGGCGATTTCCAGAAGCGGCAGCGCCAGGACGAACAAGGGGAGCAGTGAAATACGCAATTCTTGGCCGATCGTTTCCATGTTTTCCCGGCCAGCGTGCAATCGCCGCTGGCACCGGACCCGTTAGATAGGTATGCCTGCCTTTGATTTGAATGATTGCGCCTAGCGTTCTATATGCTTTGAGTGTTGAACGCTATGCGACCGCGGCCCGATGCTGGCCGGCGGTCCGGCCAGGACAGGGATCGAATTGGCGGAAGATATGGGATTCTTCGACTTCGGCACGATTTTCTTTCTGATTGCGGCGGTTGTGATCTTTTTCCAGCTGCGCAACGTGCTGGGCCGTCGCACGGGCAGCGAGCGCCCGCCCTTCGACCCCTATTCGGCAAGCCGCACCCGCGAGCAGGATGCCGGCCAGAAGGCCGAGAATGTCGTGTCGCTGCCGCGCAAGCGGGCGCCTGGGGAGCCGGCCGTCGACGCCTATGCCGAGATCGACGCCTTCGCCAAGCCCGACACCGATCTCAACAAGGGTCTGAGGACGATCAAGGACAACGATCCGTCCTTCGACCCCAAGGGCTTCGTCGATGGCGCCAAGATGGCTTACGAGATGATCGTCATGGCCTACGCCGATGGCGACCGCAAGACGCTCAAGAACCTTCTCTCGCGCGAGGTCTTTGACGGCTTCGTCGCCGCGATCGGCGAGCGCGAGGCGAAGGCGGAGAAGATCCAGTCCTCCTTCGTCGGCATCGACAAGGCCGATATCGTCGCCGCCGAGATGAAGGGCGGCGAGGCGCACATCACGCTGCGCATCGTCAGCGAACTGATTTCGGCGACCCGCGACAAGGCCGGCGCCGTCATCGACGGTGACCCCGAAACCGTCGCCGAGGTCAAGGATGTCTGGACCTTCGCCCGCGACACGCGCTCGCGCGATCCGAACTGGAAGCTCGTCGCCACCGAAGAAGAAGATTGAGCCCGGGCGGCGGCGGTGTCGCTCTCTTCCCTTTTCAGCGAAAAATCCTTTGGCGCACTGCCCGGCTGGGGTGAGGACGATCACCGCGCCGCCTTTGCCGCCTTTCGCCGCTCGGCCTTCCATGTCCTGACTAAGCCCTACCGCAGCGGCTCGCTGGGCGTCGGCTTCGAGGCCTTTGCCGGGGCTTATCAGGAGGCGCGGGCTGTTTCGCTGCCGAATCGAGCGGAAGCCCGGGCCTTCTTCGAACGCCATTTCGTTCCCGCCCATGTCGCCGCCGAACACGGCGGCGCCGGCCTCGTCACCGGCTTCTACGAGCCGGAGGTCGAGGCCTCGCCGGTGCGGACGGCCGGCTTCACGGTGCCGCTGCTGTCACGCCCGGCCGATCTGATCGACGTCCAGGACGCCAACCGGCCGGATGGCATGGATCCCTATCTCGCCTTCGCCCGCGAGACAGGGGATGGGCTGGCCGAATATTTCGACCGCGGCGCCATCGAGCGCGGCGCGCTTGCCGGTAAGGGGCTGGAGATTGCCTGGCTCGCCGACAAGGTCGACGCATTCTTCATCCATGTGCAGGGCGCTGCGCGGCTGAAGATGACCGACGGTCGGCTCTGCCGCGTCACCTACGCCGCCAAGTCCGGCCAGCGTTTCACCGGGCCTGGCAAGATCCTGAGCGATCTCGGCGAAATCCCGCTGGCCAAGGTGACGATGCAGTCGATCCGCGCCTGGTTCAGGGCGCACCCGGATCGCGTCGACGAGATCCTCTGGCAGAACCGCTCCTATATCTTCTTCCGCGAGGCGGCGGTCGACGATGCGGCGCTCGGTCCGATCGCCGCCGCCAAGGTGCCGCTGACGCCGGGCCGTTCCGTCGCCGTCGACCGGCTGCTGCACACATTCGGCACGCCCTTCTACATCGACGCGCCGACGCTCGCCGCTTTCGACGACGGGCCGTTCCGGCGGCTCATGATCGCGCAGGACACTGGCTCGGCCATCACCGGCCCGGCGCGCGGCGACCTCTTCGCCGGCTCGGGCGACGCCGCCGGCGAGATCGCCGGCGTCGTCCGCAACGCCGCCGATTTTTATGCGCTGATCCCGCGCCAGCTCGTTTCGGGGGTGGCGTGATGACCCGCCGTATCGACAGGCTGAGCGAAGACGACCGCGTCCTGTGGAACCTGGTGGCGCGCACGGCCAAGCCGCTCAAGGGCAAGGCCGCCGTCGACGTCGCCGATTTCAGCGTCGAGCCGAAACCGGCGCCGGCGCCTGCTCCCGTCAACGGCGCTCCACCCGTCGCGGCAAAGCCCAGGACCCAGCATGTCTCGCATGCGCTGGACGACCAGACCCTGAACAAGCTGTCGAAGGGCCGCTTGCCGATCGAAGGCCGCGTCGACCTGCACGGCATGACCCAGGACGAGGCCTATGCGCTGCTGTTTTCATTCCTGCACCGCGCCCATGCCGGCGGCATCCGCTATGTGCTGGTCATCACCGGCAAGGGTTCCTCGTCCGGCGGCGACGGCGTGCTGCGGCGTTCGGTTCCGGCCTGGCTGTCGACGCCCGCCTTCCGGCCGCTGGTCTCCAGCCACGACCATGCCGCGCGCAACCATGGCGGCTCCGGCGCGCTCTATGTCCGCTTGCGCCGGACCCGCACATGAAGACCCGCACATGAGAGCGCTGGCATGACCCCGTTCGGCGAGAAGCTGCGCGCGCTGCGCGCCGAGCGCGGCCTCAGCCAGAAGGCGATGGCCGAGGCGATCGGCGTCAGCGCCGCCTACCTGTCGGCGCTTGAACATGGCCGCCGCGGCGCGCCGACCTGGACGCTGATCCAGAAGATCATCGGCTATTTCAACGTCATCTGGGACGATGCCGAGGAACTCGCCCGCCTCGCCGAGGCTTCGCATCCGCGGGTGCGGATCGACACGTCGGGCCTGACGCCCGCCGCCACCGAGCTTGCCAATCTCCTGGCTGAAAACATCGAGAAGCTGGACGAGGCCGAGCTTCGCCGGATCACGGCGTCGGTCCGCGCGGCCCTTGGACGGCGGACGTGATGCGCGGCGCGAATTGCTCCGGCGCCGGCATTCGCCTCACTGAAACGATGCCCGCTGGCCGGTAGCCAGCGGGCATGTTGCGAGATCACTTCGCGCCGGTCTGGCCGCCGCGACCGCCATGGTTGCCATGGTCGCCATGCTCGTGTCCTCCGCCCAGGCAGCTCGAGTCGCTGGTGCCGCAACAACGGCCGCTCCACAGGGCGTTGGTCTTGGTCTCGGCGCAGCTGACGGTCTGGTCCGCCAGCGCGGATCCGGCCATCGACGATGCCGCAACAGCGGCGAGAAGGGCATTCCGCAGAAAAGCAGTCATTTGAAATCTCCAGGGTTGGTTTCTGTACGCGGCCGTGTGTCGCCGGCAGAGACCGTCTGGTTCACGGATGACTGTGAAAAATTCTGGGAGGGTGGCGCGGGACGCGGCCAGCAAGTCTCATTTGACGTTGGCGCCGCCCCTCATCCGCCTGCCGGCACCTTCTCCCCGTATAGTGACGGGGAGAAGGGAGGGAGCTGGCCGCTACGTTGGGGCAATTTTGCAATGCGGTGCGCGCAGCGTCTTTCTCCCGTCACTATACGGGGAGAAATGCCCGGCAGGGCATGAGGGCGGCGCCAACCTATGATGTAAAAGCAGCCAAGGGCGGTACCAGCCGCCTCAAGGCTTGGAATGCAGACTCGATCGTCGGTTACTGCACCGCGCCGACCAGCACCTGCTGGCCGCCGCGGATCGACACCCAGCGTCCGGTGTTGTCGATCGCCTGCCGCTTGAGGAAGCGGTAGCCGGTCTCGTCCCAGGCCTTGACCTTGTCGTTCAGGTTATCGAGGACGTAGTCGCCCTCGTCGGTGCGCACCGTCAGCACCGCATGGCCTTCGCCATCAGGCTTGCGCACGACGGTGATCAGCAGGTCCGCCAGCGACACGCCCATGCGGTAGAGCTGGCGGCGCTTTTCGAGCACATAGTCCTCGCAGTCGCCGACGCCCTTGTCGGGATAGGCCCAGACCTCGTCCTTGCCGTAGATGTCGTAGTCGCTCATCGGCTTGACGGCGGCGTTGACCTTGGCGGTGATGCTGACGAGCTTGCGCAGGAACGCATCGGTCATCTTGGCCGGCGCCAGATTGCTCGGGCGGATCGAGCATTCGCCCGGATTGGCCTTGCAGAAATCGTAATGTCCGATCGGCTGCGACGTCAGCCCTCCGGTCATCATCGCTCCCGCCGCGAATGCGGGCGCCGCCCACAATCCCGAAATCGCCAGCCCTGCGACCGCACACAAGCGCAGCGTCCGTGCCATCGGTGAGGAAATCATAGTCCCCGTTCGCCCTTGTTGTTAACGAAACGTTAAGGGCGATTTACAGTCCGTGTCAATTACGAGTCTGGCCTGATTGGCGGCATGGTTACTTCCGCGATCCTGACAGCGGCACTTGTGCAACAGCACGATCCGGATATGCCGAAAGCCGCCGTCGCGGCGGCCCGGCCTTGCGGTCTTCTTCAGCCCTTGGCCGAGCGCACCAGCTTCGGCTTTGCCGCGACGCGGGTCTGGCGGCCGTAGCTGGTGATGAAGTCGACGATGCGCGGCACGATTTCGGAGCGGAAGCGCGAGCCGTTGAAAACACCGTAATGGCCGACCGCCGGCTGCATGTAGTGGGCCTGCCGGTCGGCCGGGATGTTGACGCACAGATCGTGCGCGGCCTGGGTCTGGCCGAGGCCGGAAATGTCGTCGTTCTCGCCCTCGACCGTGAACAGCGCGACGTTGCGGATCGCCGAGGTGTCGACGGCCTCGCCGCGATGCATCATCTCCCCCTTGGGCAGGGCATGGCGCACGAACACGGTGTCGACCGTCTGCAGGTAGAATTCCGCCGTCAGGTCCATCACCGCCAGATATTCGTCGTAGAAATCGCGGTGCTTCTCGGCATTGTCGCCGTCATGCTTCACCAGGTGCATGAAGAAGTCCTTGTGGGCGATGATGTGGCGGTCGAGGTTCATGCTCATGAAGCCCGACAGCTGCAGGAAGCCGGGATAGACCTCGCGGCCGAAGCCGGGCACCGGCCACGGCGCCTGCATGATGACGTTGTCGCGGAACCAGCCGCTGCCCTTTTCCTCGGCCAGCAAATTGACCGCCGTCGGATTGCGGCGGGTGTCGATCGGCCCGCCCATCAGCGTCATCGTCGAGGGCACGAACGGGTCGCCGCGCTTTTCCATCAGCGCAACCGCAGCCAGCACCGGCACCGAGGGCTGGCACACCGCCATCACATGGGTGTCGGGACCGAGCGCATGGAACATCTCGATGATGTAGTCGATATAGTCGTCGAGATCGAAGCGGCCGTCGGCCAGCGGCACCATGCGGGCATCGACCCAGTCGGTGATGTGCACGTCGGCATAGGGCAGCATCGCCTCCACCGTGCCGCGCAGCAGCGTCGCGTAGTGTCCCGACATCGGCGCCACGATCAAAAGCTTCGGATCGGGCTTGCGGCCGGCGGGAACGGCCCGCTCGAAACGGATCAGGTTGCAGAAAGGCTTCGACCACACGGTCTTTTCGCTGACGTCGACGCTCTTCCAGTCGACGACAGTCTTGTCGAGGCCGAATTGCGGCTTGCCGTAGCGGCGCGTGGTGCGCTCGAACAGTTCGGCGGTTGCCGCCACCGAGCGGCCCCAGGGCGTGTGCGCGATCGGATTGAGCGGGTTGGTGTAGAACATCTTCACCGCGTCGGCATAGACGCGGGCCGGCTGCAGCGCGGCGTGGTTCAATTCGTAGAGCTGGTAGTACATCGAGAAGACCCCGCTGCTGCTGCGACCCAAGGACGACGTGCAGCGCCGAGCCTCAAATGTCTCGCGGCGAGGTTAACAAGATATTGTTGCGATGCAATACGTCATGTCGAGTGATCAATGGTTCTTTCGGCCAAAGCGTTGAGAATCCGCCTTGGCGGGCGGCAGCCGGCTCACTGTGCGCTGCGGAAGTGTGTAGGAAATACGTCCGGCCCTCTGGCCGGACATGTCAGACATATCACACGCGCGCCATGCACACGGCGGTGTGGCCCGAACCGATGAAGCCGAGCTGGCTGGCTGCGCCCTTCGAGAGGTCGAGCACGCGCCCCTTGATGAACGGGCCGCGGTCGTTGATGCGCACCACGACGCTGCGGCCGTTGTTCTTGTTGGTCACCTTGAGCTTGGTGCCGAAGGGCAAGGTGCGGTGCGCGGCGGTCAGCGCCGACGGGTTCATGCGTTCGCCGGAAGCGGTGCGCGAGTGCAGCGCGTACCAGGAGGCGCGGCCGCATTGCGCGGCGGCGGAGGAGGCGGAGGCGCCGACCATCAGGCCAGCCGCTACCGTTACCGCGACAAGCGCGGTTTGCTTTGTCTTCATCATCTTTGGGGAATGGCTCCGTTTGGACAGACCCCAGCCGTTAGGAAGCAATTAAGGCAGGAAATGCGGCCGCCATCTGGCGGTTCCATGGCAACGGCACACGTTTGGAGTCGCCGGGAAACAGTTTGTCATGAGTCTTCCCGGCTTGCGCGGCGTATTCTCGATGATCATTCGCACCGGTTTTCTGGTTGTGTCTGGCTGGATCGGGCATCAATACGCAAGTACAGACGGGCGCGATTGGATCGCTTCCTTCCGCTCTTTCATTGCCGCCGTGACTGAGTCGACGATCGACTTGCGAAGGGAATCCCACCGATGCGATTGATGCGGTTTGTGCTGGCGCTGATCGTGCTCGCGATCGGCCTGCTCTGGTCCCTTCAGGGCCTCGGTCTTGTCCGCGGCAGCTTCATGACCGGCCAGACGCATTGGCTCTATATCGGAATACTGACGATGCTGGTGGGATTGCTCGGGCTCGGCTGGGCCAGCCGCTCGCGCATCTGAGGCGCTTCCCGCGGGGTGCCATCTGCCCTCTCCCGGTTCGGCGGCCGCATCATGGAATTTCATTCCTCCACTCGCCCTGCGATTGGGACGATCTATCTTCTTTCCGGCAGCGATCGGCTGGAAAAGACGCTAGGTCGTCACCATGGAGCTTTTTGCATGAGCGAGCCCGGAAAAGCCGACAGTGCCGTTTCCCGCCTGCGTCCGCCCTATGCGTCGGTGCTCGACCTGATCGGCCAGACCCCCATCGTCGAGCTGACCAAGTTCGACACCGGCAAGTGCCGCCTGTTCATCAAGCTCGAAAGCCAGAATCCCGGCGGCTCGATCAAGGACCGCATCGCGCTGTCGATGATCGCCGCCGCCGAGCGGCAGGGCAAGCTCAGGCCCGGCGGCACCATCGTCGAGGCGACCGCCGGCAATACCGGCCTCGGCCTTGCCCAGGTCGGTATCCCCAAGGGCTACCGCATCATCCTCGTCGTCCCCGACAAGATGTCGCGCGAGAAGATCCAGCATCTGCGCGCGCTCGGCGCCGAGGTGCGCATGACGCGCTCCGACGTCGGCAAGGGCCATCCCGAATATTACCAGGACATGGCCGAGAAGATCGCCGCCGAAACGCCCGGCGCCTTTTATGCTAACCAGTTCGCCAACCCGGCCAACCCGCTGGCGCACGAGACCACCACCGGCCCGGAAATCCTCGCCCAGCTCGACGGCGATGTCGACGCGGCGGTGGTCGGCGTCGGCTCCGGCGGCACGCTGACCGGGCTCGGCCGCTATTTCGCGAAACATTCGCCGAAGACAGAGATGGTGCTGGCCGACCCGGTCGGCTCGGTGCTGGCGCCGCTGATCAAGACCGGCAAGATGGAAGAGGCCGGCAGCTGGACCGTCGAAGGCATCGGCGAGGATTTCGTGCCGCCCAATGCCGACCTGTCGCTGGTCAAGAAGGCCTATTCCATCCCCGACAAGCAGAGCATGCTGGCGGTGCGCGATCTGCTCTCCCGCGAAGGCATTTTGGCCGGCTCCTCTTCCGGCACGCTGTTGTCGGCCGCGCTCCGCTATTGCCGCGAGCAGACGGTGCCGAAGCGCGTCGTCACCTTCGTCTGCGACAGCGGCAACAAGTATCTGTCGAAGGTCTTCGACGATTTCTGGCTGGCCGAGCAGGGCCTGGCCGAGCAGGAGCAGCATGGCGATTTGCGCGACCTCGTCATGCGCTCGCACCGCACCGGCGACACGGTTTGGGTCGGGCCGGAGGAAAGCCTGCTCAACGCCTATGGCCGCATGCGCCGCTCCGATGTCTCGCAACTGCCGGTGCTCGACGACGGCAAGCTGGTCGGCATCGTCGACGAAGGCGACATACTCGCCAAGGTCGACGGCCCCTATGACGGCCGCTGGGACCGCTTCAACGGCCCGGTGCGCACGGCCATGACCTCCAATCTGCACACGCTGCAGGCCAGCCAGACGCTCGATGCGCTGTTGCCTGTCTTCGACCGTAACGAGGTCGCCATCGTCTTCGATGGCGAGGAATTCATCGGCCTGATAACCCGTATCGACCTGATCAACCATCTGAGGCGTCGCGCAAGATGACGAGCAATGCAACGGGCAAGAACCGCCTGGCCTTTTCGACCCGCACCATCCATGGCGGCCAGAGCCACGACCCGACGACCGGCGCGGTGATGGTGCCGATCTACGCCACCTCCACCTACGGCCAGCAGTCGCCCGGCGTGCACAAGGGTTTCGAATACGCCCGCAGCCAGAACCCGACCCGCTTCGCCTTCGAGCGCGCCGTGGCCGATCTCGAAAGCGGCACGCGAGCCTTCGCCTTCGCCTCCGGCCTGGCTTCGATCTCGACCGTGCTGGAACTGCTCGATGCCGGCGCCCATATCGTCGCCACCGACGACATCTATGGCGGCACGTTTCGCTTGCTGGAACGGGTGCGCAAGCGCTCGGCCGGCCTGCAGGTCAGCTTCGCCGACTTCACCGACCTCGCCGCCGTCGAAGCCGCGATCCGCCCGGAAACAAAACTGCTCTGGGTCGAGACGCCGACCAACCCGCTGCTGCGCATCGTCGATCTCGAGGCGGTCGCCGCTTTGGCCAAGCGCAAGGGCCTGCTCACCGTCGCCGACAACACTTTTTGCAGCCCCTATATCCAGCGCCCGCTGGAGCTCGGCATCGACATCGTCGTCCATTCGACGACGAAGTACTTGAACGGCCATTCCGACATGGTCGGCGGCGTCGCGGTGGTCGGCGACGACCAGGATCTGGCCGACCGGCTGAAATTCCTGCAGAACGCCATCGGCGCCATCTCCGGCCCGTTCGACTCCTTTCTGGCCCTGCGCGGCATCAAGACCCTGGCGCTGCGGATGGAGCGCCATTCGGCCAACGGCCTGAAGATCGCGCAATGGCTGGAAGCGCGAAGCGACGTGCGCCGCGTCATCTATCCCGGCCTCGCCAGCCACCCGCAATACGAGATCGCCAGGCGCCAGATGCACGCCTTCGGCGGCATGATCTCGGTCGAGCTCGACCGCGATCTGGCGGGCACAAAACGCTTCCTCGAACGCACGCAGCTGTTCACCCTGGCCGAAAGCCTCGGCGGCGTCGAGAGCCTGATCGAGCATCCCGCGCTGATGACGCACGGCTCGATCCCGGCGGAGAAGCGCGGCGCGATCGGGATATCGGATTCGCTGGTCAGGCTCTCGGCCGGCATCGAGGATGGGGATGATCTGATCGCGGATCTGGAGCAGGCGTTGAGGGGCTGACATAGTCATCGCGGTGATCCTTCGCCCCCCTCTCTGTCCTGCCGGACATCTCCCCTACGAGGGGGGAGATTGGCAGCTTCGGCGTTTCGCTCGTCCTACGGCGGAGGCGATTGGCGAAAGGCGGCGCGCCGTCTGATCTCCCCCCAAGTGGGGAGATGGCCGGCAGGCCAGAGGGGGGGCGCTGTCCCGCCGACATCTCGGTATGTGTGCCATTGCAGGCCGCGATCCACGCTCTAAACTGCCTCCCGCTTTGCGATCTCCGGAGGCGTCATGCGCGTGATCGTGCTGGGTGGCGGCGTGGTTGGCGTCACCACCGCCTACCAGCTTCAGAAGGACGGCCATGAGGTGGCGCTCGTCGAGCGCCAGCCTCAGGTCGCCGCCGAGACGAGCTGGGGTAATGCCGGCATGATCGCGCCCGGCCATTCGTTCGTCTGGTCGTCGCCGAAAGCGCCGATGATCCTTTTGAAATCGCTGGTGCTGAAGGACCAGGCGCTGCGCTTCAGGATGTCGGCCGATCCCAGGCTCTACAGCTGGTCGTGGCTCTTCCTGATGGAATGCACGGCGGAAAAGGCCAGGCGCAACACACTGCTCAAGCATCGCCTTGCCGCCTATTCGCAGAGCGTGCTGCGCGAGGTGATTGCCGACGAGGCGATCGACTACGACCGCAACGACCGCGGCATCCTGTATTTCCATCGCAGCCAGCAGGCGCTGGACAAGGGCGTCGAGCACATGAAGCTGCTGGAGGCCGACGGGCAGGAGATCAGGCTGCTGGATCGCGAGGGCGTCGTGGCACTCGATCCGTCGCTGGCCTCGGCGCGGGAAAAGATCGCCGGCGGCATCTATTGCCCGACCGATGAGACCGGCGACCCGGCGAAGTTCACCCGGGCACTGGCGGCGAAGATCGCCGGGCGCGGCGGCGAGATCCGCACCGGCACCACCATCACCGGCATCGAGACCTCGGGCGACGGCGTCGCGCAGGTGATGACCGACAAGGGCGCGTTCAAGGGCGATGCCTATGTGCTGGCGCTCGGCTCCTACAGCCCGCTGCTGGCCAAAACCATCGGCATCAGCCTGCCGATCTACCCGATCAAGGGCTATTCCCTGACCATCCCGGTCGGCAACCGCCCGGCGCCGCCGAGCATCGCTTCAGTCGACGAGCACAATCTGGTCGCCATCTCGCGCTTCGGCGACCGCCTGCGCGTTACCGCAACGGCCGAGTTCGCCGGCTACGACACCAGCCACAGACCGGCCGACTTCGCCTTCATGAAGGGCGTGACCGAGGAGCTCTACCCGGAAGGCGCCGATTTCGACCGCGCAGAGATGTGGGCGGGCTTGCGGCCGATGACGCCGAACAACCTGCCGCAGTTCGGACAGCGGCGTCTGCGCAACCTCTACCTCAACACCGGCCACGGTCATATCGGCTGGACCATGTCGCACGGCTCGGCCCGCATCACCGCCGACCTGATCGGTGGGCGCCGGCCGGCGATTTCGATGGATGGACTTTTGAACTGAGAGCAGGATCGATCCCGCTCTGACAAGAAAGGAAACGCCATGTCCGCCAACCCAGCCGCCGCGCCCCTCGCCGCTTCGGGACCTGTCGATCTCGGCGTCCTGCCCTCGGAGATCGACGGCGGCCTCGCCTCGCGCGCCGCGATCGGGCTGGCGATCCTCGCCACCGACCAGACGCTGGAGCATGAGTTCCGCGCGCTGGTGCGCATTCCCGGTGTCGCCTTCTACGAGGCACGTCTCTTCAACGACAACGACATCACGCCCGAAACGCTGCGCGCCATCGGCCCGCGCATCGCGCCGACCGTCGACCTGATCCTGCCCAGCATCCCGCTCGACGTCGTCGGCTTCGGCTGCACCTCGGCGACGATGACGCTCGGCGAGGAAGCCGTGTTCGCCGAGATCCGCAAGGCGAGGCCGGGAGTGGCCTGCACCACGCCAGTCACCGGCGCGCTCGCCGCCTTCAAGGCGCTCGGCGCCAGGGGCATCGGCCTGCTGACGCCTTACGCGCCCGAGATCAACCGCGGCCTCGTCGCCTATTTCAGCGGGCGCGGCCTGGACATCGCGGCCGTCGCCACCTTCGACCGGCGCGACGACCGCGAGGCCGCCCGCATCTCGCTGGCCTCGATCGAGGCGGCGGCCGAGCGCATGGCCGCCGTGCCCGGCGTCGACGCCATCTTCATCTCCTGCACCAGCCTGCGCGTCGCCGAGGCGGTGGCGGCGCTGGAACAGCGCATCGGCATCCCCGTCACCTCCTCCAACCACGCCATGGCCTGGCACTGCCTGCGGCTCGCAGGCATCGATGACATCGTGCCGGCCGGCGGCCGGCTGTTTGCCTTGCCGATCGGCTGATCCGGTTGCGTGCAGCGGTCTTGTCGACACGAACTTTCGCGCCACGGCAGACCGTTCGAAATTCGCGAGTTAACGGATTCGGAAGGGGTTGTTTAACGCTTCGCTACTATCTCCCGCCTCGGGAGGCAGGACAGAGTGAGCGCGATGAACGACGACCCCGAAAAACGCAGCGAATGGCGCGCCATTTTTTACGTGCAGGCGCGCGTCGCCTTGCTGTTCGTTCCGGTCGTCGCCAGCCTGCTGATCATCGCGGCCCTTGCCGGCAACGAACGCAAATCCGTTCCCGACGCCATTGACCGGACCGTCACGAGCTCGGTGAAATAGCGCAGCCGTCCTAGATGCGTGGCCTCGCGCCGCCTCAAACAAACTTCGGGATCGGCCCGTTCTGCGGCGTCGTGCGGTCGCCGAGGTCGTCGACATAGCACCATGCCCAGCCTTCCGGCGGGTCGTAGCCCTCGATGACCGGATGGCTGGTCGCGTGAAAATGCTTGGTGGCGTGGCGGTTGGGCGAGTCGTCGCAGCAGCCGACATGGCCGCAGGTGCGGCAGAGCCTGAGATGCACCCACCATGATCCGCTCTTCAGGTATTCCTCGCAGCCGAGCGCGCTCGGCGTGACTTGCCTGATGTCGCTCGTGTGCCGGCACTCGTCCATTACGATCTCCTCGCCTGTTCGGATTGAGCGCCGCCGCCGTTCTGAGCAAGATAGGCATGCAGCGCCGCCACCACCTGGGCGCCTTCGCCGACGGCGGCGGCGACGCGCTTGATCGAGCCGCAGCGAACATCGCCGATGGCAAACACGCCGCTGCGGCTCGTCTCCATCAGGCCATGTCCCTGCGCCACCTCTGGTCCGGTGCGGACAAAACCCTTGGCGTCGAGCGCCACGTTGCATTTCGCCAGCCAGTCCGTGTTGGGGTCGGCGCCGATGAACAGGAAGAGATGGCGGATTGTTCGCGTCGTCTCGGTGCCGGTCGCGCGGTTGCGCCATCGCACCCGCTCGAGGTTGCTCTCGCGGCCGTCCAGCGCAACGATCTCGGTCTCGGCCAGCACCTCGATGTTCGGCTGCGCCTCGATGCGCTCGACCAGATAGCGCGACATGGTTTCGTGGAGACTGCCGCGGCGCGCCAGCAGCGTCACCTTGCCCACCTGGCTGGCCAGGAAGACCGCCGCCTGGCCGGCCGAATTGCCGGCGCCGACCAGCGCCACCTCCTGATCCCGGCAAAGCCGCGCCTCGATCGGCGACGCCCAATAGTGCACCGACGTGCCCTCGAACTGCGCCAGATTGGCCAGATCGAGGCGGCGGTAGCGCGCCCCGCTGGCAATCACCACCGTGCGCGTGTGCACCGTCTCGCCATCGCCGACATCGAGCCTGTAGCCGGACAGGTCGCCTCCACCGCTGAGCAGCTTCGCCTCGTCGGGGATTACCATTTCGACGCCGAACTTCTGCGCCTGGTTGTAGGCGCGCGCCATCAGCGCCATGCCGGTGATGCCGGTCGGGAAGCCGAGATAGTTCTCGATGCGCGCCGACGCCCCCGCCTGCCCGCCGAAGGCGCGGCAGTCGAGCACGATCGTCGACAGCCCTTCGGAGGCCGCATAGACCGCCGCGGCCAGCCCGGCGGGTCCGGCGCCGACGATCGCCACGTCGTAGACCTTGCTGGCATCGACGGGCCGCAGCAGGCCGACGCAGCGCGCGAGTTCGTGATCGCCCGGATTGTGCAGCAGCTTGCCGTTCGGACACAGCACGATCGGCAGATGATGCGGATCGACATGGAAACGCTCGGTCAGCGTCCTGGCGCAGGGGTCGGTCTCGGAGTCGAGCGCGCGATGCGGCAGGCCGCTGCGGGTGAGAAAGCCCTGCAGCCTCAGCACGTCGCCATTGTCGGGAGGGCCGATGATGATCGGTCCGCTGATGCCGCTCTCCAGGAGCCCGACGCGGCGCAGGATCAGCGCCCGCATGATCCGCTCGCCGAGATTCGCCTCCTGCACCATCAGATCGCGCAGCCGCTGCGAGGGGATGACGAAGGCCTCGACCGGCTCGCTCGCCTCGGCATTGACCAGCGACGGCCGGCTCGAAAGCTGCGCCAGTTCGCCGATGAAGTTGCCGGCGCCGTAGGAGATGATCGCCTCGCGCGGCCCGAGCCCGCCGGCCTGGCTGATCTCGACCTTGCCGGACAGGATGACGATCAGGCCGGGCGACACCTCGCCGGCCGTAACGATCTGCTCGCCGGCAGCATAAGAGCTCGCCGTACCGAAGCGGCGCATGCGTTCGATGTCCGCTTCCGCCAGGACAGGGAACATCTGGTCACGGCGGGCGGCGATGGTCGGGCTGACGGAGGGGGCCATGGGGCGGACCGTAGCGCCGGGGCCGATGAGTTTGAAGCGGTTTGTTGGGACACTGCCCTCGCCTCTTCGTCACGAAGGTCAGAGGCCAGCGCCTAATCTCGAACGTCGCAATTCGCGCTCAAGTGGCATCCGTTGCGAAGCCGGCGAAAAACGACAACACTGCGGAAGGCGCTAATCCCGTTGGTAGTCGGGAAAAGATGGTGCCCAGAAGAGGACTCGAACCTCCACTCCTTGCGGAACACGGACCTGAACCGTGCGCGTCTACCAATTCCGCCATCTGGGCTGGTGCGGGCTCATGTAAGCGGGCAAGCGGTGTGTGTCAACGCGCTTTTTTGCCGATGTCGGCACTGCCCCTCATCGCCCTGCCGGGCACTTCTCCCCGTATAGTGACGGGGAGAAGGGGCGGCCGCATCGTCGGCGCCCTGTTTGCAACCCTGGTCATTGGCGAAATCGGCGACGACAGCGCCCCTCTCCCCGTCACTATACGGGGAGAGGATGCCGGCAGGCAGGTGAGGGGCAGCACAAGCGCCGGATGGCTAGGCGCGGAAAGGAAGCAGATCTCTGGTGATATCCGGAGGCCGCTGACCGCTCCGACAGCAGCCAGAATGCAAACCCTCAGCCTTCCAGCACTTCCTTCGACGCCACGGTCGAATCGGCGTTGAGCGTGTAGATCACCGGCACGCCGGTGCCGAGCTCGAGCTTGACGATCTCCTCGCCGCTCTTGCCGTCCAGCGCCATGATCAGCGCGCGCAGCGAATTGCCGTGGGCGGCCACCAGCACGGTTTCGCCACGCAGCACATGCGGCTGCAGGTCGTGCAAATAATAGGGCCAGACGCGCGCGCCGGTGTCCTTCAGGCTTTCGCCGCCGGGCGGCGAGACGTCGTAGGAGCGGCGCCAGATATGCACCTGCTCCTCGCCCCACTTCTTGCGCGCGTCGTCCTTGTTGAGGCCGGAGAGGTCGCCATAGTCGCGCTCGTTCAGCGCCTGGTCGCGGATGGTCTTGAGATCGCTCTGGCCGACCGCGTCGAGGATGTGCTGGCAGGTCTTCTGCGCCCGGATCAGCGCCGAGGTGAAGGCGATGTCGAACTTCAGCCCGCGCGCCTTCAGCTTCTGGCCGGCGGCCTTGGCCTCGGCATGGCCCTGCTCGGTCAGGTCGACGTCGCGCCAGCCGGTGAACAGGTTCTTCAGGTTCCAGTCGCTCTGGCCGTGGCGCACGAGCACGAGGGTTCTCGACATGTTTGCTCCTTCGAGTTTGAGCAATTCCAGGAAAAGTGTGTCGCGGTTTTCCGTCCGGAATTGCGTAAGAACAAAATACTGGAAGAGGCCGCCTCAGCTCAGGCCGAGCACGTCCCGCATCGAATAAAGTCCGGGCTTCTTCGCGCGGGCCCAAAGCGCGGCTTTTACGGCTCCGCGCGCGAAGATCGCCCGGTCCTCGGCATGGTGGGACAGCGTGATGCGCTCGCCGGTGCCGGCCAGCACCACCGAGTGGTCGCCGACCACCGAGCCGCCGCGCAGCGTGGCGAAGCCGATCGTGCCCGGCTTGCGCACGCCGGTATGGCCGTCGCGCACGCGCACGTCGTTGCCGGCAAGCGGGATCTCGCGCCCGGCCGCCGCTGCTTCGCCGAGCAGAAGCGCCGTTCCCGAAGGCGCGTCGACCTTGTGGCGGTGGTGCATTTCCAGGATCTCGATGTCGAAATCGTCGCCGTCGAGCGCGCCCGCGGCCTGCTCCACCAGCACCGCCAGCAGGTTGACGCCGAGGCTCATATTGCCTGATTTGACGATCGTCGCGTGCCGCGCCGCGGCCGCGATTTTCGCATTGTCGTCCGCCGAGCAGCCGGTGGTGCCGATGACATGGACGATGCGCGCCTGCGCCGCGTAGCCGGCGAATTCGACGGTCGCCGCCGGCGCGGTGAAATCGAGCACGCCGTCGGCCTCGGCGAAAGCCGGCAGCGGATCGTCCGATATCGGCACGTTGATGATGCCGATGCCGGCAAGCTCGCCGGCATCCTTGCCGAGATAGGGCGATCCCGGCCGCTCGACGGCGCCGGCGACGCGCGCGCCCGGCATCGTATGGATGGCGCGGATCAGCGTCTGGCCCATGCGGCCGGCCGCGCCCACCACCACCAGGCCCATATCGCCCGTTTCGCTCATGCCTCTCTCCCGACCGCCCTCTTCGCGCGGCTGCGCGGCGGCGGAGTTTGGATGGGCTTGGCGTCGTCGACAAGCCCCAGACCCTTCTTGCCCTGCACCCGATGGAAACGGGCGTAGACGCTGTGCGGATCGGCCATCAGCAAGGCATGGGTGCCTTCCTCGACCAGCCGGCCCTCTTCCAGCACGATGATGTGGTCGGCATTCACCACGGTCGACAGCCGGTGCGCGATGACGATGGTCGTGCGCCCTTCCATGACATGGGTCAGCGCTTCCTGGACACGCGCCTCAGCCTCGTTGTCGAGCGCCGAGGTCGCCTCGTCGAGCAAAAGGATCGGCGCCTGGCGCACGATCGCGCGGGCGATCGAGACGCGCTGGCGCTGTCCGCCGGACAGCGTCACGCCGTTCTCGCCGACCGGCGTGTCGTAGCCTTGCGGCTGCTGGCGGATGAACTCGTCCGCCGCCGCCTGCTTTGCCGCCCATTCGATCTCCGCATCCGTGGCCGAAAGCCGGCCATAGCGGATGTTGTCGCGGATCGTGCCCTCGAACAAATAGGGCCCCTGCGAGACATAGGCGATCGAGCTGCGAAGCGAATGCTTCGTCAGCCTGGAAATGTCCTGGCCGTCAACCTCGATGCTGCCGGCCTCGACATCGTAGAAGCGCTGCAGCAGCGCCACCAGCGTCGACTTGCCGGCGCCGGATGCGCCGACGATCGCCGTCACCTTGCCGGCGGCGGCGGTAAAGCTCAATTCCTTGAGCACCGGCGCGTCGGCGGCATAGCGGAACGAGACATTGTTGAAACGCACCTCGCCGGTGGTGATCCTCGCCTCGACCGCGCTTGGCACATCGCCCTGCTGCGGCTGCTGGTCGAGAAGCTCGTAGATCATGCGCGCATTGACCAGCGACCGCTCCATGCCGACCTGCATGCGCGCCAGGCGCCGCGCCGGATCATAGGCCAGGATCAGCGCCGTGATGAAGGAGAACACCGCGCCCGGCGGCTGGCCGAGGACCAGCGCCCGATAGCCGGAATAGGCAATGACGCCGGTGACGGCGAGGCCGGCCAGCATGTCGGAAATCGGCGTCAGCCGCTCCGAGACGCGGGCGATCTTGTTGCCCCGCTGCTCGGCGCTTTCGGCCAGCTGGCCGATGCGGCGCGCCAGTTCGCCCTCCATGGTGAACGCCTTGACGATGGCGATGCCTTGCGTCGCCTCCTGCATGGCGCCGATCAGCCGCGAGTTGATCTGCACGGATTCGCGCGCGATGCGGCGTACGCGGCGCATCAGATAGACGACGGTGTAGATCAGCGGCGGTCCGATCAGCAGCGACGACAGCGACAGCAGCGGATCCTGGTAGATCATGACGCAGATGAGGCCGAGCAGCGTCACGCCGTCGCGCGCGATCGAGGTCAGCGTCATCGACAACAGGTCGCGGATGCCGTTGATGTTCTCGTTGACCTGCGCGGCGAGCTGGCCCGAACGGGTGTCGTTGAAGAAGCCGACGCCGAGCTTCATCAGGTGGTCGAAGATGCGGCGCTGATAGCGCGCCACCAGATTGTTGCCGATCCGCGCCAGCGTCACCGCCTGGCCATAGGTGGCCAGCCCGCGCAGCGTGAAGGAGCCCATGATCCCGGCGCAGATCAGCACGATCAGATCGCCGCGTCGCTCATAGAAGATCTGGTTGACGACCGGGCTCATCACCCAGGCGGTGAAGGCCGTCGTTGCGGACACGGTCAGCAGGCACAGGGTGGCGAAGATGTAGGCTGAGCGGTATTCGCGGCCGTTTTCGGCGATGATGCGGCGCAGCACCGCCCAGGTCTCGCCGGGCCGGGCTATCGCTTGGTGTTGAAGCTGGTTCAAATCGAGGGTCGTTCCGTGGTTCCGTCTGGAAATTCGGCACCCCTCTTAGCGTTCCCGTCGCGGCTTGCCTATGGCGAAACTTCGTCGCGGCGCGATTCGCGATCCGACAACCAGGGCGCGAAGCGCTACACCCGCCAGTGCCGCCCCGCCGTCTGCACGCCGAACAGAGAGGGGTTCCTGGCATAGGCGGCGAGGCCGAGAAGCGCCGCCAGCGGATGCGTGATGACATAGACCGGCATCGCGCGCAGCAAGGCGCTGTGCGGCGCCTTGTCCTCGAAAGCGGCGCGGAAATTGCCCGCTTTCAGCGCCGGCACGATCTTCTGCGCGATGCCGCCGGTGAGAAAGACGCCGCCCCGGCTCATGAACACCAGCGCCAGGTCGCCGGCGGTGCGGCCGAGGCAGGTGACGAACAGCGACAGCGCTTCCTCCGCCACCGGGTCGGACTTCGCCAGCGCCGCGCCGGTGATCTCGGCCGGCGCGCTGAAGGGCGCCGGCTTGCCGTCGGCCTTGGCCACCGCGCGGTAGACATTGACCAGGCCGCGCCCGCACAGGATCTGCTCGCCGGAAACGCGGCCTTCGAGCCGCTCTATATGCGGGAAAACCTGGAAATCGCGCGGCGAGCGCGGGCCGATATCCATGTGTCCGCCTTCGCCGGGCACCGGTATCCAGTGGTTGAGCGCATGGATCAGCCCGGCAACGCCGAGCCCGGTGCCGGGGCCGAGCACGACGCGGCTGGCGTTCGGCTCCGGCGTGCCGCCGCCGATCTTCTCCATATGCTCCTCGCCGAGCGCGACGACGGCCAGCGCCTGCGCCTCGAAGTCGTTGAGCACGACGACCTCGCTCAGGCCCAGATTGGCGAACATCTGCCTCGGCTTGACCACCCAGGGGCAATTGGTGAGCGGGATCTCGTCGCCGTCGACCGGCCCGGCGATCGCCAGCACGGCCGAATTCGGCCGCACCGAGGAACGGTCGAGCACCGCCGCCTGGATCGCCTCGTCGATGGTGTTGAAATTGGCGGTCTGGACGATCTGCGGCTCGGTCGGCTCCGAATTGGCGTCGAGCACGATCGAGAAGCGCGCATTGGTGCCGCCGATGTCGCCGATCAGGACCGGAAACCGCAGCGTTGTCTCGTCTTCACCTGCCATACTCTTCTTTCGTTCTGTTCCGGCCATCTGCCGCTGTCATTCGTTGACTATCGCATGGACTTGTAAAGGGAAAGCGGCTTCGGCGTCAGGCTTGAATTCCGTACCTTTTCAACGTCTGCGCCGCCCCTCACCTGCCTGCCGGCACCCTCTCCCCGTATGGTGACGGGGAGAGGGACGCTGTCATCGCCGATTTCGCCAATCATCAGCGTTGCGGAAAGGGCGCCGGCGCTGCGGCCTGCCCCCTTCTCCCCGTCACTATACGGGGAGAAGTGCCCGGCAGGGCGATGAGGGCGGCGCCTGCTTCGACAATCAGCCTGGAATGCCTGGCGTCAGTTTTCCGGCCTTGGCCGTGGCAGTGGAATGCCGATTTTCGGGGTCGGCGCAAAAGCGCTTGCCGAGGCCGGCAGCGCCGCGGCACCAACCGGCACCATCGGTTCCGCCACGGGCGGCGGCGGCTCGGCGGCCGCGATCGGCAGGTCGTTCCCCGCGATCGGTGGGCCGTCGCCATGATAGGTGACGGCTTCCGCCGAAGCCGGGTTTGGCGCGTCGAGCACCGCCCGGCATTCCTTCGGCAGGTTCGCCATCGTCATGATGTCGCGCGCCTTCGGCGCGTCCGGGTTCTTGTTGGGGCGCCACGGCTCCGCGGTGAACCACCAGGCCAGCGGCTTGCCGCAGCCGTCATCGGTCGGCGTCGCTTCCTGCGCCTTGCAGCCGTGCGAGCCCGGCTGGCAGCCGATGCGCATGTGGAAATGATAGTCGTGGCCCCAGAACGGCCGGATCTTGCGCAGCCAGGAACGGTCGCCCTTCACCGTGTCGCACAGTTTCTTCTTGATGCCCGGATTGACCAGGATACGCTCGACCTCGGGGTAGCTCGCCGCGCGCTTCAACAGTTGCGTGTGCCGCGTCGTCCACAGCGCGTCCTTCACCAGATGCGTCTTCTCGTCGACCATCAGGGTGGCGCTCATCGATTCGCGCTGCGCCATCGACAGCGGCCGGCTGGGCATCGGCGTCAGCCAGATGTCGGCGTCGAGACCGATCTGGTGCGAGGCGTGGCCGGTCAGCATCGGCCCGCCGCGCGGCTGCGAGATGTCGCCGATCAGAAGGCCGGGCCAGCCGTCGGCATGCGCGTCGCGCGCCAGCTTCTCGATCAGCGCGATCATCGCCGGATGGCCCCAGCGGCGGTTGCGCGAGGGGCGCATCACTTCCCAGCTCGGTCCGTCCATCGGAATGGCGACGCCGCCGGCGAAGCAGCCCTTGGAATAGAAGCCGAAGGATTGCGCCGCCGCCACCGCCGGCAGCTTCTCGGCCCCGAACAGGTCTTTTGCCCGCGGCTCTGCCGTTAGCGCGCCCGCCGCCAGCCCGGCCAGCGCCAGGATCGCCAGCGTCGCCGTCAGGAACGGCCGTCTGACGGGCAATGATCGCAACGAGGTCACCATGAAGCCGCATCCCTCTCCTGTCGCGCCGCCCGAGCCTCGAGAGCGGCCGCGACGCGAATCATAGCATGCCCGGCGCCGCGCTTTAATCAGCGCGTTTAATCGGGCTGCGCGGCTCGCCCTCGCGCCAGCTGCCGTCCGCCCACATTTGGTCGAGGGCCGAGCGGTAGTCGGGGAAGGCAAAGCGATAGCCGGCCGCCTTGATCGCGGCGTTGGAGACGCGCTTGTTCTCGCCGTAGAAGGAGCGCGCCATCGGCGAAAGCTGCGCCGTCTCGAAGGCGATTTCCGGCGGCGGCTCGACGCCCATCAGGCCGGCGGCATAGGCGACGACATCCTGCGGCGGCGCCGGCTCGTCGTCGGTGACGTTGAAGATGCCGCCGCTATTTTTCCCGGCCAAATGCCAGAGCGCGCCGGCGATGTCGTCGCAATGGATGCGGTTGAACACCTGGCCGGGCTTGACCAGCCGTCTGGCGGTGCCGTCGGCCAGGTTGACCAGCGCGTTGCGGCCCGGTCCGTAAATGCCGGAGAGGCGCAGGATCGCCACCGGCCGGCCGATCTCCTGGCCGAGCTTCAGCCACTCCTGTTCGGCGGCCACCCGCATCACCGAGCGCTTCGACACCGGTCGGCACTCGGCCCTCTCGTCCACCCAGCCGCCGCCATGGTCGCCATAGACGCCGACGGTGGAGAGATAGGCGATCCATTCCAGGGCCGGCATCGCTGCGATCGCCTCGCGCGCGGCGCCGAGCACCGGGTCGCCGGCCTCTTCCGGCGCCACCGAGACGATCAAATGGGTGGTCGTTTTCAAGGCCTCGCCGATCTCGGCCGTCAGCGCGCCGTCGAAGCGCAGCGGCGCGATGCCGGCCTGGCCGAGCACCGCGAACTTCTCCGGCGAGCGCGTCGTGCCGCGGATTGTCACCCCATCCCGGCTGGCGCGGGCGAAGGCCTTGCCGGAATAGCCGGCGCCAAAGACGAAGAACTGCTTTTCACTCATGCATGGACCTTTGCTGGCTGCGCCGACAGCCATTCGTCGCGCACCGTCATGTCATCTTCGGTTGCCAGGGCGGTGGCGGCGCGCTCGGCGAACTCGGTGTCGGGTAGAAGCCTGGACAGCGCCCAGACGGCCGCACCTCGCACCAGCGGCGAGGCGTCGCCCAGCAAGGCACGGACTGCCCCCGCCAGCGCGGCATCGCCCGAATTGCCGGCGGCGATCAGCACATTACGGATGAAACGGTCGCGACCGATGCGCTTGATCGGCGAACCCGAGAAAAAGCTGCGGAAGGCCGCGTCGCCGAAGCTGAGCAGCTCCGCCAGCGGCGGCTCGCGCAAATCCGCGCGCGCGGCAAGCTTCGCCTCCGAGGCGGTGCGGGCGAACTTGTTCCACGGGCAGGCGGCGAGACAATCGTCGCAGCCATAGATGCGGTTGCCGATCTTGTCGCGGAATTCGCGCGGGATCGGCCCCTTGTTCTCGATGGTGAGGTAGGAGATGCAGCGCCGCGCGTCGAGCCGGTAGGGTGCCGGAAAAGCGTCGGTCGGACAGGCGTCTAGGCAGGCGCGGCAGGAGCCGCAATGGTCCTGCTCCGCCGTGTCGGGCTCCAGCTCCGCCGTGGTGAAGATGGTGCCGAGGAACAGCCACGAGCCGTGCTGGCGGCTGACCAGATTGGTGTGCTTGCCTTGCCAGCCGAGGCCGGCGGCCTCGGCGAGCGGCTTTTCCATCACCGGCGCGGTGTCGACGAAGACTTTGACGTCGCCGCCGGCCTTTGCCACGATCTTGCCGGCGATCTCCTTCAGCCGGCCCTTCATAATATCGTGATAGTCGCGGTTCTGCGCATAGACCGAGATCGCGCCGCGGTCGCGCCTTGCCTGCAGCTTGCGCGGATCGTGGTCCGGCCCGTAGTTCATGGCCAGCACGACGATCGAGCGCACTTCGGGCCACAGCGTCGATGGTTCGGCCCGGCGTTCGATCGTCTCGGCGATCCAGCCCATCGAGCCATGAAAACCGTCGGCGACGAATTCGGCGAGCCTGGCCGGCGCCAGCGGGATGGCATCGGGCCTGGTGACGGCGACGGCGTCGAAACCGGCGCGCCTGGCCTCGCCGTCGATCAACGCGCGCAGGCTGTGCGTCCTAGAAATCGAGGTCCGCATAATGCGACACCGGCGACAGGCCGCGCACCCGGTCGGACAGAAGTGGCCGGAACGAGGGCCGTGACTTCACCCTTGTATACCATTCCCGCGCCGCGGTGTGCTCGCGCCAGTCGATCTCGCCCAGATAGTCGAGCACCGAAAGTGCGGCCGCTGCCGCGAGGTCGGCATAGGTCACCCTGCTGCCGGCCAGCCAGTGGCGGGTGCCGGCCAGCCAGTTGGTGTACTTCATGTGCTGGCGGATATTGGCGCGGGCGGCGCGGATCGCCGCCGAATCGGGCGAGCCGCCGCCGGCCGTCTCCGGCATGATCGGCTTCAGCACGCGCTCGCGCACCAGGTGGCGGGTCACCTCGCTCTCGGCCTTGTTCAGGTACCAGTCGGTCAGCCGGCGGATCTCGGCGCGCTCCATCGGGTCCTCGGCGAACAGCCGCTTGTCGCGCTTCAGCACGCCGCGCGTCTCGTCGAGATACTCGGCGATCACCATGGCGCCGACGATCGGCACGTCGCCCTCGGCAAGCAGGATCGGCAAGGTTCCGGCCGGGTTCAGCGCCAAAAACTCCTTGCGCCGCGTCCACGGCTTTTCCTCGATCAGCGCCAGCTCCTCGCCATATTCGCCGAAGGCGAGGCGCACGAACCGGCAGGAGGCGAACATCGGGTGGTGGAAGAGCGTCAGCATGGTCCCGCGATAATAAGGCGCACTGGCGAATCGCCGGCCGCGCCGGTAAGTCTTGGCCGCCCGCAAAGCGGACCGTCAGGGTGCTGCGACCTATAGGGGGACTTCCGCGCCATGACAAGCAAGCCCTTCTTTGAGTCCCAATCCCGAGGTTGCCATGGATAGCCAGACCATCGTCGAAGCGCTGCTGCTCGGCCTGCTGGAGGGCCTGACCGAGTTCATTCCGGTGTCTTCGACCGGCCACATCCTGCTCGCCGGCCATTTCCTCGGCTTCCATTCGACCGGCAAGGCCTTCGAGATCCTGATCCAGCTCGGCGCCATCCTCGCCATCCTCAGCGTCTATTTCAAACGCCTGTGGCAGATGCTGCTCGAACTGCCGCACGACCGGCTGACCAGGCATTTCGTCATCGGCATCCTCATCGCCTTCCTGCCGGCGGCCATCATCGGCGCGCTTGCGCATGACTTCATCAAGACCATCCTGTTCGAATCGCCGCGGCTGATCTGCATCATGCTGATCATCGGCGGCGTCGTCCTGCTTCTGGTCGATCGGATGAACCTCAAGCCCGTCTATCGCGACGTCGAGCGCTTCCCGACGCGGCTCTATCTGCAGATTGGCCTGTTCCAGTGCCTGTCGCTGATCCCCGGCACCTCGCGCTCCGGCTCGACCATCGTCGGCGCGCTGCTGCTCGGCGTCGACAAGCGCGCGGCGGCGGAATTCTCCTTCTTTCTCGCCATCCCGACCATGGTCGGCGCCTTCGCCTTCGACCTGTTCAAGAACCGCAACGTGCTGACCTCGGCCGACCTGCCGATCATCGCCATCGGCTTCGTCGCCGCCTTCGTCACCGCGCTGTTCGTCGTCCGCTTCCTGCTCGATTACGTCTCGCGCAACGGCTATTCGCTGTTCGGCTGGTGGCGGCTGGTGGTCGGCGGGCTCGGGCTGGTGGCGCTGATGATCTGGGGGTAAGCCCCTCAATTCCTTCCATAAAACGCGTTCTCGACATGCACCGGCCAGCGCCAGGGCAGCACGGCCACCATGTCGAAGCGCGCCGACAGTCTGCCATAGTCGGGCTGGCGCGACAGCCAGAGGTCGGCGGCGGCCTCGATGCGGCGCTCCGATTCGTAGGCGATCGCCTCCATCGCTTCCATCAGCGAACGCCGCGCCTTGACCTCGACGAACAGCACCAGGTCGCCGCGCCTGGCGATCAGGTCGATCTCGCCGAGCCTTGTGCGGTGGCGCCGCGCCAGGATCCGGTAGCCCTTCAGCATCAGCGCCAGCGCCGCCAGCCATTCGCCGCGATGGCCGCGCCGATAGGCTTTCAGGCGGCTGGCGGCCGGGCGCTCAGCCACTGCTGTCCTCTGCCGAGGTGTCCCTGAGCTCCAGCAGCCGCCGATAGAGCGCCTGCTTCTGGCCGCCGGTCATCTTCGCCGCTTCCGCTGCCGCCTTGGAGGCCGGCATTTCGGCGGCGAGCGACAACAGCAGCCGGTCGATGTCTTCAGGTTCGTCGGCCTTCGCCTCTGCGGGACCGACGCAGATGACGATCTCGCCCTTCGGCGTGTCGGCCGCCGCATAGTGGTCGGCAAGGTCCCGCAGCGTGCCGGTCCGCGTCTCCTCGAAGGCCTTGGTCAGCTCGCGGCCGATCGCCGCCCGGCGTGTGCCGCCCAGCGCCTCGGCCATCGCCGCAAGCGTCTCGGCCAGCCGCCTGGGCGACTCGAAGAAGATCAGCGTCGCCGGTACCTGCCTAAAGCTTTCGAGTTTCGTCAGCCGCTGGCCGGTCTTTACCGGCAGAAACCCGGCGAACAGGAAGGCGTCGGAGGGCAGGCCGGACGCGGTCAGCGCCGCCAGCGCCGCCGACGGGCCCGGGATCGGTACGACGCGGATGCCATGGTCGAGCGCCTCGCCGACCAGCCGGTAGCCGGGATCGGAGACCAGCGGCGTCCCGGCGTCCGAGATCAGCGCCACGCTCTGCCCGGCCTCGAGCGCCGCGATCAGCTTCGGTCCGGCCTCGGCGGCATTGTGCTCGTGATAGGCGGTGGTGCGGCGGCGGATGCCGTAGCGCTCCAGCAGCACGCGCGACACGCGCGTGTCCTCGCAGGCGACGATGTCGGCGGCGGCCAGCGTCTCCAGCGCGCGCAGCGTGATGTCGGCGAGGTTGCCGATCGGCGTCGCCACCAGATAGAGCGCCGGCGCGAGCGGCCGAGCCGCGATCTCGGTCTGCCCGATCACATAGCTGCGTTTGTCGCCGGTCACCCTTGGCCCTCCATCCGGCCTGTTTGGCACGGCTGGTGCCCGGTTGCAAAACGTGACGACGAAGTAATGTCGCCCGCCATGCCTTTGCCATAGTGCGGAACGAAACCGTCACCGGCGAATTTTATCCATGAGTCTCGCATGTGTGAGTCTCGTGGAGGCACAGGATGGATAGCCTGAAGATTCAGGACGTTTTCGAGCCCTATTATGCGGGCCGCAAGCGTTTCGCCATGCGAAGGGACAAGTGCCTGCCGGCCAGCGCCGATGACGCCGCCGGTAAAACCGAGGCCGGCAAGCGGCGTTTGCGCCGCCGGCCGAAAACCAGGCTCAAGGCCGCAACCGATAGCACGACGGAGCACTGACCGGACGATGCCCAATCGCTTCGATATTTTCATCACCCGTCTCGAAACCAGGAACACCCGCGAAGGCGCGCCGCTAGCCCCGATAGGCGACCAGCACCGCCCCCGCCGCGATAAGGCCGACGCCAAGCCAGTTCGCTCCAGAGAGGCGCTCGCCGAGAAAGACCGCGCCAAACACCGCCACAAGCACGACGCTTAGTTTGTCGATCGGCGCCACCTGCGCCGCGTTGCCGATTTTCAGCGCGCGGAAATAGCAGAGCCACGAGGCGCCGGTAGCCAATCCGGAAAGACCGAGGAACAGCCACGTTTTTCCGGAGATCGATGCCAACGGCTGGAACTGGCCGCTGGCGGCGAGAATGGCCGCGAGCACGACCAGGATGATGGCGGTGCGGATCAGGGTGGCAAAATCGGAATTGATGGTCTCGATGCCGACCTTGGCGAAAATCGCCGTCAGCGCGGCGAAAGCCGCCGACAGCAGCGCCCAGAATTGCCAGGAAGAAGCGGTCAGGTTCATTCGGGTGGCCTTGTCGGTTTTCTGTCCGCAATTGCGTTAACCGGATACCGCGAAACGCGCACCACCAGAAGCGCAATCGGCAGGGCTTGGAGATTGGCTGCGCCATCAGCGCTGGCACACCGCTTCTTTACAGATATCGCGGCACCTTAGCCTCGAGCAGCCGCACCAGCTCAGGGTCCATGAACTCGTAATTGTCCGGAATGTCGAGGCAGATGACCCTTGCCCGCTTCAGGCTCGTCTTGAATTTCTTCTGCAGCTTGGCGCGGTGCGCCTTTTCCATCACGAAGATGATGTCGGCCCAGGCGACCAGCTCATGCGTCAGCGGATTGTCGGCATCGTGATTGGTGCCGGCCGAAGCGACCTCGATGTCGCGGCGGCCGGAAAACACCTGCTCGGCCGTCGGGCTGCGCAAGCGGTTCTGGCTGCAGACGAAGAGGATGTTCTTCAAGGGCTTTTACTCAAGCATGATCTTGTCCGAAAACCGGCTTCCACTTTTCGGGATCATGCTCAGCGCGCCAGGTCCGCCACCACGGCATCGAGCACGATCATGCCGGCCGTCGTCGCGCGCAGCCGGGAATTGCCGACCGGCGCGACAAGCCCCTCTTCCTGCAGCACCGACAGCCTGGCACTGGAAAGCCCGCGTCCGGAAAACGCCTCGTAGCGCGCAAGATCGATGCCTTCGGCCAGCCGCAGCCCCATCAACAGGAACTCGTCGGCTTCCTCGGAACGCGTCAAAATCTCGCCGCCGGTGACGCCATGGCCCTTGGCCTCGACCAGATTGGCCCAGGTTTCCGGCATCCTCTCGGCGATCGTGACCGTGCGGCGCCCGTTCTCGACGAAACGGCCATGCGCGCCGGGGCCGACGCCGACATATTCGCCGTAGCGCCAGTAGGTCAAATTGTGCCGGCTTTCCGCGCCAGGCCTGGCGTGGTTGGAAATCTCATAGGCCGGCAGCCCATGCGCGGCGGTCACCTCTTGCGTCAGCGCGTAGAGATCGGCGGCATGGTCGTTGTCGGGAATGGTGAACTTCTTCGCCGCGTGCAGCGCGTGGAACGGCGTGCCTTCCTCGATGGTGAGCTGGTAGAGCGACAGATGGTCCGCGGCATGGCCGATCGCCTGCTCGAGCTCCGCTCGCCAAGCCTCCGGCGTCTGGTCGGGCCGCGCATAGATCAGGTCGAAGGAGAGGCGCGGAAAGATCTCGCGCGCGAGCCCGATGGCATGCAGCGCCTCCTCGACATTGTGCAGCCGGCCGAGAAAGCGCAGATCCTTGTCGTTCAGCGCTTGCACGCCGAGCGACACGCGGTTGACGCCGGCGGCGCGATAGCCGCGGAAGCGCTCGGCCTCGACCGAGGACGGGTTGGCCTCCAGCGTCACCTCGATGCCATCAGGCACCGTCCAGTTCCTCGCCACCGCATCCAGCACGGAGGCCACCGTCTCCGGCTTCATCAGCGACGGCGTGCCGCCGCCGAGGAAGATGCTGGTCACCTCGCGCGGTCCAGTGCGGGCGCGCATGGTCGCGAGCTCCGTCGCGAACGCGCGCGCAAAACGTTCCTGGTCGACCGGCTGATGGCGGACATGGCTGTTGAAGTCGCAATAGGGGCACTTGGCCGCGCAGAACGGCCAGTGGATGTAGACGCCGAAGCCGGGGCTGCGGTCGAGCAGCATCTCAGGCCGATCCCAACCTGGCGCGCGCGAATTTCTGGAAGGCGCGGGCGCGGTGCGACAGCGCCGTCGGCTGGCCTGGCTTCCAGCGGTGTTTTTGCTCGGCGCTCATCTCGCCGAAGGTCTTTTCGAACCCATTGGGCAGGAACACCGGATCGTAGCCGAAGCCGAGCGTGCCGCGCGGCGGCCACACCAGCGTGCCTTCGGCCTCGCCGCGATAATATTCGGCCTCGCCGTCGGGAAACGCCAGGCAGATGACGGCGACGAAACGGCCCGTGCGCTGCGCGGCTTCCGCCGCGCCGACCTCCTGCAGCGCCACTTCCGTGCGCTGCATGGCCATGCCGAAGTCGCGGCTGCCGTCGGGCGTCTCGGCCCAGTTGGCGGTGTAGACGCCGGGCGCGCCGTCGAGCGCGTCGACGCAGAGGCCGGAATCGTCGGACAGCGCCGGCAGGCCGGTGGCCTTGGCCGCGGCATATGCCTTGATGTAGGCGTTCTCCTCGAACGTCGTGCCGGTCTCGTCCGGCTCGGGCAGGCCGTACTCCTTGGCCGATTTCGCCTCGAAGCCGAACGGCGCCATCAGGTCGGCGAACTCGCGCAGCTTGCCTTCATTGTGGCTGGCGACGACGATCTTGTGTCCGTTCAAAGAATGCATCACAGGCCCCAGATCCTTGGCTCGGCGAATTCGATCGAATTGCCCGAGGGGTCGCGAAAGTAGATCGAGCGCCCGCCTTGCGGCCATTCGAAGTCGCTTTCGATGGCGATGTTCCGCGCCGCGAGGTGCTTGCGCCAGCCGGCGATCTCGTCGGCGCTGGCTGCAAAGCAGAGATGGCCCTCGCCCACCGTGCCATGCGCCGGCACCTTCAGCCTGGCGTCCGGCGCCGGCGGGATTTTGGTCGCCTCGGCGTTGAACAGCAGCAGCACGCCGGTCCCGCAGCGGAAGAAGACGTGACGGCCTTCGACCCTGGCGATCAGGTCGAGGCCGAGGATGTGGGAATAGAAGGCTTCGGCGGCATGCAAGTCTGTGACGTAGAGCGCCGATTCAAGGATCGCGGAGGGTATCACGAAGCCCCCCTCTCTGCCCTGCCGGGCATCTCCCCCTCAAGGGGGGAGATTGGCTGTATCGATTGCCTTAGCCAATCACCGGCGTAGCCAGATGGGAGCCGGCGTGGCAGCTTCCAATCTCCCCCTTTGAGGGGGAGATGGCCGGCAGGCCAGAGAGGGGGGCCCAGGCTCGGCATTTGACTGCTAAGCCACCGCCATCTGCTGCAAACTCACCAGGCGCGAAATTCCCTTCTTGGCCAAGTTCATCAGCGCCGCGAACTGGTCCTCCGAGAACGGCTCGCCCTCGGCAGTGCCCTGGATTTCGACGATGCCGCCCTTGCCGGTCATGACGAAATTGGCGTCCGTTCCGGCCGAGGAATCCTCGAGATAGTCGAGATCGATGACCGGCTGGCCGTCATGGATGCCGCAGGAGATCGCCGCGACGTGGTCCTTCAGCACCTTGGAAACGCTGGCCATCTGGCGGGCTTCCATCCAGCGCAGGCAGTCATGGAGCGCCACCCAGCCTCCGGTGATCGAGGCGGTACGGGTGCCGCCATCGGCCTGGATCACGTCGCAGTCGACGGTGATCTGCTGCTCGCCCAGCGCCTGCAGGTCGACCACGGCGCGCAAGGAACGGCCAATCAGCCGCTGGATCTCCAGCGTGCGGCCGCCCTGCTTGCCGGCGGAGGCCTCGCGGCGCATGCGTTCGCCGGTCGAGCGCGGCAGCATGCCGTATTCGGCCGTCACCCAGCCCTTGCCGGAATTGCGCATCCAGGCCGGCACCTTTTCCTCCAGGCTGGCCGTGCACAGAACATGCGTGTCGCCGAACTTCACCAGGCACGAGCCTTCGGCGTGCTTGGAGACGCCGCGCTCGAAGGAGATGGCGCGCATTTCGTCGGATTGGCGTTTGGAGGGGCGCATCGAGGCCTCTTGTCTCTGGTTCTTAAGGATTCGTGGCCGGCTTGTAGACGCATGCGGCGCATGGCGCAAAGGAAAATGGACCGGGTTGCGCGGGCACCGGCTAAGTCTATATTTGAACCGGAGGTTTTTGGCTCGAATGACCAAGGCAGTCGATCCGGCATCGCAGTCGCCCGTGCTTCAATCGCTCGATATGCGCTCGCGCGACATCTTCAGGCGCATCGTTGAATCCTATCTCAGGGATGGCGAGCCCGTCGGTTCGCGCAGCCTGTCGCGCATCCTGCCCTCTTCGCTGTCGCCCGCCACCATCCGCAACGTGATGAGCGACCTCGAGCATCTCGGCCTGATCTACGCGCCGCACATCTCGGCCGGCCGCCTGCCGACGCAGACCGGCCTGCGCTTCTTCGTCGACGCCTTCATGGAGCTCGGCGACCTCTCCGACGACGAGCGCCGCATCATCGAGGCGCAGGTGCGCGCCTCCGGCTCCGGCGCGTCGCTGGAACACATGCTGACCGAGGCCAGCCAGATGCTGTCGGGCATGTCGCGCGGCGCCGGCCTGGTGCTCGCCGCCAAGAACGAGGTGGCGCTGAAGCACATCGAATTCATCCAGCTCGAGCCGACCAAGGCGCTGGCCGTGCTGGTGTCGCAGAACGGCGATGTCGAGAACCGCGTCGTCGACCTGCCCGCCGGCACCACCGTCTCGCAGCTGCACGAGGCGTCCAACTTCCTCAATGCCCACATCCGCGGCCGCACGCTGGCCGAGGCGCGCGTCGAGATCGCCCGCATCAAGGACGAGACCAGGGCGGCCCTCGACACGCTGTCGCAGGACCTGGTCGAAAAGGGCCTCGCCGTGTGGGCCGGTGCGGAAAGCGGCCTGCCGGCGCGCCTCATCGTGCGCGGCCGCGCCAATCTGCTCGAAAACGTCACCGCCCAGGCCGACATCGAGTTGCTGCGGCATCTGTTCGAGGATCTGGAGACGCAGGACGGCTTGATCCAGCTGCTCGACCTCGCCGAAGAAGGGCCGGGCGTGCGCATCTTCATCGGCTCGGAAAACAAGCTGTTTTCGCTGTCGGGCTCGTCGCTGGTGGTGGCGCCCTATCGCGACAAGGATGCCCGCGTCGTCGGCGCGCTCGGCGTCATCGGCCCGACGCGGCTGAACTACGCCCGCATCGTGCCGATGGTCGACTATACCGCGCAGCTGATTTCGCGCATGTTGCGGTAAGGTGTGCGATATCCGGGTGAGACCGGCCTGACCTGGATCTCAACACACCCTGGAAGGCACAAGCAGCAAGGGAGCAAAAGAATGGCGCTGGAATCGCTCAAGGCCCAGATCAGCCTGCTGCTCGAGGAAATGGTCAACCAGCCCGAGGACCAGCACGAGATTCAGGAGCAGCTGCGCGAGAAGCTGCAGGAATTGCGCGCCATGGGCCTGCCGCTGCCGGCCGATCTGGTCGAGCTGGAAAAGCGCCTGGACGATGATTTCTACGCCGAAGGCAGCTGAAACCATCCCTCAAATCGGCGTGTGCCTGGTGTCCCAGGCGGAACGACCGCCGCATCCGCCCGTTCACCATTCGCGACGGCGCCGTGTGCGGCGCCGAAACCCCTGGAGGCCAGGATGATCCGATTTGCCGGCCTTGCGGCTGCCGCCTTGCTGCTTGCAACGACGGCCTCTGGCCATCAGGCCGGCGAGCCGGTGCTGACTGGCAAGAGGGCCTTCGGCGACTGGAAGGCCGACAGGCCTGGCGTGCGCCGGCTGATCAGGCCGGATGATCTGCAAAAGCCCTATGTCAGCCGCTCCGCGTCGAACGGCGCCGGCCTGGCGGATCGGCCGGAAGGCGCCAGGCCGTTCGTGCCATCAGGCTTTTCCGTCGAACTCGTCGCGTCGGGCATCGACAATCCGCGGGTCGTGCGCGCGGCGCCCAATGGCGACCTGTTCGTCGCCGACAGCAAGGCCAGCCAGATCCGCGTCTATCGCCTCGCCGAAGGCAGCGCCAGGCCGGCGCAGGAGGCGATCTTTGCCACCGGCCTGACCCGGCCCTACGGCATCGCCTTCTATCCGCCGGGCGACAAGCCGCAATGGGTCTATGTCGCCAACAGCAACAGCGTCGTGCGCTTCGCCTATCGCGACGGCAACCTCAAGGCCGAGGGCAAGCCGGAAACCATTGTCCCGGACATTCCCGCGAACCATCACTGGACGCGCGACATCGCCTTTTCGCTTGATGGCAAGACGCTCTATCTGTCGGTCGGATCGGGCTCCAACGTCGCCGAGGACATGGGCGCCGAGCCTGAAGGCGGGCTCGAGCAATGGGCGACGTCGGCGCCGCTCGGCGCCACCTGGGGCCCGGAGGAAGGCCGCGCCGACGTGCTGGCCTTCGATCCGGACGGCAGCAACCGGCGCAGCTTCGCCACCGGCTTGCGCAACTGCTCCGGCATGACCGTGCAGCCGCAGACGGGCGCGCTCTGGTGCGTCGTCAACGAGCGCGACGAGCTCGGCGACAACGTGCCGTTCGAATACGCGACGGCGGTCAGGCAGGGCGGCTTCTACGGCTGGCCCTGGTACTATATCGGCGCCAACGAGGACCCGCGCCACGCGGGCGCGCGCCCCGATCTTGCCGGCAAGGTCACCGTTCCCGACGTACTGCTGCAGGCGCATTCGGCGCCGCTCAACATCGCCTTCTATGAGGGCGGCAGCTTCCCGGCCGACTACAGGGGCGATGCCTTCGTCGCTTTGCACGGCTCCTGGAACCGCGGCGTGCGCACCGGCTACAAGGTGGTGCGGTTGAAATTCAAGGACGGCAAGCCGACCGGCGAGTATGAGGATTTCGCCACCGGCTTCGTCATCTCCGACGACGACGTCTGGGGCCGGCCGGTCGGCGTCACCGTCGCCAAGGACGGCGCGCTGATCCTCACCGAGGACGGCAACGGCACCATCTGGCGCGTTACCTATGGCGACGGCCGGTCCTGAGAAGCCTTACGCTGGTCGACCCCCACTCCGTCTCGGCTTCGCCGAACCACCTCTCCCCCGATCGACGGGGGAGAGGAAAGGCGCCAAGCTTTTTTGCAGTCAACGCTCGCCAAGTAAGGCCCCCTTCCTTTCCCTCCGGAGGGGGGAAAGGTGGCGCGGCGGAGCCGCGACGGATTGGGGGAACCACGTGGCAATCAAGCCTCGGGCCGTCAGTTAGCCTTGTAAGGCGAAGACCACGATGGTCTGGTGCAATGGATTCCGACCGTGAGGGAATTCAACCCCCGCCTGTTCCATGCGATAAGACCCTCCGATCTGGAACCTTATCCATGACGCTCACCGGATTCCTCGCCTACAGTGCAGCTCTCGGCATCGCCGCCGCCATTCCGGGTCCCGGCGTCACCGCGCTTGTGGCGCGGGCGCTGGGTTCCGGCTTCCGCTCGTCGCTGGCGATGTCGTTCGGCCTGATCCTCGGCGACCTCACCTACCTCACCGCCGTCATGCTCGGCCTCGCCTTCGTCGCGCAGACCTTCGGCATGGTTTTTCTTGCCATCAAATGGGCGGGTGTCACCTATCTCGCTTTCCTCGGCTGGCGCTTCTGGACCAGCGGCATCACGCCGGAGACTGTCGAGGCGCGCAAGGGCAAGGGCGGGCTCGCCGCCTCCTTCCTGGCCGGCCTGACGGTGACGCTCGGCAATCCAAAGACGATGATCTTCTATATCGCCATCACGCCGACCATCGTCGACCTGAAGGCGGTGACGCTCGCCGACTACGGCATCCTGGTCACGCTCACCGTCCTCGTCCTGCTGGTGGTGCTGGTGCCCTATCTGGCGCTGGCCGCCAAGGCGCGCTGGTTCCTCAAGTCGCCGCGCGCGCTGAAGGCGCTGAACCGCACCGCCGCCGGTTTCATGGTTGGCGCGGCGGCCGCCATCGCCGCCCGTCAATAGGCTGCAATCTCAACCGGTCTCCATTTCGGGGAAAGCATTCCGCAAACGGGCCGATCCGGAAAATGCTTTTCCGGGGCGGCAGCGTTTTCAGCACGCGCCCCACTCGGATATTTTCGGCCGGCAGCCTATCTTGCGCGGCTGAAAGCCCTATTCTGTCGCTTGATGCAATTGCCTGCCTGACCTGGGAGCGAAACAATGAACAAGCCCGTCACCTCCGCGCGCGTGCCCGGCCGCGGCCGCGTCTTTAATTCGATCACCGAGACGATCGGCGACACGCCCCTGGTGCGGCTCGACAAGTTCGCCAAGGAGAAGGGCATCGTCGCCAATCTCCTGGCCAAGCTCGAATTCTTCAACCCGATCGCCTCGGTCAAGGACCGTATCGGCGTTGCCATGATCGAGGCGCTGGAAGCCTCCGGCAGGATCGCCCCCGGCAGGACGACGCTGATCGAGCCGACCTCCGGCAACACCGGCATTGCGCTCGCCTTCGCCGCCGCCGCCAAGGGCTACAAGCTGATCCTGACCATGCCGGAGACGATGTCGGTCGAGCGGCGCAAGATGCTGGCGCTGCTCGGCGCCGAGCTGGTGCTGACCGAAGGTCCCAAGGGCATGAAGGGCGCCATCGCCAAGGCCGATGAGCTTGCCGCCACCTTGCCGGACGCCATCATTCCGCAGCAGTTCGAGAATCCGGCCAACCCGGAGATCCACCGCCGCACCACGGCCGAGGAGATCTGGAACGACACCCAGGGCGAGGTCGACATCTTCGTCTCCGGCATCGGCACCGGCGGCACCATCACCGGCGTCGGCCAGGTGCTGAAGAAGCGCAAGCCTTCGCTGCATGTCGTCGCCGTCGAGCCGGAGGCCTCGCCGGTGCTGTCCGGCGGCCAGCCCGGCCCGCACAAGATCCAAGGCATCGGCGCCGGCTTCGCGCCGAAGATCCTCGACACCACGATCTATGACGAGATCGTCAGGGTCTCCAACGAAGATTCCGTCGCCAATGCGCGGCTCGTCGCCCGCCTCGAAGGCGTGCCGGTCGGCATCTCGTCGGGCGCAGCACTCCAGGCGGCGATCGTCGTCGGCTCGCGGCCGGAGAACAAGGGCAAGACCCTCGTCGTCGTCATCCCGTCCTTCGCCGAGCGCTACCTGTCGACGATCCTGTTCGACGGGCTGGGGGCTTAAGCAGCCTCGACCGACCTTCGCGGGACGCTGGACCGCTGAAAAAACCCGTGTGGCGTCAGCGTGGCGCTTGAGCGCCGCGCGTCTTCCGGTGCAAATCTCCCGCGGCCCGCGCGGCCATTGGGAGGATTCATGTACAGACTTTACACGCGCCCCGGCAGCGGCGGCTTCGTCGTCGAGGCGGCCCTTGCCCTGGCGGGCGCGCCGTTCGACCAGGTCGACGTGCCGAAGAAGGACCCGCCCGACCAGGCCTTCCTCGAGATCAGCCCGTTGAACCAGGTGCCGGTGCTGACCTTGCCGGACGGCCGTTCGATCACCGAGTCGGCGGCGATCTGCATCCTGCTCGCCGAGCGCCATCCGGAAGCCGGACTGGCGCCGGCGGCGGGCTCGCCGGCCCGTGCCGACTTCCTGCGCTGGATGGCCTTCATGTCGTCGGTCCTCTACCCGGCGGGGCTGCGCTTCTACTATGCCCATCGCTACACCGCGGCGCCGGACGGCGTGGAGGCGGTGAAGCAGGCCGCGCTGGCCGAGATGGATCGCGGCTTTGCCATCCTCGACAAGGCCCTTGCCGGCCGCGACTGGCTGGTCGGCGAGCGGCTGTCGCTGGCCGACGTCTACCTGGTCATGCTGGCGGCCTGGCATCCCGAGATCGGCAAGGTCGCCGCCGCCTGGCCCGATATCGAGCGCCTGTGGGCCAGGCTGCGCGATCATGACCTGATCCGCAAACTGAATGCCGCCCACGCAATGTGGTGAGCGGGACGTTTATCCTGGCGCGAGGCCGTCGAGCAGGAAACCGAGGCCTTTGCGGAAAGCGCCATCCCAGTCGTCGTCCAACAGCAGCCGGGAGCGTTCGATTGTCGCGTAGCGCTCGCTGAGACGGGTGAGGCGCTGCTGCGCGGCGGCCCTGTCGTCGTCCGACAAGTCGAAGCTCGCCCGGGTGATGGTGGCGCCCATCACATAGTTCCAGAGCGACCATATCGCGGCGTTGATGTCCGCGTCCGCCACGCCGGCCCTGGACAAAGCCTTGCTCAGCAGTTCCAGCCGACTGAGGATGTTCGGGCCAAGCGCCCGGCGCGGCAACAGCGATGCCGACCAGGAATGGCTGAGCATGCTGGCGCGCCAGTCCTCGAGTATGTGAACGATCTCGCCGCGCCAGTCTTCGGACTGAGGTTCTTGCGGCGATCCGCGATATTCGAGCACCGCGTCGAGCGCCAGATCGAAGACATCCTCCTTGCTGTCGACGTGCCAGTACAGGCTCATCACGCCCGAGCCGAGGCGATCGGCCAGCCGACGCATCGTCAATCCGTCGATCCCTTGCGCGTCCAGCAACTCCACCGCGGTGGCCACGATACGTTGCCGGGACAGAGGCGGTTCGCCCGCGGGCCGTGGCGGCTGACCTGGCCGCCGAGACCGTTTGCTTCGGGCGCCGCCGCGTTTGGCTGCCATTCGTCTTCCTCGCGTGTCGAGCCGCGATTCTGGCAGGCAACGTCAGGAATGTCGATGCCGCGCGGTTGACTCGTACATCGTACCATACGATGACTCGAACGCCGTACGAGTCGCGTGCGGCGGTGAACCGAATTGCGATCGTGGGTGCGTTGCCCGCTGCCCGCGGAGCCAAGAGAAACTCATGCCACGCTCAATCAAGCACCTGCTCATCGGAGGGCTAATCATCATGACCATCGGAGTTCCCGTTGCGACGGCAGCGAATGAGGACGATCGCAAGCTGGCCATCGTCAATCCGCGAAACCTCCACGACCCGTCGCCGAATGGCTACAGCACGGCGGTGATCATGCCCCGGGGAGCACGGGTCGCCTACATTTCCGGGCAGGGCGGCCAGGACAGCACGGGCGCCTTGTCACCAGACTTCGCCGTCCAGGTGAAACAGGCCTATGCGAACCTGCGCGCCGCGCTGGAGGGGATTGGCGCGAAACCCGATCAGGTCGCCAAGCTCACGGTCTTCGTGGTCGATCACGACATGTCCAAGCTCGAGGTGCTGACCAGCAACGTCAAGGACATGTTCGGCAAGGCGCTGCCGGCGCAGACGCTGGTTCCCGTTCCCAAGCTGGCGATCGACCCCATGCTGTTCGAGGTGGAGGCCGTGGTCGTGCTTGATTAGAGCATCGTGAGCTTCGCCCGCTTTTCCTGCAGGAAGCGGCGCACGGCCGGGTCGCGTTCGAGGCCGATCGCGCGGTCGTAAGCCTCGGCCGCCAATCCGGTCGTGCCGAGCCTCGCCAGCAGACCGGCGCGGGCAGCCCAATAGGGCTGATAGTCATCCAGCCGCTTGTCGTCACCCAGCACGTAAAGCGCCGCCAACCCGCCCGCGGCGCCCTCATCCTCGGCGATCGCCACGGCGCGGTTGATCGCCACGACAGGCGAGCCGGCGAGGGCCAGCAGCGCGTCGTAAAGCTGGCGGATCGCTGCCCAGTCGGTGCGGCCGCCGCGCCGCCGCGCCGTGTGGGCCGATTGCACGGCCGCCTCCAGCTGGTAGCGGCCGATGATCTCCTTGGCGGCGGCACGTTCGAGCAGGTCTTCCGCCTCGTCGATCAGCGTGTCGTCCCAGAGCGCGGTGTCCTGCTCGGCAAGCGGCACGAAGTCTCCGTCCGGGCTGCGCCGCGCCGCCCGCCGCGCTTCGGCGAACAGCATCAGCGCCAACAGCCCTACCGCCTCCGGCTCGTCCGGCATCAGCGAAGCCACCAGCCGGCCGAGCCAGATGCCCTCGGTGGCGAGGTTGCGGCGCCGCGTCTCGGTGCCGGCGGGATCGGTCCAGCCTTCGGCGAAGGCGGCGTAGATCGCCTCCAGCACCGCGTCCAGCCGCTCGCCGAGCTCGGCCCGCTCCGGGACCCGGAACGGAATGCCGATCTCGCGGATGCGGGTCTTGGCGCGCACCAGGCGCTGGCCCATCGTCGCCGGCGAGACCAGGAAGGCCGAAGCGATGGTCGCCGCGTCGAAGCCAAGGATGGTCTGCAGGATCAGCGGCGCGCGCACGCTCGCCTCGATCGCCGGATGGGCGCAGGCAAACATCAGCCGCAACCGTTCGTCCGGCAGCTCTTCGTCGGTCATGCGGGCCTCCACCTCCTCGGCGATCAGTTTGAGATGATCGCGCGCCGCCTCGCCGGTCTGCCGCCGCCGCACCGCGTCGACGCCCCGTCGGCGCGCCACCGCGAGCAGCCAGGCTTCCGGCTTTTCGGGCACGCCGGTCCGCGGCCAGCGCTCGAGCGCCGCCGCGAAGGCATCCGCCAGCGCGTCCTCGGCGCCGGCGACATCGCGCGTGCGCGCCGCGAGAAAGGCGACCAGCTTGCCGTAGCTTTGCCGGGCGGCCGCTTCCGCCGCCGCCCGCGCGATCTCCGGGCGATTGTCCATCACGGGGTCAATTCGCGGAGGGATAGTCGCTCATTTCCCAGATCGGCCGCACCTCGATCGTGCCGGCGCTGGCGCCCGGGCAGCGCGCCGCCCAGGCGATGGCCGCGTCGGCGTCCTCGGCCTCGATCATGTAGAAGCCGGCGAGCTGCTCCTTGGTGTCGGCATAGGGGCCGTCGAGCACATTGGTCTTGCCGTCGGCCGTGCGCACCGCCGTTGCGGATTGCGTCGGCCGCAGCCGGTCGCCGGCGAGCCAGGCGCCGGATTTCTTCAAAGCCTCGGTATAGGCGCCATAGGCGGCGCTGAATCTGGTAGGTCTTCTCGCTCGGCGCGGTCGCCATCGCGGCTTCGTTTGCGTAGATCAAAAGCATGTATCGCATGGTCTTCTCCCGTTTTCTCGAAGGCCGCGTCATCGCCGGCCTGACCAATGTCGCCTGGGCCAGGCGGATTTCGACAGGTGCTGCGAAAATCTTTCGACCCGCGCGGCGCCTCGCGCAAGCGGGCGGCGATGATCCGTGAATTTGCGAGGATTGTCGGGAGGCCGAATCTCGCCGCCGGCCGGGCCCCCACCAGCCCTGGCGGGATTCTAGCCGATCAGCCGCTCCCGCAGTTCCGCCGACGGGATCTCGCAGCTGTCCGTCCTGCCGAACAGGGCGTAGCGATTCTTAGCGATGCGGTCGTAGAACCAGTCGCGCAGCGGCTGCGGCAGGGAGAGCAAAACCTTCGCCGCGCGCCATGGCCAGCCAAGCTCGGCCATCACGGCGATGAAGCCGTCCAGTTGGGTGAAGGCCTTTCCGTCGATCAGGGTGAGGCTGGTATCGTAGCTGTCGGTCGCCAGTCCGTGGGTGCGAAACAGCGCTTCGCCGAACGGCGACTGCGCCGTGGCGAAGCGGAAGCGCTTCCTGCGGTCGAACCGTACCACCGTTCGCACGAAACCCGAGCAGAACACGCAGACGCCGTCGAAGACGATCAGCGGCTGGGTTGCATCGTAAGCTTGCGGCGGAGGAAGGGGACGCTTCGGTTCGGGCTGGTCAATCATGTCGGCCCCGGCTGCTGGTGTCGTCAAGACACTAAGCCAGCCGGCGGCGGCGTCAAAGCGGTGGCGTTGTCGCACGTCGCCGATCGGCCAGCGCGGGGCGCTCGGCGCGATAGGTGGTTGCGCGATGGCTGTCGGCCGGTTTGCAGATCCGGCTGTCATGACGGCTCTCCAGCGTCATGATCAGTGCGCGCTGATGCCGAGCGAGTTGCCGCGGCGGGCGCAGGCCGGACCGGGGCCGCGCATGTAATAGCGCTCAGGCCGATAGGTCGGCGCGACGAATTCGCGGATGGCGGCGGCATAGCCGGCAATGTGGTTCCAGAACTTCATTTCCCTGTCCCTGTCCCGATTTCGGATGTCCCGTCCGAATTGCGGGCATCATAGCGTCGAGGCGTGAATAGTCGGTGAACGTGATGTTAATTTCTGGTCCGAAATGCCCTGCTTCGTGGCCGGAATGCGGCTGATTCGGGGTCTTTCAGAGCCATTTGCCGGCATTTTGCCCAATGTGACTTTTGCATCACATATGTTTCGTCTCGATGTCGTTCGGACGCGGTTCTGTTTCAGCCGCGCGCGCCTCGGCGAAATTTCCGTGCGCGGCCCAAGTCAGGGCCCTGTCTGGAAGCGGCCTGTCTCCCGGAACCGGAGCGGGCTCTGCCCGTTCTCGGTTGAACCACCCCGCTCACGGAGTTCGTCATGGCGCCGCGCCCGGCCTGGAAAGGCTATCTCAAGCTGTCGCTGGTCACTTGCGCCATCGAGCTGACCAACGTCGTCACCCACGCCGAAAAGGTCTCCTTCCGCATTCTCAACCGCAAGACCGGAAATACGGTGAAGCGCATCTATGTCGATGCCGAGACCGGCAAGCCGCTGGAGGAAGGCGACGAGATCAAGGGCTATGAGCTCGAGGACGGCGAGTTCATCCATATCGAGGAAGACGAGATCGAGGCCGTCCAGATCGAATCCTCGCATACGATGAGCCTCGACGGCTTCGTCGACAAGGCCTCGATCCGTCAGATCTACCTCGACACGCCCTATTATGTCTCGCCGGCGGACAAGGTGTCGGAGGAGGCCTTCGCCGTCATCCGCGACGCCATGGCGGGCAAGAAGAAGGCCGGCCTCGCCCGCATCGTGCTCTACCAGCGGGAACGCCCGGTGGTGATCGAGCCGCTCGGCAAGGGCATGGTGCTGACCACGCTTCGTTACGACAACACGGTGCGCCAGCCCGACAGCGTCTTTGGCGATATCAAGTCGGTCAAGACCGACGACGAGATGATAGACCTTGCCGAGCACATCATCGACCGGAAGGGAGCAAAATTCGATCCGTCGAAGTTCGACGACCGCTACGAGGATGCCCTGCTCGAGCTGATCCGCGCCAGGAAGGCCGGCAGGAAGGCGCCAAAGACCAAGGCACCGCCGAAGCCGTCCAATGTCGTCAACCTCTTCGACGCGCTGAAGAAGAGCCTGAACGCGGAAGGCGCGGGCAAGGCCGCGTCGAAGGCGAAGGCAAAGCCAAAGGCCGGACGCGGCAAGGCCTCCGCTCCGCGGCGCAAATCGGCATAGGAGGCCGCAGCCATGGCCAGCCTCGAGCAGTATCGGGCCAAGCGGGATTTCAGGAAGACCGCCGAGCCGGCCGGCAAGCTGTCGCGGAGCGGCAAGAAAGCCGCCGGCATCTTCGTCATCCACAAACATGCCGCGACAAGGCTGCACTACGACCTGCGCCTCGAGCATGACGGCGTGCTGTGGAGCTGGGCGGTGACGCGCGGCCCGAGCCTCGACCCGCACGAGAAGCGGCTGGCCGTGCATGTCGAGGACCACCCGATCGACTACGCGCCGTTCGAAGGCACCATCCCCAAGGGCGAGTATGGCGGCGGTTCGGTGATCGTCTGGGACGAGGGCAAATGGGTTCCGGAAGGCGATCCGGCCAAGGCGATGAAGAAGGGCCATATCGGCTTCGAGCTGGAAGGCCACAAATTGCATGGCCGCTGGCATCTCGTGCGGCTGAAGCCGCGCTCCGGCGAAAAGCGCGACAACTGGCTGCTGATCAAGTCCGACGATGCCGCCGCGCGTCCCGGCGAGGACATCCTGAAGCAGGAGCCGAAATCGGTGAAATCCGGCCTGACGATCGAGGAGGTCGGCGAGGGCAAGACGGCCAAGGGCGCGAAGCCGAAAGTCTGGCACTCCAACAAACCGGCAGCAGCCGGCAAGGCTAGAGCCGGGCCTGCCAAGCGGCTGGAGTTCATCGAGCCGCAGCTCGCCACGCTGGAGAAGGATGCGCCTTCCGGCGACGACTGGCTGCACGAGGTGAAATTCGACGGCTATCGCATGCAGGCGCAGATCGCCGGCAGCGAGGTGAGGCTGCTGACCCGCGCCGGCCTCGATTGGACCTCAAAATTCGACGGTCCGGTCACCGCAGCGCTTGCCGGCCTCAAATGCCGCGACGCCATCATCGATGGCGAGATCATCGTTTTGGCCGACAGCGGCGTGTCGTCCTTCGCCCTGCTGCAGGCCGATCTCTCCGCCCGCCGCGCCGATCGCTTCGTCTACTACGCCTTCGACCTGATGCGCCTCGACGGCAAGGACCTGCGCCGCGAGCCGCTGGTCGAGCGCAAGCAGGCGCTGGCGGAACTGCTCGGCGAGCAGCCGCCGGATTCGGCGCTGCGCTTCAGCGACCATTTCCACGAGCCGGGCAAGGTCATGCTGCAGCATGTCTGCCGCATGGGTCTCGAAGGCGTGGTTTCCAAACGCGCCGACGCGCCTTACCGCAGCGGCCGCGGTCTTAGCTGGGTGAAGTCGAAATGCACGCTGCGGCAGGAATTCGTCATCGGCGGCTACCTGCCCTCGGACAAGACCGGGCGCGGCCTGCGCTCGCTGCTGGTCGGCTATCATGAGGGCGGCAAGCTGCACTATGCCGGCCGCGTCGGCACCGGCTTTTCCGGCAAGATGGCCGCCGACCTCAAGAAAAGACTCGACGGACTCACCGCAAAAACGTCGCCCTTCTCCGCCGCCGTGCCGAAGGGCAAGGGGCTGGTCTGGGTCGAGCCCGATCTTGTCGGCGAAGTGGAGTTCCGCAGCTGGACCTCGGACCGTATAATACGTCACGCCTCGTTCCAGGGGCTGCGCGAAGACAAGCCGGCGGAGGAAGTCGTGCAGGAGAAGCCCAGTAAAGCCGCCGGCAAGGGCGCGACCGAGGCGAAGGCGGCGCCAAACGCTGCGTCAGCCAAGACCTCGGTGAAGCTCTCCCACCCGGAGAAGCTCTTGTGGCCCGACGAGAAGGTCTCCAAGCAGGATCTGCTCGACCATTACGCGCTGGTCTGGCCGCGCATGGAACAATTCGTCGTCAACCGGCCGCTCAGCCTGGTGCGGGCGCCGGACGGCATCGGCGGCCAGCGCTTCTTCCAGAAACACGCCTCGCCCGGCATGAGCGACAAGATCGCCAGGATGAAGGATCCGACCGATGGCGAGGAGATCCTCTACATCAAGGATTTCGACGGCATCGCCGCGCTGGTCCAGTACGGCGTCGTCGAGGTGCATATCTGGGGCTGCACGATCGACGCGCTGGAAAAGCCCGACCAGATCATTTTCGACCTCGATCCCGATGAGGGCGTCGACGTCAAGGCGGTGCGCGAGGCGGCGCTCGACATCCGGGGCAAGCTGGACGAGCTTTCGCTCGCCAATCTGGTCAAGACCTCCGGCGGCAAGGGCTATCACGTGCTGGTGCCGCTGAAGCCGTCGGCGGATTGGGACGAGGTCAAGGACTTCGCCCATGATTTCGCCCGCGCGCTGGAGCAGGCTTCGCCCGACCGCTACACCGCGACGCTGTCGAAGAAGGCGCGCACGGGCAGGATCTTCGTCGACTATCTGCGCAACGGCCGCGGCTCGACCACGGTCGCGCCTTACTCGTCGCGCGCCAAGAAGGGCGCCACCGTGTCGATGCCGGTGACCTGGCCGGAACTCGAGAAGGGGCTGGCGCCCAACGCCTTCCCGCTCGGCGATTCCACCACGCTGGAGCAGTTGAAGAAGGCCGATCCATGGAAGGATTTCTTCAAGCTCGGCAAGCCGTTGCAGCGCGGCTAGGGAAATCAGGCCAGAAACACCCTCTCGAACGCTTGCCTGCCTGTCGGCGAGAATACCACCGCGCGGCTGCCCTTTTCGCGCCGCGCCCATTTCTCGGCGATGATCTTGTCGAGGATTGCGGCGCCCAGCGTGCCCGCGAGGTGCGAGCGCCTGACGCTCCAGTCGAGGCAGGCACGGCACACCGGCCGCCTAGCCTTGGCCTCGACATCGATGCCGAGCGCGGAAAAATGCGAGGCCGCCGCCGGGCCAAGCCTGATCTCGCTGTCGTCGCGCAGCAACACCTCCCTGTCGATCAGGCGGTCGAGCATCGCCACCGCCTGCTCGCCGGCGAGATGGTCGTAGCACACCCGCGCCACCCGCATCGCGGCGTCGCGCGGGCCGGGCCGCACACGCTTGGGGCCGACCGCTTCGGCGACGCCGATGATCGCCTCGATCATGCCGGCGACTTGCGGCCCGGCGAGCCCGTAATAGCGATGGCGTCCCTGGCTGGCCAAGCTCAGCAGTCCGCCCTCCATCAGCTTCGACAGATGCGAGGAGGCGGTGGGCAGCGACACGCCGGCCTCCAGCGCCAGCTCGGAGGCGGTCAACGCCGTGCCGCCCATCAGCGCGGTGAGCATGTTGGCGCGGGCCGGATCGCCGACCAGGCTGGCGATGCGGGCGATATCTGGTCCTTCACGCATAGTTCGATCCTTGTCGAAGCATTCCTGCGAGGAAATCACTATTGTCGGTTTAGTTCAAGGAGCGGACGACGATGCAAAACACCACTCCTGACATGAGCTGAATAGCACGCTGACGGAAGCGATGTTTCGACCGCGCTCGAACTGTCGTCACTGCAAATCCAACCTGACGAGGAGACCGCCATGACCATCACCTGCTTCATTCGCTACGAGATCGATCCGTTCGGCAAGGCGGCCTTCGAGGACTATGCGCGTGCCTGGGGCCAGGCCATCCCGCGCTGCGGCGCCGACCTCATCGGCTATTTCGCGCCGCACGAGGGTTCGGCGACCACGGCCTATGCCGCCTACAACATCGACAATCTCGCGGCCTATGAGGCCTACCGCGCCCGGCTTGCCGCCGACCCGGCCGGCAAGGCGAACTACGAGTTCGCCCGGCGCGAGAAGTTCATCCTCAAGGAGGACCGCATCTTCCTCAAGCTGGTGTCGGGCCCGCACGGACCGCGGCAATTGTTCCGCACCGACGTCACGGTCAAGGAAGGGATAGAGGCATGATCGCCGTCATCTTCGAGGTCGAGCCGGCGGCGGGCCGGCGCGAGGCCTATCTCGGCATCGCCGCCGAGCTCCGGCCCCTGCTCGACGGCATCGACGGCTTCATCTCGATCGAGCGCTTCCAGAGCCTCGCCGATCCGAACCGCGTGCTGTCGCTGTCCTTCTGGCGCGACGAGGATGCGGTGAAGGCCTGGCGCAACACCGAGGAGCACCGGCAGGCGCAGCAGGCCGGCCGCGGCGGAATCTTTGCCGGCTACCGTCTGCGCATCGCCCACGTCGTGCGCGACTACGGCCTGACGGAGAGGGCCGAGGCGCCGGCGGATAGCAAGGCGGCGAATGGGTAGCGCCTTCCCCCACAAGGGGGGAAGGGAGAGGCTCCGCTCAGGCATTCCCGATCAGCACGCCGGCCGTGAACACCAGCGCGCCGCCCAGCACCACCTGGAAGGCGGCGCGCCAGAACGGTGTCTGCATGTAGCGGTTCTGCACGAAGGCGATCGCCCACAGTTCGAAGAACACCACCACGGCGGCGACCGCCGTCGCCGTCCAGAAGAACGGGATGAGATAGGGCAGCGCGTGGCCGAGACCGCCGAGCGTCGTCATGATGCCGACGGTCAGCCCGCGTTTGATCGGCGAGCCGCGGCCGGACAGCTTGCCGTCGTCGGACGCGACCTCGGTGAAGCCCATCGAGATGCCGGCGCCGATCGAGGCGGCAAGCCCGACCAGGAAGGTCTGGAATGTGTCGTGCGTGGCGAAGGCAGCGGCGAAGATCGGCGCCAGCGTCGACACCGATCCGTCCATCAGCCCGGCCAGTCCCGGCTGCACATAGGTGAGGATGAACTGCCGCTGCTCGGCCGTCGCCTCCTCGATCTTGATCTCACCCGAGACATGCTCCTGTTCCAGTTGATGCGCCGAGCTCTCGTGGCCCTGCTCGGCCACCGCCAGTTCGTCGAGCAGTTTGCGGGTCGAGGCATCGGTGGTGCGCTTGGCGGCCTCGACATAGAAGCGGTAGGCCTGCTGTTCCATCGCCTCGGCCTGCCGGCGCACGGTTTCGATGCCGAGCGGCCTGACCAGCCAGTCGGGCTTGCGCTCGTAATAGCCCCTGACATGCTCGCGCCGGATCAGCGGAATGCGCTCGCCGAAACGCTTGCGGTAGAGCTCGATCAGCGAATCGCGGTGGCCGTCCTCTTCCTCCGCCATCGCCTCGAACACCTTGGCCGATTGCGGAAAATCTTCCGCCAGCCCGTCGGCATAGGCGCGGTAGATGCGCCCGTCATCCTCCTCCGACGATATGGCCAGCGCCAGGATCTCCTGCTCGGAGAGCGAATCGAAGGAACGGCGGCCAAAGCCGAAAACACGTGAAAGCATGAGCATGTCACTCTAGATTAGAATTATTCTAAACTATGGTTTGACCCGTTGCCGGTCAATCGCGCATCGTCCGCCGGAACAAAATTAGTTGATCCGGGACAGGCCTTCATTGTTGCCGAACGTTCACCTATATAACCGAACCTAAGCCGAAAGAAAGGAATTCCCGGATGTCGCCGAAAGAGCATGCGCACGCCTTTGATCCGAAACCCGTCCTCGATCTCATCGCCAGCATCGAGGCCGACCTGCAGCGCCTGAAAGGCCTGGTCGAGCAGCAGGTCGAGAAATTCGATCCCGCCAATCCGCACAACAAGGCTCCCGACGGCAAGCTGACGGAAGAGGGCGTCGAGTGCTGCTACCGCATGTTCGACAATGGCAAGTCGCGCTATTCGGTCGCCCAGCAGATGAAGATCTCATTCGCCGCCGCCACCCACCGCTTCAACGCCTGGCGCAAGCTCGGCGGCAGCAAGAGGCAAAGGACGCTGTTGGGGTGAGAGGCGGCCACTTGCCACCCTCGGCTGGCCGTAGCCTCAGCGCCATTCTTGCAACGTTGGTGATTGGCGAAAGCCGCGATGACAGCGCCCTCTCCCCGTCACTGTACGGGGAGAGGAAGCCGGCAGGCAGGTGAGGGACGGTGCCAACTGGAGCCATAATCCGCCAACCTTGTAACCGTCACATTTTTTCGTTGGCGCGCCGCGGCCTTTTCCGTGCACCATGAGCGATCTGTTTGCTCAAGGCCGCGCCCATGACCGTCCCTCCCGGCATCGCCGATATCCGCAACGCCGCCACGCGCCTCTCCGGCCTGATCGTCGAGACGCCGCTGATCGAATCACCGGAGCTCAACAAGCGCTTCGGCGGCCGCATCCTGTTCAAGCCGGAGACGCTGCAGCGCACCGGCTCGTTCAAATTCCGCGGCGCCTACAACAAACTGTCGTCGCTGAGCGAGGCGGAGCGCGGTCGCGGCGTCGTCGCCTTCTCCTCGGGCAATCACGCGCAGGGCGTCGCCGCTTCCGCCGCGATGTTCGGCGTCAAGGCGGTCATCGCCATGCCGGCCGACGCGCCGGCGATGAAGATCGGCAATGTCCGCAAGATGGGCGCCGAGGTGGTTCCGTTCGACCGCTTTCGCGATGACCGCATGACGGTGGTTCGTCCCTGGCTGGACAAGGGCATGGCGCTGGTTCCGCCCTTCGACGATCCGGCAATCATCGCCGGCCAGGGCACCATCGGTCTCGAGCTGATGGCCCAGGCCAGAGCTCTCGGCGTCAGCCTCGACGCGGTCGTCATTCCCTGTGGCGGCGGCGGCCTGTCGAGCGGCATCTCCGTTGCCGTCAAGGATGCCTCGCCGGACACAGCGGTCTGGGCCGCCGAACCGGAACATTTCGACGACACCCGCCGTTCGCTGGCCAAGGGCGAGAGGGTCGCCAACGAGCCCGGCCACACCTCGATCTGCGACGCCATCCTCACCGCCGAGCCCGGCGCCATCACCTTCGAGATCAACCGCAAAAACCTCGCCGGCGCTGTCGCCGTGTCCGACAAGGCGACGGCGCAGGCAATGCGCGACGCCATGGCGTTCCTGAAGCTGGTGGTCGAGCCCGGCGGCTGCGTGGGCCTCGCCGCGCTCTCGTCCGGCGAGATCGATCTCGCAGGCAAATGCGTCGCTGTCGTGCTCTCCGGCGGCAATGTCGATTTCGGCACCTATGCGGAGATCATGGCGGCAGCTTAGGGGGCTGCCGGCATTGGACGCCAGAGTCGTTGGTTGGAGCCGTCAAAGCAAAAACGTCTTGCCGACCACGGATGGAGCGACCGTCTCGCCATAGGCGGCCGCGAGCGCGCTTACGGCCCGCCAGCCCGTGCAATGCCCGGGCGATATCAGCTGCAGGTCGAACTCGGCCAGCGCTTCGACCGTCTCGGGGATGATCGGCTCGGTCACCCCCGAGAGGTGGAAGCCGCCGAACACGCCGTAGAGCGGAATTTCCGGAAACCGAGCCCGGGCGTGGGTCAGGACGTTGATCAGGCCGGCGTGCGAGCAGGCGGTGAAGACGATTTGCCCCTTGCCGGCCACGTTGATTGTCAAATAGCGCTCGTCCGGCATCACTTCGTCCAGTTCCCAGTTGCCTGCGGCGGTCTGGCGATACTGGCCGGGAAAGCCGCGCTCGAACCGGGTCACGCGTGGGATCTCGCCGCTGACATAGAACGTCTCGTCAAGAAGCAACTGCTCGTCGCGGGTGACGATGACATCGGCCCCGCTCCCGGACAGGACCTCCACGCTCGGCACCAGTTCCATCGGCCGAAACTGCCCATCGGCGGATTTGGTCGCCCGCAAGGCGAACATGGCGGGATGCATGTAGGTCGGGACGGGCTGCCCGCCATTGCCCATCGTGATCATCTGCAGGGCGCGCGGCATTGCGCCCGCGTGATCCCAGTGCCCATGCGACAGCATTACCGCCCCAACCTCCCCGAGATCGACGCCGAGCCTGACCGCGTTGCGCTCGAACACCCATTCCTCGGGCCCGGTGTCGAACAGCAGCGTGCGGCTGGCCGATGCCGTCCGCACGGTGATCAGGCAGGAAAGCCCATGCGCGGCGCAGCACAGGCATTTGCCGGACAGCCATGGCATGCCGCGACGGCGAAGGCGGGCGAACTCGGTCTCGACGAAGCCGGGGCTCGATGACAGGCTGTCCGTCGCGTTGTCGACGAGAAAGATGACCTCTGCCGTATCGACGACCCTCATCGGACCAGCTCTGATGATACAGGGACCACCACTCTATCGCATTCGAGTGTCCGGCACAGCCGCGACAAGCGTGCGGAGCCCATGCCTTGCCGGGCCTAATCCAGCGTCCGCCTGAACCGCACCAGCGCCACGCCGGCGAACAGCGCCACGAACAGCACCAGCCAGCCGATCTCGGTCGCCACCGCCGGCAGCTCGGCGCCCTTCAGCATCACCGCGCGGATGATGCGCAGGAAATGCGTCAGCGGCAGGATCTCGCCGAACAGCTGCGCCCAGCCCGGCATGCCGCGATAGGGGAACATGAAGCCCGACAGCATGATCGAGGGCAGGAAGAAGAAGAAGGTCAGCTGCAGCGCCTGCATCTGCGTGCGGGCAATGGTCGAAATGGTGTAGCCGAGCAGCACCAGCGCCAGCACGAAGATCAGCACGGCGGTCAACAGCAGCGAGATCGAGCCGGTGAACGGGATGGTGAACAAGAGCTTCGCCGCCGCCAGCACCACCACCACCTGCACGGCGCCGACCACCAGATAGGGCAGCACCTTGCCCATCATGATCTCGAGCGGGCTGGAGGGCATGGCGAGCAGATTCTCCATCGTGCCGCGCTCGGTCTCGCGCGTCAGCGCGATCGACGTCATCATCACCATCGTCATCTGCAGGATGACGCCGAGCAGGCCGGGCACGATGTTGTATTGCGAGATGCCCTCGGGATTGTAGCGCCGGTGCACCACCACTTCGAGCTGGCCCTTGGCGGTTTCCGCCGCCGCCTCCTGCATGCCGCGCGCCCGAAGCAGCGCCTGGTTGGCGACCGTGCCCAGCGTCGAGATGGCGCCGCTCGCCACCGCCGGGTCGGTGGCGTCGGCCTCGATCAGGATCTGCGGACTGTCGCCGCGCTCGACGCGGCGGGCGAAGTCGGCGGGAATGGTGACGACGAAGGCGACGTCGCCGCGCGACATCAGGAACTCGGCCTCGGCGGCACTTTGCGCGACATGGTCGAAGCGGTAGTAGCCGGTGGTCTGCAGCGCCGAGACCATGGCCCGCGTGTAGGGATCGCTGCTCGTCGCCACCAGCGCCGCCGGCAGGCTCTTCGGATCGTTGTTGATGGCATAGCCGAACAGCACCAGCTGCATCAGCGGTACGCCCAGCATCATGGCAAAGGTGATGCGGTCGCGCCGCATCTGGATGAACTCCTTGATCAGCAGCGCGCCGAGCCTGGCGAAGGAGAACAGGGCGCTCATCCTGTTTTTCATCCCATATTGTCCTTCGAGCCGGCCATGAACTGGATGAACACGTCCTCGAGGCTGGTTTCGCCCGGCGTCACCGTCACGCCCTTGTGCTGCTTCTCGACATCGGCGAGCGCCGCCTTGAGCGCCTGTTTGTCGGAGCCGACGACATGCAGCGTCGCGCCGAACGGCGCCACCTGGTCGACGCCGGCGCGGCCCTGCAGCGCCTCCGCGACCTGGTCGAGACGCGGACCCTGCACCACGAAGGTGGTGAGCCCGGCATTCTTCACCACCTCTTCCACCGTGCCGGTGGCCAGCATCTTGCCGTAGGAGATGTAGCTGATGCGGTGGCAGCGCTCGGCTTCGTCCATGTAGTGGGTCGAGACCAGCACGGTCAGGCCGCCGCTCGCCAGCCGGTGGATCTCGTCCCAGAATTCGCGCCTCGCCTTGGGATCGACCCCGGCCGTCGGCTCGTCGAGCAGGAGCAGCTTCGGCTTGTGCATGATGCAGGCGGCGAGCGCCAGCCGCTGCTTCCAGCCGCCCGACAGCGTGCCGGCGAGCTGGTTGCGGCGCGTCGTCAGGCCAAGCTCCTCCAGCGTCCGCGCCACATGCTCCTCGACCGGTCTCAGCTGGTAGAGCCGGGCCACGAATTCGAGGTTCTCGCCGATCGTCAGGTCCTCGTAGAACGAGAATTTCTGCGTCATGTAGCCGACTTCGCGCTTGATGCTGAGCGAGTCGGTGCGGATGTCGAAGCCGAGCACCGTGCCCTCGCCCTCGTCTGGCGTCAGCAGCCCGCACATGATGCGGATGGTCGTCGTCTTGCCGGAGCCGTTCGGCCCAAGGAAGCCGACGATCTCGCCTTCGGCCACCGTCATCGTCACATGGTCGACGACGGTCTTGTTGCCGAAGCGCTTGACCAGGCCATGGACGTCGATGACGTTCATTTTCCGGCATCCGCCAGGTCGACGTCGACGATCTGCCCGGGCTGCAGCGGGCCGGCATCGCCCTCGGGTCGCGCCTCGACCAGGAAGACCAGCTTCTGCCGGTTCTCCAGCGAATAGATCACCGGCGGCGTGAACTCCGGGTCCGGCGACACATAGCTGACGCGCGCTTTCAGCTCGGGCCCGCAGCCGTCGCAATGAACGCTGAGCAGCGCGCCGACCTTGACCGACGAGAAGGCGCTTTCCGGCACATAGACGCTGAGCTTCACGGCTCCGTCCGGCAGCAGGGAGACGACCGGAGCGGTCGGGCCGGCGGTGTCGCCCGGATTGCGGATCACGTCGTTGACGCGGCCGGGCGAGGGCGCCGTCAGCACGCGTTTCGACAGCCGCCACTGAGCCTGTTCCAGCGCCGACTGCGCCTGCTTGACCTGGTTGTCGGCGGCCTTGATCGTCTCTGGCCGCGCCGGCAGTCCGCCGACGGCGAGGTTGGCCTCGGCCTGGCCGAGCTGCGCGTTGGCTGTCTCCAGCGCGGCCGACGCCGTGTCATAGTCGGCCTGCGTGCCGGTGCCGCGCTTGTAGAGGTCGCTGGCGCGATCGTAGCGGCGCTTGGCGTCGGCGGCCTGCGCCCTCGCCATGTCGACTTGCGCCTTGAGCACGGCGATCTCTTCCGGGCGCTTGCCGACTTGCAGGTCGGCAAGTTGCGCCTCGGCCTGCGCAAGCGCTGCCTCGGCCTGCGCCACGGCGATTTTGGCGTCGGCGCTTTCCAGCGTCACCACGGTCGCGCCCGGCGCGACGCGGTCGCCGCGCTTGACGGCGACCGTCTCCACCTGCGCCACTTCGATCGGCGCCAAAAGCACATAGTCGCCCTCGACATAGCCGACGGCGAGCGGCGCCGCCGGCGCGCAGGCGCCGAACAGCTGGGCGGCAAGCGGCAGCGAACAAAGCAAGCTCATGGTTTGCCCTCCTTGCGGGCGGCGTTGCTGCGGGCAGCCAGATTGCGGGCGGCCAGAATTGCGCCGAGATTGTCCGAGGCGACCGCCACCACCTTGGCGGCCTCGGCCTCGCCGATCTCGCGCCAGCCCATCCGGCGCATCACCGCCTCGCGGCCGATGCGGAAATAGATGACCTGGCCGATCAGCGTGAACACCGTGAGCCGGGTGCGCTCGCTCTCGGCCGGCTCGCCCGTCGCCTGCTCCCAGATCATGCAAAGCCTGCGGTGCGTCGGCTCGAACACGCCGGCATAGATGCGGTCGAGCGCGGCCGTCGGATGGGAAAGCTCCCTAAGTACGAATTGTACGATCTCGCCGGCTTGCGGGCTGGCAACGATGAAGGCCACCATCCGCTCCAGCGCGGCGAAGAGCTGCGCCCGCGCCGCTTCCGGACCAGCCTGACTTCCAATTCCCTGACTTCCAACGGCTTGGCCGGCAATCGTCTGGATCGTGTCGACGATGTAATCGGCGGCGGCGGTGCGCAGTCCTTCCTTGCCGCCGAAATGATAGGCGATCGAGCCGATATTGGCCTTGGCCTCGGCGGCGATCTCGCGCGTCGAGGTGCCGTCATAGCCTTGCCGCCCGAACAGCTTGAGCGCCGCGTGCACGAGCGCGGCGCGTGTCTGCTCGGCGGGAGAAGCTTCGCGATGGGAAGGTTTGGCGCTCGTTTTCTTGCTCATGATATTCGTTTAATCAATCGATTGATTAAAGTCAAATTGATTCTCGGCATCGGCTTGCCATGTTGGTCCACGCGCGCTTTAGTGCGCGGCCATGGTCAAGGAAGTAGAACGCAAGTTCCTGGTCGCCAGCCCCGCCTGGCGCGATCGGGTCGAGGCGGATATCCGCATTCGGCAGTTCTACCTTGCTGCAACACCCGGCCGCTCGGTGCGTGTGCGCATCAGCGACGGCGTCTCGGCCAAGCTGACGCTGAAGTTCGGCAGCAGGGCGCGCGAGCGCGACGAGTTCGAATATTCGATCCCGCTCGCGGAGGCGCAGGAGATGCAGGCCTTCGCCGTCGGACGTGTCATCGAGAAGACACGTCACCATGTTAGGCACCGCGGCTATCTCTATGAAGTCGATGTCTTCGGCGGGATGCTGGCGGGGCTGGTGGTGGCCGAGCTCGAGACGCCGGAAGACGTGCCTGACGAAATGCTGCCTGATTGGCTCGGCCGTGAAATCACCGGCGAGTCGAGATTCTACAACGCGTCGCTCGCCCTTGGGGGGATTCCGGAGATCGCCGCATGAGTTTTCGCATCGATCCGCGCTTGCCGCTGACCGGCGAGGTCAGGCGCATCCTGGCCGACGAGGTCGGCAAGGCGCTTGCCCATCTCGAGACGGCGCGCGAGAAGCCCGAGCAGGGCCTGCACAAATGCCGCAAGCGGCTGAAGAGCGTGCGCGCCTTGCTGCGCCTGGTTCGTTCCGGGGACGAACCGTTCTGCCAGACCGAAAACGAGTGCTACAAGCAGGTATCGGCGCTGCTTGCCGGACCGCGCGAGGCGACAGCACTGATCGAGACCGTCGACCGCCTGGCTGCCGCCTTTCCGGAGCAGAGCGCCGGCGGCGGCCTCGACGCCGCGCGCGACCGGCTGGTGATGCGCCAGCATGAAATGCATGCTGGCGCCGGTCTCGATGCCGCGATCAGCGCCGCCGCCGCCGCTTGCCGGGAAGGCCTCGGCCACATCGACAGGCTCTCGCTGCCCGACCAGCCCGAACAGGCCGCCGACATTCTCGCCGAAGGCGCCCGCGCCATCTTGCGGCGGGCGCGCAAGGCGTTGGACAAGGCAGGCTCGCGCGGCGAGGCCGACGATTTCCACGATTTGCGCAAGGCGGCCAAGACCCACAGCATGCACCTGTCGCTGCTCGGCCGGCTGTGGCCGACCCCGATCAAGTCCCGCCGCAAGGCGGTCGATTCGCTCGGCGAAAGGCTGGGCGATCTGCATGATGTTTTCGTCATGCGCACGCTGCTCGATGCCGATGGCGAGCCGCTCGGGCCGCCCGAGGACACCAGGCTTCTGGCCAAGCTCCTGAAGCGCTCGGAGAAGAGCCTCAGGAAGTCGTGCCTTGCCGATGCGACCGAGCTGTTCGGCGACAGCCCCAAGCGCTCGACCAGGAAGCTCGCCCGCAAGGCCCGCGACGATCTCGCCGGCGCCCCGGACGATCTCGCCGCGGCCGCCGGCTGACCGCTTTTCCTTCTCCCACCAGGGAGAAGGGGGAGCCAGCCTCCCGCGCTGGCACTTCCCCGCCGGCCCGTGCTAAGCACGCTCTACCATGACCGCGCCGGCCGACACGCTTCTCGACCGCCTTGGCCGCTGGCTTGCCGGCCGGCTGCAGGACGAATCGTCGGGCTATGAGCCCTACACGCCGTCCGATGCCGAGACGCTGCGCCGCGCGCTCGAGCCGGGCGATATCCTGCTCATCGAAGGCAACCAGAAGATCTCGGCGGTCATCAAATACCTGACCCAGTCGACCTGGTCGCATGCCGCCTTCTATGTCGGCGACGCTCTGCCCGCGCCCGCGGACGGTTCGGAGCGGCCGCGCCTGATCGAAGTCACGCTCGGCGAAGGCTGTGTCGCCGTGCCGCTGTCGCGCTACCGCACCTACAACACGCGCATCTGCAGGGCGAGCGGGCTGACGCCGGAAGACCGCGACAAGGTCGTCGCTTTCATGATCGGCAAGCTCGGCCTGCGATACGATCTCAAGAACATCTTCGACATGCTGCGCTTCTTCCTGCCGACGCCGCCGGTGCCGGTGCGCTGGCGTCGCCGCATGCTGGCCTTCGGGTCCGGCGATCCGACGCGGGCGATCTGCTCGACGCTGATCGCCGAGGCCTATGGCCAGATCCGCTATCCGATCCTGCCCGAGATCACCCGCGCCCCCGGCCGCGCCTCGGCGCAGTCGAGCTACATGCGCCGGGAAATCCTGCACATCCGCCACCACTCGCTCTACACGCCGCGCGATTTCGACCTGTCGCCCTTCTTCCGCATCGTCAAGCCGACGCTGGAGTATGGCTTCGACTACCGGGCGGTCGCGTGGGGCGACGCTATGACGGACGCCGAAGCCGCAGAGGCGGGAGCAATCGCTTCAGACAGGTGATGGCTTTCAGCCTGGTCTGAGTCACGCCGAAACCGCAACGGCGCCCTGGTTTTCGGGTCTGTGTCCGACCCAGACATGGACCGGTTCGTCCCGGCCGCGGATGCTCACCGGCCCATGATCGCGCGCGTTCAACTGTGTCGTGGGCGATTCCGCCTTCGCGGCCTCGATCAGTCGCGACCCAAAGCAGATACTCGCCTGAAGCTCACGGCAGAGCGCCTGCAAACGGCTGGCGACGTTGACGGTGTCGCCCACCACCGCGACGGACAGATTGCGCTCGCTGCCGACCGCGCCGAGGACGACCGCGCCGTACTGGACGCCGATCCGGACGTCCAGCGGCGGATATCCCCTGGACACACGCTGGACATTCCAGTCTCCGAGAGTGGCGATCATCGCTCCAGCGCACTGGATGGCCCGGGTCGCGTCGTCATGGCTGGCTTGCGGAACCCCGAATGTCGCCATGATGCAATCGCCGATATAGTTGTCGACGGTGCCGTGGTGGTCGAAAACGACCTGCTCCATGCGACGGTGGAACTGACGCAGAAGTTCGAACACGGCTTCGGCCGGATGATCCTCGGAATAGTGGGTGAAGCCGACGATGTCGGCGAACAGCACCGCGATTTCCTGCCGGCGGACCGGGCCGAAGGGTTCGTCATCGGTGGCGAGCTGGTCGACCACGTTGGGCGAAAAATGCCGGGCGAGATTGGCGCGGGCGCGCTCTGCCTTGACATAGTCTTCCGACAGATGTCGGGAACGCGAGACGACCAGCGCCATGATCGCGCCGATAATCAGCACGACCAGCACGTTGGTCGCCTGCGCGAACGTGTCGACGAAATTGGGGTTGAGATAGAGGTTCAGTCGCTCGGTCAGCGGCAGTGAATAGAGGTTCGTCGCCGGAATGACGGTACCCGGATGAACAATCACCCATCCCACCCCGATCGCCCACGTCAAGGCCGCGAGCGCGCCCAGATAGAGCGCCAGTCGAGTCGAAAGGGTCAGCGCGCCAAGGCATACGAAAATCAGCAGGAATTTGAAGCTGCCTTCGCGCAGCTGCATCGCGGCCGGCGCCACCTCTTGGGCAAACGGGTTGGGCGTTATCAGCAGAACGGTCAACAGAATGATGTCCAGCGTACCGACGACGTAGCCGATCCACCATGGCGCCGTGCGACGGCGCGCAAAGAGAAACTGGATCAGGCCGACGAGCTGGAACAGCACCAGTCCCGCCAGCACGAAGAGCAGCGAGGCATCCCAGCGGCTGATCAATGAAAAGAAGCAGGATATCGCGGCAAGCGATGCCGTACGCGCCCAGAACTGCATTGCAGCCCCCTGGCGTTCTGCGCGCTCCCGCAAGTTTTTCAGGCGCGAAAAGCGGCGAAGTTCAAGTGTTGGTGCGGTCGACATGGGATCACTTCGATGTCACGGGGACGGGGTCGCGCGTTGGGCAAAACCCGGAGTCTGGCAAATCAATCCGCGAATCCTATCATGAATGTGGCTTCATTTTTGAAGCACCGGCTGCGCGGTCGGCATCGCTGTGCGCAACCCTGGTCCAGGGGGCAAGTATCAGGCCGGCAAGGGACGGCGTCCCTTTGCGGGAGCGGCGGCCCCGGCATCCCGCGCATGCGGCCCTATCGGCATGATCGCCGGAAACGGCGTCGCGCCGAAGGCAAAGGTCCATTTGTAGCCGATGAGCTGCTCCTCGGGCGTCGTGTGCTGGTCGTGGTGGGCAAGCAGCTTTGCGCGCTCGGCCAGCTCCTCCGCCTCGCGTCGCACCATCTCTGCCGTCTCCGGCCGCATCCGCCGCGAGAAGCTGACGAAACTCGCCTCGCGCTCCAGATGGGTGATCGCCCAGCCGATGAAATTCTTATTGGTCATCTCGAAAAGCGGCCTCAGCGGTCCGTCGAAATTCCACTGGATCGGCGTCTCGACCAGCAGCCGCGCCGAAAGCCCGCGCCCGATCTCGACAAGGCCGAGCGCCTCGAGGTCGCGCAGGTAAAGGAACATCGAGGCTTCGCTCAGTCCTTGCGAGCGCATGATGCCCTGCGGCGTGAACTTCTCCGACAGCATGATGAAGACGAACAGCAGCGCCGGCCGCGCCGCCAGCTTGCGCTCGATCTCCAGCGCGACGTGGTTGGCCGGCCCCGGCCCTCGGTTCATCGAGCCGAGCACGTTTTCGAGCTCGACATCGGCGGCGGCGCAGATCTCGACCAGGCGATCGAGCTTGCAGTTCTTCTCATGGAAGATACGCTTCACCGTCGGCTCGGAAACGCCCATGCGCTCGGCCAGCATGCGATAGGTCAGGCCTTTCGCCTTCAGCGTCCGTTTCAGGGCCTCGAAGATCGGACCATTCATGGAATGCACCTCGTCAGCGTAATTTCGTATCGATTGTCGATACTAGCTGGAAGAGGCCTTCCGGAAAAGTATCGAAAAACCTAGCTCTCCGTCCGTCATTACAGGAGACCAGTCATGAAAACCCTCATCGTTTCGACCATCCTCGCCTTCGCCGCCATGACGCCAATCGCCGAGGCCGGCGAAATCTGGCGCGCCTCGGGCTTCGAGCAGCCGGAATCGGCGCTCTTCGATGCCGCCAACAAGCGCATCATCGTCTCCAACATCGCCGGCAATCCCGGCGAGGCCGACGGCAACGGCTATCTGTCGGTGCTGTCGCTCGACGGCAAGCTCGTCACCCGGCATTGGACCGACGGCATGGACGCGCCCAAGGGCATGGCGCTCTCGGGCGGCAAGCTCTACGTCGCCGACATCACCAAGGTCCGCGTCGTCGATCTGGCCAGCGGCAAGTTGGTCGCCAGCATCGACGTGCCGAACGCCGTCTTCCTCAACGACATGACGGCGGACAGCGCGGGCAAGGTCTATGTCAGCGACATGCTGGCCGACACCATCTACCGCATCGACGGCGACAGGCCGGAGCTGTTCGTCAAGGACGCGCTGCTTGCCTCGCCCAACGGCATCTTCGCCGACGGCGGCAGGCTGATCGTCGCCTCCTGGGGCAAGGGGATAAAGCCCGATTTCAGCACCGCCGAGCCGGGCGGCCTGCTTTCGGTCGACCTCGCCAGCAAGGCGATCTCGCCGCTGCCCGGCGCGGATAAATTCGCCGACCTCGATGGCGTCGTCGCCATCGGCGACAGCATCTACGCCACCGCCTACATGACCGGCACGCTTTATCGCTACAAGGATGGCGGCAAGCCGGAGGCCTTCGCCACCTTCAATCCGGGCAGCGCCGACATCGGCACCGACGGCAAAACGATCTTCGTGCCGCTGATGAACGAAGGCGAGGTCGCCGCGCTCAGCCTCGATTGAAGCCGTCGGGCGGTCGGCTCGAGTCGAGGCCGCCCGCTCAGCGATCAGCCGTCGGGCGCCTTGAGCTGCGCCCGCGCGTCGCGGATCGAGGCGGCATAGGTGACCAGCGGTCGCTTGACGCCGTGGTTGATCAGCATGCGCCGCGTCTGCGGCGCGGCGCCGGCGATGATGAAGCGCACGCCGGCGCGCCTCGCCTTGTGCGCCGCGCCCTCGATGACGTTGGCCGCGGTGGAATCGAAGAACGGCACCGCCGAGCAGTCGAGGATGAAGTTCCTCCTCTGATCGGCGATGCGGTCGAGCACGGTGCCGACGGTCGAGGCGGCGCCGAAGAAGAAGGCGCCCGAGATGCGGTAGACGACGGTGTCGGCATCGCTCGCCTCGCTCGAATCATAGATGCTGGCGCGGTCGGCGATGTCGTCCGGCACCAGCGGCTGATCGGCCTCGACGGCGATCGACTTGGCCATGCGGTCGATGAACAGGATCGAGCCCAGCGCGAAGCCGACGACGATGCCCTCGGTGAGGTCGCGGAAGACGACGATCAGGAAGGTCGCCATCAGCACCAGCGCATCGCCGCGGGACGTGCGGAGCAGCGTCGCGAAGGCCTGCTTCTCGAACATGTTCCAGCACACCACCGCCAGCACGCCGGCAAGCGCGGCCAGCGGGATGTAGCTGGCCAGCGGCGCCGCCACCAGCATCAGCACCAGCAGGATCGCCGAATGCACCATGCCCGCGACCGGCCCATGCGCGCCGGCCCGCACATTGGTGGCGGTGCGGGCAATCGTGCCGGTGGCGCAGATGCCGCCGAACAGGGCCGACGCGATGTTGGCGAAGCCTTGCGCCACCAGCTCGCAATTGGAGCGGTGCCGCCGCCCGGTCATGCCGTCGGCGACCACGGCGGAGAGCAGCGATTCGATCGCGCCGAGCAGCGCGAAAGCCACCGCATCCGGCAGCACGTCGACCATCCTGTCGATGCCGATGGGCGGAAAGGCTGGCCACTGCAGGCTGCGCGGGATGCCGCCATAGCGCGTGCCGATCGTTTCGGCCGGCAGCGCGAACAGCGCCACGACCAGCGAGGCCAGGCCGATGGCGATCAGCATCGCCGGCCATTTCGGCCGCCAGCGCTTGAGGAAGACAATGGTCGCGATGGTCAGCACCGCCACGAAGGTCGCGGCCGGGTTGATCGTGCCGGCCGCCTCGCTGAGCGCCATCAGCTTCGGCACCAGCGGCCCCGGCTCCTTGCCGGCAAGCGTCAGCCCGAACAGCTCGGTGATCTGGCCGGAGAAGATGATGACGGCAATCCCCGCGGTGAAGCCGACGGTCACCGGATAGGGGATGAACTTGATATAGGTGCCGAGCCTCAGATAGCCGATGGCGAGCAGGAAGACGCCGGCCATCATCGTTGCCAGCAGCAGCCCGTCGACGCCGACGCGCGCCACCGTCGCCGCCACCAGCACGATGAAGGCGCCTGCCGGGCCGCCGATCTGGAAGCGGCTGCCGCCGAGCGCCGAGATGATGAAGCCGCCGACGATCGAGGTGTAGAGGCCGCGCTCGGGCGTCACGCCGGAGGCGATCGCGATCGCCATCGACAGCGGCAGCGCCACGATGGCGACCGTCAGCCCGGCAATCGCGTCGGTCCTGAAGTGTTCTAGCGAGTAGCCCTCACGCAGCACCGTCACCAGCTTTGGGGTGAACAGTTCGGCAAATGTCGGCCGTGCCTGCTGGTGGTTTGCCCGCCGGGCCTGATCCATGGACTGCCTTCCGCGTCTCGAAGGCGGCGGGGATCGTCGGCAGCATGTCGGCGGTCGCCGTCGCGACTATTACGCGACTCAGCCTTGCGGGTTCTGCGATACGACCGGCTTGAGGCGCACGCCCCGGCCGCCGCGCTCGCTGGCCTGGTTCTCGCCGATCAGTTCCACCCCGGCCTCGTCGAGTGCCTGGATGACCTTCATCAGCGTGTCGACCACGCCCCTGACGACGCCGTCGCTCGCCTCCATGCGCTGAATGGTCGGAAGCGAAACCCCGGCGCGCTCGGCCAGCGTCTTCTGATCGATGCCGGCCAGCGCCCTCGCGGCGCGCATCTGCTGGGCGGTGATCATCGGCCAGAACCCTTGTCTGAGTCTGCAGTATCAATGGATAATACAAACATCATGATGTTTCAAGCATCATTGAGTATGGATAAAACATGCTCACTCACTGTCGATCACCGCATGGCGCCGCTGCAGGAACCGCGCCACCAGCCAGCACAGCATGGCCCAGGCGAAGCCGGCGCACCAGCCGCCGAGCACGTCGGACGGCCAATGGACACCGAGATAGACGCGGCTGGTGCCGACCAGCACCGTGATCAGCACGGCGAGGCAGAGCGCGAAGATCTTGGTCGTGCGGTCCGGCAGGAAGCGCGCCGCCAGCGAGCCGAGCGTGAGGTAGGTGACCGCCGACAGCATGGCATGGCCGCTCGGGAAGGAGAGCGACGTCTCGTCGACGAGGTGCGAGACGAGTTCCGGGCGCGGCCGGTCGATGCCAGCCTTGAGCAGGCTGGACAGCACCTGCCCGCCGGCCACCGCGACGAAGATCAGAAGCGCCGATCCCGGCCTGCGGATCAAAAGCAGGTAGACGATCACCGCCGCGGTGATCAGCACCAGCACGCTGGTGCTGCCGAGGCTGGTGATGTCGCGCATCGCCCCCTGCAGCCACAGCGGCCCGATCGGGTGGTCGGGTTGCCCAGCCTGGCGGAAGGCGAGCAGGATCTCGGTGTCGAAGGCGTGCGGCGTGGTGGCGTGCGCCGCCTCCATCAATTCGACGAAGCCCCACAGCCCGAAGGCGACCACCAGCCCGGCCAGAAGGACCGGAAACTCGATCTTGTTGAAGAACGCGACCGCGGCGGATTTCATCGGGCGGGACCTACAGCAATTCCAGGAAAAGTGCGCAGCGGTTTTCCGTCAGGAATTGAGTCAAAACAAAACTCGGGGCGGCTCGGCGATTCCATGAAACGCTGAACCGCCTTAGAGTCGCTGCATATAGGGCCCGAGCGTGATCAGCGCCACGGCGGCGATCGCCAGCACGATGCCGGTCGCCTGCAGGGCATTGACCTTCTCGCCGAAGAAGGCGAGCGCCACGACGTTCACCGACACCAGCTGGATCACCGCCGACAGGCTGAACGACACCGACATGCCGAATTCGCGGATCAGCCTCAGCATGATCAGATTGCCCAGCGAATAGAGCGCCAGCGTCAGCACGATCTTGCCGAGGCTAGGCGCCAGCCCCCATTGCTTGGCCGCGGTCGCCGCGAGCAGGAAGATCACGGTCGAAACGCCAAGCTGCACCAATCCCCAGAAACTCACGGTTCATTTCTCCCAATTGCCGCCATCGCCACACGTGCCGCAGTCCTTGTTTCCGAAGCGCGCGAGGCCGTCAAGCAGACCGCGCCTGACCAGCGCCCCGCTCAGACAGGATCGAAGCCGGATGTCGCAAAATGCGTCCCGGCCGCCATGATCGGTGCCGACCGATGCGATATTTTGAAATCATGCGGGAGCGATGAATGGCCACGGGTGCCGGCCGACGGGACAGGCACCGTTCATGAGCCGGCAAATAACCAGCCGAAAACGCGCCGAGTGTCACGAAAATGTGATCGAGCGGTTATAGGGGTCGACAGGTCACATGCTCCAGCCAAGAAGCCAGAGGAAAGCTCATGTCCGACCACCGCTCCCCTGACACCGGTTTCCGAACCAGCCTGCTCGAGGAGAATGACGGCCCGGCCGTCAATCCCACCGACAACCGCACCATGGGCGAGATCATCGCCGCGCGCTTCTCGCGCCGTGGCTTCCTGAAGGGTTCGCTGGCGGTTTCGGCCATCGCCGCCACGGTCAGCCCGCTGGCGCTGGTCGCCGCCGACGATGCCCGCGCCGCCGAGGCCTCGGCCTTCACCTTCGACGAGCTCGAGGCCGGCATCGACGACAAGCATCATGTCGCGCCGGGCTACGATGCCGACGTGCTGTTGCGCTGGGGCGACCCGCTGTTTGCCGACTCGCCGGAATTTGACCCGGCAAAGCAGTCGGCCGAGGCCCAGGCAAAACAGTTCGGCTACAACAACGACTATGTCGGCTATATCCCGATCGACGGCTCGGCCGAGCATGGCTTGCTGGTGGTCAACCACGAATACACCAACCCGCATCTGATGTTCCCCGGCATCGTCAAGATCGTCGACAAGGACGGCAAGAAGGCAGCCGAGGTGGCGCCGCTCAGCAAGGAGCAGGTCGACGTCGAGATGGCGGCCCATGGCGGCTCCATCGTCGAGATCCGCAAGGACGGCGGCAAGTGGCAGGTGGTGCGCGACGGCAAGCTCAACCGCCGCATCACCTCCAACACCGAGATGCAGCTTGCCGGCCCGGCCGCCGGCCACGACCGCCTCAAGACCAATGCCGATCCTTCCGGCACCAAGGTCATCGGCACCTTCAACAACTGCGCCGGCGGCGTCACCCCCTGGGGCACCTATGTCATGGCCGAGGAGAACATCCATGGCTATTTCTCCGGCGAATTGCCGGAAGGCCACAAGGAAGCCGCCAACTACAAGCGCCTCGGCATTCCGGAAGGCGCCTATGAGTGGGGCGCGCATTACGACCGCTTCAACCTCGCCAAGGAGCCGAACGAGGCCAACCGCTTCGGCTGGATCGTCGAGGTCGACGTCAATGATCCGGCATCGGTGCCGCGCAAGCGCACCGCCATGGGTCGCTTCAAGCATGAGGGCGCGGAATCGATCGTCGCCAAGGACGGCCGCGTTGTCTTCTATCTCGGCGACGACGAGCGTTTCGACTATGCCTACAAGTTCGTGACTACCGGCAAGTTCAACGCCAACGACCTCGCGGCCAACAAGGACCTGCTCGACGACGGCACGCTGCATGTCGCCAAGTTCGGCGAGGACGGCACGGTCGAGTGGATGCCGATCGTCTTCGGCCAGGGCCCGCTGACAGCGGAAAACGGCTTCGCCAGCCAGGCCGACGTACTGATCGAGACGCGCCGCGCCGCCGACCTGCTCGGCGCCACCAAGATGGACCGCCCAGAGGACATCCAGCCCAATGGCGCCAACGGCAAGGTCTATGTCATGCTGACCAACAATTCGAAGCGCAAGGCGGAGCAGGTCGACGCCGCCAATCCGCGCGCGTCGAACGCCTTCGGCCACATCATCGAGATATCGGAGGATGGCGGCGACTTCGCTGCCGCCAAGGGCAAATGGGAAGTGCTGCTGAAATGCGGCGATCCCTCGGTGGCCGAGGTCGGCGCCACCTTCTCGACCGCGACCACCGCCAATGGCTGGTTCGGCATGCCGGACAATTGCGCCGTCGATTCGGCTGGCCGTTTGTGGGTCGCCACCGACGGCCAGGGTCCGAAGGCCACCGGCCGCACCGACGGCCTGTGGGCGGTCGACACCGAAGGCGCGGCGCGGGCGACCTCGAAGCTGTTCTTCCGCGTGCCGATCGGCGCCGAAATGTGCGGCCCGCTGTTCGCGCCGGACGACCAGACCGCCTTCGTCGCCGTCCAGCATCCGGGCGACGGCGGCGAGGACTGGGAGGCCTTCGGCCGTCCGTCCTACTATGAGGACCTGTCGACCCGCTGGCCCGACTTCAAGCCCGACATGCCGACGCGGCCTTCAGTGGTCGCCATCACCAAAAAGGGCGGCGGCAAGATCGCCGTCTGACGCGCGGTCTATCTCGACCCATTGCATGATCAAAGGAGGGATCTCGGCCCCCCCGAGATCCCTCCTTTTCACTCTAGGAACCAGTCAAGCTTCGGGAAAGATTGGCAATTTATGCGTGGCGCCCTAGGTCCTTGTCAGGAGACTGCCATGCCAAAGTCTGTTTATGACCGTGGCCTGCTGAAGCCTGCCGATATCGCCAGGCTGCAGCGCGTCTTTGACGAGGCCTGCCGGCGGCGCCAGGCGCATCCCGATTCGGCCGAAGCCCGGGAAATCGCCCTGAACCTGCTCGCCCTGCACAATGCCGGCATGGTCGAAGAGGACATGCTGATGGAAGCCGTCGGCTTCCGGCGGCTTGAGCCAAAGTCGGCCTAGAGCAATTCCAGGAAAAGTGTGAGCGGTTTTCCGTCAAAAATTGCGTCAAAACAAAGAGATAGGGCTGTTCGCCGGTTCCGTGAAACGGTGAAACGCTCTTGGTCCGCGAGAACGGCCGCTGGTGCGCCCTATCCGGTGCGCTGAACCACGGCCATGTTCATCATGCTTCTCAGCCGGAAGCCGATGGACTCGTACAGTCCGATGGCCGCGACATTGCTGGCATAAGCGTGGAGATAGGGGATTTCGCCGCGCGTCATGATTTGATTTGCAACGAACAGGGACAGCCGCCTGGCGAGGCCACCGCCGCGGAAATCCGGATGCGAGCACACGCCGCTGAGTTCCGTGTAGCCAGGCTGCTTCATGCGCTCGCCGGCCATCGCCGCCAGCCTGCCGTCGATCTTGACGCCCCAGAAATCGCCGAGGCTCAACGCCTCCAGCGTGAACGGGCCGGGCCTGGTGAGCGCCGCCAGAGCGAGCATCTCGGCGGCATCGTGCTGCGTCAACCGCTGGATGCGCTCGTCGGATACGGCCTGCACCGGCTGCTCGGCGATCATCTGAACCAGCGACGCGGTCGAAATCGCCGACAGCGCCGCAGGCAGGACGATTGCGTCCGCCTGGACCACGATGGAGCTTTCGAGCGGCGGAATGAGCCTGCCCAGCGCATCGAGGCTAGCCGTGTCGTCCGCCGCGGTGGCCGCGAACGGAACGATCGACGGCCTGTATCGCCTGGCCAGGCTGTCGCCTTGCGCGAAGGCCTGATGTCGCGAGCTGAGCGCGCTCCAGATGGGACGGTCGAGCAGGTGGTTCATCGCACCGGACTCACGGCCTTTTCCACGCGACGGTCGAGCGGAGACGCGGCCAGGCGGTCCTCGATTTCGGCGAGCTGACCAAGCAGCGGCCCGGACAGGTCGGCGCACAGATCCGCAACGGCCTCCTCGATGCGAGGCCAGACTTCGCGCTTCGCCACATCGACCAGCCGTCGGCCGTTGCGGCTGAGGGAGACGATTCGGCGCCGCTGGTCGTCGTTCGACGGGCTGACCTCGACCAGTCCCAGTTCGGCCAGCAGCGCCACGCTGCGCGTGACGCCCGGCTGGGCGATCCCGAGCGACTGCGCCAGCTCGCCGACCGGCAGCGGCCCCAGCCTGTCGAGCGCGGCGAGCAGCGGATACTGGCTCGACTGGACCCGGACCTCCAGCTCGTCGAGCACGCGCTGCGTATCCGCCTGCAACTGCTCGCCGATGCGCTTGAACCTGCTGCCCAGGCACAGAAAGCCAAGCGACCGTATGATGTCTTCCATGATGCAGCTCGTTCAGTCAAAACGATAACATGATATATAACATCGCATGGAAAGTCAAAACCAGCCACCTCAAGGTCCGAGCCGATCCGGCCGATGATGGCGCATGGCGCGCTGCCCACTCGCCACCCTTTGGCCGAGATTTCCCCTTCTGTCGGTGCCGATTGCATCCTATATGGCGCCTGCGCGGTATGATTGACCGTGCCAAGGCGACTGATTCGGGCCTGCGGGTCGACGGGTCTCCATCTATCGGCACGCGGAACCTCATGCCCTCCCTGCGGATCCACATTGACAGGTTTCTCGAAGGCGCAGCACCCAAGGTTCCGCGGCGCGACCTGACGCATCTCGAGCGCCTGGCGCTGGTGCGCCGGCATGGCGATTTCTCGCTCGCCTATTCCACCGCCGTGCAGCAGAAACTGTCCTATTTCAGCGATGGCGACGGCTACATCGCCTTCGGCACCAAGATGAAGCACCATTTCGCGCTCGGCGATCCGGTGGTCCATCCGGCCGAGCGGCCGGCCTATATCAAGCGCTTCGTCGAGGCCGCAGGCGATCCCTGGTTCGTGCAGATCGGCGCCGATACCGCGCGGGTGCTGGCCGGTCTCGGCTACCGCATCAATCGCCTCGGCATCGACACCAGGCTGCACCTGCCCGCGCACGATTTCTCCGGCAAGCGCAACGAGACGGTGCGCTATTCCGAACGCTGGCTGTCGAAGAACGGTTTTTCCTTCGAGGAGGACAGGCGCAACATCTTCCTCGACGAGATCGCCAGGCTGTCGGAGAACTGGCGCGGCGAGCGCATCGTCAAGCGCTGGGAGATGGGTTTCCTCAACCGGCCCTTCGCCGACCATCTCGGCGCCGACATGCGCCGCTTCGTGCTGCATGGGCCGGAGGGCGAGCTGGTCGCCCTGCTCGATTTCGATCCGCTGTTTCGCGACGGCAAGGTCATCGGCTACACCACCGCCTTCAAGCGCAAGCATATCGACGCCACGCCGCATGCCGAGATCGGCCTGACCAAATTCGCCGTCGACCGCTTTCGCGAGGAGGGCAAGTCCGTCGTCACGCTGGGTCTGTCGCCGCTGGTCGACATCGAGGCCAGCGGCTTTGCCGAATCGAGCTTCTGGCGCAGCACCTTCCAGCGCGCCTATGGCTCCGCCTGGATCAATCGCTCGAAGTTCAATTTGCAGGGCCAGGCGGCCTTCAAGCGCCGTTTCCACGGCCAGGAACAGCCGACCTATGTCGCCTTCCGCAGGGGGACGCTTGTCGAGATGCTGGGGCTGCTGCGGCTGGTGAAAGCCATCTGACCTGCCGGTCAGTTCCGCAACCGATACCCGGTCCTGAATATCCAGGCGACGATCGCGATGCAGACGCCCAGGAACACCACGGTCATGCCGAGGCTGATGCCGACCGAGACGTCCGACTTGCCGTAAAAGCTCCAGCGGAACCCGCTGATCAGGTAGACGACCGGGTTGAACAGCGTCACCGTGCGCCAGATGCCGGGCAGCATGTTGATCGAATAGAAGCTGCCGCCGAGGAAGGTCAGCGGCGTGATGATCAGCAGCGGCACCAGCTGCAATTGCTCGAAGCTCTTCGCCCAGATGCCGATGATGAAGCCGAACAGGCTGAAGGTCACCGCCGTCAGCACCAGGAAGGCGAGCATCCAGAACGGGCGCTCGATATGCAGCGGCACGAACAGCGAGGCGGTGGCCAGGATGATCAGGCCGAGAACGATCGACTTGGTCGCGGCACCCCCGACATAGGCGATGACGATCTCCAGATAGGACACCGGCGCCGAAAGCAGCTCGTAGATCGAGCCGACGAATTTCGGGAAATAGATGGCGAAGGAGGCATTCGAGATCGATTGCGTCAGCAGCGACAGCATGATCAGCCCCGGCACGATGAAGGCGCCGTAGCTGATGCCGTCGATCTCGGTGATGCGCGAGCCGATAGCCGAGCCGAAGACGACGAAATAGAGCGAGGTCGAGATCACCGGCGAGATGATGCTCTGCAGCACGGTGCGCAGCGCGCGCGCCATTTCCACCCGGTAGATGGCCCAGACGGCGCGCAGGTTCATGGCTCTTGCCTCAGCAGGTTGACGAAGATCTCCTCCAGCGAGCTGTTCTCCGTGTCGATGTCGCGGAACTGGATGCCCGCCGCCTCGAGGTCGCGCATCAGCGAGGCGACGCCCGGCCGGTCGCTCTGGTTGTCGTAGGTGTAGGTCAATTGATCGCCATTGGGCGACAGCTCCAGCGCGTAGCGCGAGAAGCTCTCCGGGATGGCCGCGAGCGGACTGCGCAGCTCCAGCATCAGCCGCTTGCGGCCGAGCTTGCGCATCAGCTCGGCCTTGTCGTCGACCAGCACGATCTCGCCGCGGTTGATGACGCCGACGCGGTCGGCCATCGCCTCGGCCTCCTCGATGTAGTGGGTGGTCAGGATGATGGTGACGCCGTCCTCGCGCAGCCGGCGCACCATCGCCCACATGTCCTGGCGCAATTCGACGTCGACGCCGGCCGTCGGCTCGTCGAGGAAGAGCACCCGCGGCTCGTGCGACAGCGCCTTGGCGATCATCAGCCGGCGCTTCATGCCGCCCGACAGCGTGATCGCCTTGGCGTCCTTCTTCTCCCACAGCGAGAGGTCGCGCAGCACCTTCTCGACGAACGCCTTGTTGGGCGGCTTGCCGAACAGGCCGCGGCTGTAGTTGACCGTCGCCCAGACGGTCTCGAAGGCGTCGATGGTCAGCTCCTGCGGCACCAGCCCGATCAGGCTGCGCGCGGCGCGGTAGTTCTTGCCGATGTCGTTTCCGTCGACGGTGACCGAGCCCGACGAACGGTTGACGATGCCGCAGACGATCGAGATCAGCGTCGTCTTGCCGGCGCCGTTCGGCCCGAGCAGCGCGAAGATCTCGCCGCGCTCGATGTCGAGGTTGATTTCCTTCAAGGCCTTGAAACCGGTGGCGTAGGTCTTGGTCACCCCGGCAATCGAGATAATGGATGGCATGGCTGAAAACGGCTGCTTGAAAGGCGGTTGTGGATTTTTATTGCGCTGAATGTCGGTGCCCGCGGCGGGAAGTCAATGCCGCTCCTGACAATTCTGGACAATCATTCCCCGATCGGGCGCTGACGCTTTCGCCCGAACTGCTGCGACAACGCGCCCCGCGTGGCGCCACGCCGCTTTGACCGGACCGCGTCAGCGCCCTATTCTGTGAGGCATAAGCAGCAGCCGGAGTCGCCCATGGACCCGCTCATTCTGTCGCGCATCCAGTTCGGCGCGAATATTTCGTTCCATATCCTGTTTCCGGCGATCACCATTGCACTCGGCTGGGTGCTGCTGTTCTTCAAGCTGCGTTACAACCGCACCGGTGATTCCGCCTGGATGCGCGCCTATTTCACCTGGGTGAAGGTGTTCGCCTTGTCCTTCGCCATGGGCGTGGTCTCGGGCGTCACCATGAGCTTCCAGTTCGGCACCAACTGGCCGGGCTACATGGAGACCGTCGGCAACATCGCCGGGCCGCTGCTCGCCTATGAGATCCTCACCGCCTTCTTCCTGGAGGCGGCCTTCCTCGGCATCATGCTGTTCGGCTTCCGCCGCGTCTCCAACCGCATCCACACTTTGGCCACCGTGCTGGTCGCCGGCGGCACCACGGTCTCCGCCTTCTGGATCATCGCGCTCAATTCCTGGATGCAGACGCCGGCCGGCTTCGAGATGCGCGACGGCAAGGCGCACGCCGTCGACTGGTGGGCGATCGTCTTCAATCCGTCGATGCCCTACCGCCTGGTCCATATGCTGCTTGCCTCGGGGCTGACAGTCTCCTTCCTCATCGCCGGCCTGTCGGCGCTGCGCTACCTCACCGGCGACCGCTCGGAATCGATGTGGAAGGCGCTGCGCACCGGCGTCTTCACCGCCGCCATCCTGATCCCGATCCAGATTTTCGCCGGCGACCAACACGGCCTGAACACGCTGGAGCACCAGCCGCAGAAGATCGCCGCCATGGAAGCCAACTGGAACACCGGCCCCAACGTGCCGCTGGTGCTGTTCGCATGGCCCGACGAGGCGGCCAGGGAGAATAAATTCGAGGTCGCCATCCCTGACGGCGCCAGCCTCGTGCTGAGGCACTCAACCAGCGGCGTCGTGCCGGGGCTGAACGACTATCCAGGCAACCACCCGCCGGTCTTCCCGGTGTTCTGGGGTTTTCGCATCATGGTCGGCACCGGCATCCTGATGCTGATCGTCTCCTGGTCGGCCGCCTTCTTCCTCAAGCGCCGCCACAGCCTGCCGAGGCCGCTGGCGCTGCTGATGGTGCCGATGACGATCTCCGGCTGGGTGGCGACGCTGGCCGGCTGGTACACCACCGAGATCGGTCGCCAGCCCTGGCTGGTCACCGGCGTGCTGAAGACCGCCGATGCCGTCGGCCCGGTCGCCGGCAGCCATGTCGCGCTGACGCTCGCCATCTATCTCGTCCTCTATTTGGCTTTGCTGATCGCCTATCTCGGCGTGCTGGTGCACCTGGCGCTGAAGGCGGCCAAGGATGGCGACGCCTCGCCGCTGCCGGGCGTCATGAACGCCGCCATGTCGCAGCCGGCGGCAGGAGAGTGAGGGCAGTGGTCGAACTGCGAAGAAATCTTGACTCGACGCCGGACGCTGGCGCTGCCCCTCACCTGCCTGCCGGCATCCTCTCCCCGTATAGGGACGGGGAGAGGGGCGCTCCCATCGCTGGTTTCGCCAATCGCCGACGTTGCAGGAAATACGCTGTTGTTGCGGCCAGCCCCCTTCTCCCCGTCACCATACGGGGAGAAGGTCCCGGCAGGGGGATGAGGGGCGGCGCCGACCTCGGAAATCGAGACTGGCGCGTGAGGAGAAGAAAATGACCTATGACTGGCCAACCCTGCTTCCCTTGATCTTCGCCGGCCTGATGGGCCTCGCCATCCTGATCTACGTCATCCTCGACGGCTTCGATCTCGGCATCGGCATCCTGTTCGCCGCCGCCGACGACCACGAGCAGGACACCATGATCGCCGCCATCGGTCCGTTCTGGGACGCCAACGAGACCTGGCTGGTGCTGGCCGTCGGCCTGCTGCTGGTCGCCTTCCCGCTGGCGCATGGCACCATCCTCAGCGCGCTCTACATCCCGGTCTTCGTGCTGCTGGTCGGCCTGATCCTGCGCGGCGTCGCCTTCGACTTCCGCGCCAAGGTGCCGGCCGGCAGCAAGCATCGCTGGAACCGCATCTTCTTCCTCGGCTCGGCCGTCGCCTCGCTGGCGCAGGGCTATATGCTGGGCGTCTATGTGCTCGGCCTCGACGTCGGCCTCGGCGGCATCGCCTTCGGCGCGCTGGTGGCGCTCTGCCTGTCGGCCGCCTATGCGGCGATGGGCTCGGCCTGGCTGATCTACAAGACCGAGGGCGAATTGCAGAAGAAGGCGGTGCGCTGGCTGCGCACGGCGCTGGTGCTGGCCGCGCTCGGCATGGTCGCGGTGTCCCTGGCGACGCCCTTCGCCAGCCCGCGCATCTTCGACAAATGGTTCCTTTTTCCGGAGATCCTCTATCTCTCGCCGCTGCCGATCCTGTCGGCGCTGCTGTTCGTCTGGCTGTGGCGGCAGACCTTCCATCTGCCGAAGCCGAACGACCGCCACGCGCTGACACCGTTCCTGACGCTCGCCGCCATCTTCGCGCTCGGCTTCGCCGGCCTCGCCTGGTCGTTCTACCCGTTCGTCGTGCCCGACAAGCTGACCATCTGGCAGGCCGCCTCAGCGCCGGAAAGCCTGATCGTGATCCTCGTCGGCGTCGTCGTGGTGCTGCCGATCATCATCTTCTATTCGTTCTATGCCTACCGGGTGTTCGGGGGGAAGGCGACGGATCTGACATACGATTGAGAGCGTCTTTCTCCCCCCTCGAGGGGGAGATGGCCGGCAGGCCAGAGGGGGTCGGTCCGACCGGGCTCGGCCTGCTTCCTGGCGCCGATAGGGGTCGGCGCTTCACGCGCGCGGACCCCCTCTGTCGCCTTCGGCGACATCTCCCCCTCGAGGGGGGAGATTGCCGCTCAGCTCTTGCTCGACGCCAGCACCAGCACCGGCTTCTCGCTGTAGAGCTTCGGGAACAGCGTCTTCAAATTCGCCACCTTGGGCAGGTCGTTGTAGACGATGTAGGGATAGGTCGGGTTCAGCGTCAGGAAATCCTGGTGGTAGTCCTCGGCCGGATAGAACGTCTTGCCGGTTTCCAGCGTGGTGACGATCGGCTGGGAAAACACCTTGGCCTTGTCGAGCTGGGCGATGTAGCTCTCGGCCACCTTCTTCTGCTGGTCGTTCCCGGCGAAGATCGTCGAGCGGTACTGCGTGCCGTGGTCCGGCCCCTGGTAGTTGAGCTGCGTCGGATTGTGCGCGACCGAGAAATAGACCTGCAGCAGCTGGCCATAGGTCACCTGCGACGGGTCGTAGGTGATCTCGACCGACTCGGCATGTCCGGTGCTGCCGGTGCCGACGACCTCGTAGACGGCGTTTTCCTTGCTGCCGCCGGTGTAGCCGGACACCGCCTTGCTCACCCCCCTGACGTGCTGGAACACGCCCTGCACGCCCCAGAAGCAGCCGCCGGCGAAGACCGCCGTCTCGCTGCCGCTGGCCGCCTTCTCGTCCATTGCCGGCGGCGGGATCACCACCGCGTCCTCGGCCGAGACCGCCGGTGTCTGCCAGAACGCGGCGGCGGCGATTGTCAGGACGAGCGCGGCGAGCGCGCCTTTGGCGAAGGTCGATGATCGCTTCTGCTGTCGAATTGCGGTCATGTTGGAACTCCCTTGCTGCTGTTCACCATATACGAAACCGGCCGCCGCCGGGTTCTCACTTTGGCGTGCGTCGGCTGCAACTTATTGCGCTGGAGCCATCGCATCGACGGGCTTCATCGCATCGGTCACCGGCTTCATCGCATCCGTGGCCGGCTTCATCGCATCCGTCGCCGGCTTCATGGCATCGGCCGGCTTCATCGCCTGCGTGCTCATCGCATCGGTCGCCATGGCGTTGGCAGGCTTCATGGCGTCGGTCGCCGGCTTCATCGCCTCGGTGGCCATCGCATTGGCCGGCTTCATGGCGTTGGTCGCGTCGTCGGCGCGGGCGCCAGCGGCGAACGCCGTGGTTGCGAGCGCGAAGGCGAGCGCGGTCAGGAATTTGGTCACGGGTATTCTCCTTGAGTTGTGGCGCGCGATGCGGGCCGGATGGTGCGCTGCCGCCTCATGCGGCATCGCGCGAAGAAAGGATGATCAGTTCGCCGCGGCGGCCAGGATCGGCCCGCCGCCGGGTGTCTGTACCAGCACCGCGGTGCTGAGCCCGCCGCCATCGGCCGGCAGCGGCAGCGTCGTCGCCTCGCCGTTCCAGCGGCCGAGCCGCTGCAGCGAATGGACGACATTGGCATGCGGCAGGGTGCGGCCGGTGTTCTCGCCGCGCGCCACCGGCACCTCGACGACACCGCGCCTGTAGCGCACCAGCCAGACATCGGCCGCCCCGTCGGGCGCCGTGCCGGCGCCGATGCTCACCTTGCCGTCACCGAGCGCAAGCGCCGGGCCCTTGGCCTGCGGGCTGGTCGAGATCAGCCGCTCGATCTCGCCGGGCGCGGCGCCGACCGCGTCGGCGCTGCCGTTCACCACCACCTGCGGCGTGAACGGCCCGTCATGGCCAAGCGGCGGCTCGTAACTCACCTGGCGCTGGGTGAACTCCTGCCGGCCGAACGTGTCCTTCCAGCCGAGATAGTCCCAGTAGGTGACGTTGAACGACAGCGCCAGCACGCCCGGCCGATCCTTGACCTTGATCAGATTGGCGTTGGCCGGCGGACAGGACGAGCAGCCCTGGCTGGTGAACAGCTCGACCACGGTAAGCGGCTGGGCCGACGCCGCGCCGGCGCTGGCGGCCAGCGCGATGAAGGCCGCTCCGGCGAGCCATGCCTTGCCGAGCGTTGTCTTTGGTCCGGTCATGAGAAACAGTCTCCATTGCGGCGGGTCATGCTCCCATTTCGCCGTGCCGGAGGACTTCGTTACAGGCATCACCGGTTTGTGATTGAGGGACACGACGTTGGAGATTGGCGAAGCCTGGGGCGACATCCGATCTCCCCCCTTGTGGGGGAGATGTCCGGCAGGACAGAGGGGGGCGCCGTAGAGCGTCGACACTTCAACAATCAAGGGTCTTTTTTCGTAAGGCGTCGGCTCAAGACCAAACAACAGGTCTAGTCGCAGGCCTGCGCAGTTCGCCGCAATGCCGGCGGACAGCACCCCTGCTGTCCTCCCCGCATCTCCCCCCCGCAAGCGGGATTGGCCAGCTCATCCGTCAGCCTGGCTCCTTTCCTCTCCCTCCGGAGGGGGGAGAGGTGTCGCTGCGAAGCAGCGACGGAGTGGGGGAAGGCGGTTCCTAAATACGCCGCCGCCGACAATTCACCAATCAGGGCCAAGCATCACCCCGCCAGAAACAACGACGCCGGCGCTGGTCGACCCCCACTCCGTCGAGCTTCGCTCGACACCTCTCCCCCGATCGACGGGGGAGAGGAAAGGCGCCCTTCATGCTCCCACTGGCTCTTCAATCCGGAAACTGGAGGGTGCCGCCCTTCGAGTGCATGATCTCCCCACTTGGGGAGATCAGCTCGCATCACTGCGTCAGCACAGTGTTCGACGGGCGCTGGTTGAAGTCGCACTTGCCCTGGACGGTGTAGAAGAAGTCGGCGTTGCTGACGTCGGCCGGGACCGGGTTGCCGCCGTCTTCCCAGGCCTGGTAGCCGGTCTGGCCGCAGGGCACGGCGGTGAAGATGTCGACCGTCTGGCCGGTCGCGACCTCGGGCATGGTGGTGTTGCTGGTGCCGATGTAGAGCCGGTTCGAGGTGGCAGGGTCGTTCGACTTCAGCACCTTCGGGCTGCCCGAGGGGACGTCCATCTGCAGGTAGAGACTGTCCATCTGGCTGACGTCGATCACCGCGCCGGTGCCGTTGGCGGGATAAAACGTGTCGGCGCAGGTCGTCACGTATTTCTTGCTGCCGCTGGTCTGCGTGATCGCGCCGCTGGGCAGGCTGTTGAAGTTCTTCACCGTGGCGGTGGTGCAGACCTGCTGCTGGACCTTGGTCGTGGTGCTGCCGCTGATCGTGCTGACGATGGCGGTGCCGTAGCCCTTCGGGTCGCCGAAGCCGTTATAGGTGTAGGTGATCGTCATCAGCGGCTTGGCCACGGTGTCGCCGAACTTGGTGCCGTAGAGCGTCATCGTCTTGTTCCAGTAGCCGGACACTTTCGTCACCCTGAACGTCGTCTGCACCAGCGCCGGCCGCTTGCGCACCGCCGAGGTCACGCCGACCTGCACCGTGTCGACCTTGGCGATCTGCATGAAATTGGTCGGCATCGGGTAGTGCGCCGAAGCCTTGGCGGTGGCGGTGCCGTCGGCGGCCACGACGAAGCTGTCCAGCGTCGCGCTGCCTTGCCCGCCATTGGCGGCGAAGGACTGCTGCAGCGACTTCTCGCGGTCGGCCAGCGTGGTGGTTTTCGGCAGCGTGGTGATCGACAGGATCGCCGCGTCGAGCGCGTTCTGCATGTTGCTCTTCGTCTGCACCGCCGAGGTGTAGTCGACCGAGAGGCCGACGGCGAGCAGCAGCGGCACCAGGATCATGAGGAAAACCGGCACGATCGAGCCGCCTTGCGCGCGGACGAAATCGCTTGCGTATCGCAACATTCTCGAAGTCCCCCAAAACCGTTGCCTGCCCAGCAGCGGCGGATCATGCCCCAAACTGGTGGATTAATGTTTAAGGCACGGCTTATTTAGGCGCGGTGAAGGTTGTGGCCGGGATTTGCCGGCACGAGCGCCTGCCGAACCCTCATCCGCCGGCGCCGCCCCTCATCCGCCCGCCGGCACCTTCTCCCCGTATAGTGACGGGGAGAAGGGGGTGGTGTCCGAACCGGATAGATAGGTAACAGAATGGACCGATTGCATAGGTGACAGTTTTCTCCCTCGCCGGAGGACCCGGCGATGGTTTGGCGAGAGACTGGCATCATGGACGAGCGGCTTCGTTTT